>JANXVU010000143.1 GCA_025351485.1 Candidatus Eiseniibacteriota bacterium | reverse complement strand
GTGAGCGCGTCCCCGACACCCATGTTCACCACGATCTTGCGAAGGCGGGGCACCTGCATCACGTTTCCATAGCCGAAGTGCTTCATCAGCGCCGGCGTGATTTCGGTCTCGAAGACCTTCTTCAGGCGCGGCGGCGGGCCGACTTCGATAACGCCCGCTGCCTTCGGCGCCGCGTCCTTGGCCTTGGTCTTCTTGGGCTTGGCGCCATCGGGCGGACCGCCCTTGGACTTCCCGGCCTTCGGAGCCCCCTTCGGAGCGGCCTTTTCTTCCTTGTCTTTATCTTTCGCCACTTGAGTTCTTCTCCCTGGGCTCTTCCGCCGGATACCGCCCATTGGCGGTCCGCCCGGCTCCCGAGTGTTAGGCTAACCCTTGGTGATGACGGAGTCGCATCTCACGCAGTGCCGCGTGCGGCTCTTGCTGGTCCCCTGGACCCTGATGCGCACGCCGCGATTGCAGTGGTCGCAAAAATGCGCCAGCTTGGAAAAGTGGATCGGCGCTTCCTTCTCGATGATTCCGCTCTGCTGGCCCTGGCCCCGGGCCTTGGTGTGACGCTTGATGAAGTTGACCTTTTCAACGATGACCCGGTCCTTCTTCGTCAGCACCTGCAGCACGCGGCTTACCGTCCCGGCGTTGTCGCCGGAGAGGACCACGACCTTGTCGTTCTTGTGAAAGTCCATGGGATCCCCTAGATCACTTCCGGCGCGAGCGAGATGATCTTCATGAATTCCTTCTCGCGCAGCTCGCGAGCCACCGGGCCGAAGATTCGGGTCCCGCGCGGTTCGCGGTTGTCGTCGATGAGCACCACGGCGTTCTGGTCGAACCGGATGTAGGATCCGTCCTTGCGCCGCTGCTCCTTCACTGTCCGGACCACGACGGCCTTGGCCACGTCGCCCTTCTTGACCTGGGCGCCAGGAATGGCGTCCCGGATGGAAACCACCACGATGTCACCGAGGCGGCCGTAGCGCCGGTGGTGACCGCCCAGGACCTTGATGCACTGGGCCACGCGCGCGCCCGAATTGTCGGACACCGTGAGCATGGTGCGAAGTTGAATCATGGGATCCTCGCTATTTCGCCCGCTCGACGAAGCTCACGAACCGCCAACGCTTGTGCTTGGACATCGGGCGGGTCTCCGTAAAGCGAATCTTGTCCCCCACCTTGCACTCGTTCTTTTCGTCGTGAACCTTGAAGGTGCGGGTCTGCTTGACATACTTGTGCACCGTCGGGTGCAGCACGAGCCGGTCAATCTTCACAACCACGGTCTTGTCCATCTTGTCGCTGACGACTTCGCCCGTGCGGACCTTCCGGCGGCCGCGCTTCTCTTCCAATTCCTGAACGGCCATGGACACCTCGGCTCCTGCTTCCATCAATGCGTACCCAGCTTGCGGATGCCGGTCTCGTGCTCCCGGAGAATGGTCTCCAGGCGCGCGATCGCGCGGCGGGTCTCGCGGATCTTCAGCGAGTTTTCCAGCTGGCGCATCGTGTTCTTGAAACGGTCCTTGAACTGAGCGTCGCGGAGATCGTTGATCTTCAGCTTGATCTCATCGGCCGTCATTTCGCGGATCGCCTTCGCTTTGAATTCCCTCATGCTCCTGCCTCCTGGGCGTCCTCGCGCATCACGAACTTCGTGTGCAGCGGCAGCTTGCTCGCGCCCAGCTTCATCGCGGCGCGCGCGGCCGGGGCGGCGATCCCTTCGAGCTCGAACAGGATGCGGCCCGGCTTGACCACGCAAACCCACTCTTCGGGGTTGCCCTTACCTTTGCCCATTCGGGTCTCGGCCGGCTTCTTGGTGACCGGCTTGTCCGGGAACACCCGGATCCACATTTTTCCACCACGCTTGATGTAGCGGGTGATGGCCACGCGGGCGGCCTCGATCTGGCGGTTGGTGATCCAGCTCGGCTCGAGCGCCTGGAGGCCGAACTCCCCGAACGCCACCGTGGCGCCCCGGACGGCTTTGCCCCAGCGGCGGCCCCGGTGCTGCTTTCTGTGTTTTACGCGCTTCGGCATCAACATGGGTCGTATCCTCGATCGTTGCTAGGCCGAAGCCGTGGAAACGGCGGGCTGAAGCTCACCCTTGTCCAGAACTTCGCCGTTGAACACCCAGACCTTCACGCCGCAGGTCCCGAAGGTGGTGCGGGCGGTCGCGATGGCGTAGTCAATGTCCGCACGGAGCGTGTGCAGGGGCACGCGGCCCTTGCGGTAGCTCTCGGTGCGGGCGATCTCGGCGCCGCCGAGACGGCCGGCGCACATGATGCGGATGCCCTTGGCGCCGCGCTGCATGGCGGAGTCGATGGCGCGCTTCATGGCGCGGCGGAAGGAGACGCGCTGCTCGAGCTGCCGGGCCACGTGCTCCGCGAGAAGCTGGGCGTCCAGGTCGGCGCGCTTGATCTCCTCGATCTTGATGTCGATGTCCTTCTTGGTCAGGAGCCGGAGCTCGGCCGAAAGCTTCTCGACCTGCTCGCCTTTGCGCCCGATCACCATGCCCGGACGTGCCGTCTTGATGGTGACGATCACCTTGTTCGCCGTGCGCTGGATCAGGATCTTGGGGACTCCCTCCTTGGCCAGGCGGTTCTTCAAGTACTTGCGCAGGAGCAGGTCTTCCTTCAGCAGTTCCGCGTATTCCTTCTTGGCGAACCACCGGGAATCCCAAGTCTTGATGATTCCAAGACGCAGACCGATCGGATTACATTTCTGACCCATTCTCGAACGGCTCCTTACCGGCTCTTCCGGTCGCCGACGACGACCGTGACATGACAGGTGCGCTTCAGCAGCGGGGTGGCGCGACCCTGGGCGCGGGGCAGCCAGCGCTTAAGCGTCGGACCGGCGCCCGCGACAGCTTCCACCACGATGAGGTTGTCCACGTCCACGCGCTCCTCGGAGTTGTTGGTGGCGTTGGCCACCGCCGACTTGAGCACCTTGGCCGCAACCCGCGCGGCGTTCTTGGGCGTGAACATCAGGATCTGCTGCGCGTTTTCAACCCGCTGGCCACGGATAAGGCTCAGGACCTGGCCCATCTTCCGGGGCGTGACGCGGATGTACTTGGCGATGGCTTTCGCTTCCATATCGACTCCCTGGTACCCGCGCCGCTACTTGGCGGGTGGGCTGGTGGTGGCCTTCTCGACGTGCGAGCTGTGGCCACGGAACAGGCGCGTGGGCGAAAACTCGCCGAGCTTGTGCCCCACCATGTTTTCGGTGATGTAGATGGGGATGAACTTGTTGCCGTTGTGCACGGCCAGCGTGTGGCCAACGAACTCCGGCGAAATCGTCGAGCGACGGGCCCAGGTCTTGAAGACCTTCTTTTCACCCGCGGTGTTCAGGGCATCGATCTTCTTCGCCAGCTTCGCGTCGATGAAAGGGCCCTTCTTGATGGAACGCGACATAGTTTCGGGCTCCCTGAGCTACTTGGTGCGTCTGCGGACGATGTACTTGTCGGAGAGCTTGCGCTTCCGCGTCTTATAACCCTTGGACGGCATGCCCCACGGGCTGCACGGATGCCGGCCACCGGAGGTCTTGCCTTCGCCACCACCCATCGGGTGGTCGACCGGGTTCATGGCCACGCCACGAACGCTCGGGCGGCGACCCAGCCAGCGGCTCTTGCCCGCCTTGCCGATCACTTCGTTTTCATGGTCCACGTTGCCGACCTGGCCGATGGTGGCCCGGCAATTCATGTTCACCAGCCGCATCTCGCCCGAAGGCAGACGCAACTGGGCGTACGCGCCTTCCTTCGCCATCAACTGGCAGAAGGAGCCGGCGCCGCGGGCCATCTGGCCGCCACGTCCGGGGGTGAGCTCCACGTTGTGCACGTTGGTGCCCAGCGGCAGGCTGCGGAGCGGCAGGCAGTTGCCGTTGCGCACTTCCGCGGTGTCGCCGCTCATCAGGACCTGGCCCACCTCGACGCCCAGCGGCGCCAGGATGTAGCGCTTCTCGCCGTCCGCGTAGTGGAGCAGCGCGATGCGGGCCGAGCGGTACGGGTCGTACTCGATGGTCGCGACCTTCGCCGGCACGCCGTCCTTGTTCCGCTTCCAGTCGATGATCCGGTACAGCTTCCGGTGTCCGCCGCCTCGCAACCACGCACTGGTGTGGCCGTAGTTGTTGCGCCCGCCCGCGCGGTGGTGGAACTCCGTCAGGGGCTTGTGCGGCTCGGTGGCCGTGATTTCATCAAAGCCGCTGGTCACGCGGTAGCGCTGCGTGGGTGTCAGCGGTCGGTATTTCTTCAGTGGCATCAGCGTTCTCCAGGTGGAAGGGCTACAGCGACTCGAACAGGTCGATCGACTGGCCTTCCTTCAACGTTACAATGGCCTTCTTCCACTTCGAACGGCGGCCCGCAAAGGCACCCTGGCGCTTGGCCTTGCCGTCGTGGTTCTGGGTCCGCACGGAGGCGACCTTCACCGGAAAAATGGTCTCGATTGCCTTCTTGATCTCGATCTTGTTGGCGCGCGGGTGCACCTGGAACAGGTACTGATTGAATTTCTCCCGCAGAACCGTGCCCTTTTCAGTGATCAGGGCGAGGTGGACGATCTGGCGCGCATCCTTCATGACGCAAACACCTCGCTGAGCTTGGCAAGCGCATCCTGCGTGAACACGAGCGCGTCGTGGCTCACCAGGTCGTAGGCCGAAAGCTGCGTGGCCGGCAGGGTGGCGACGCCAGGAATGTTCTTGCTGGCGCGCACGGCATTCGCGCTGATGCCGCCCGTGACCACGAGGGTCTTCTTGTCGGTGAGGCCGAGCTTCAATAGGAGCCCGACGAACGCCTTGGTCTTGTGCGTGTCCGGCTCCAGGGCCTCCATGACCAGGACGGCCCCCTCCTTGGCGCGCTGGGTCATGACACCCTTGATCGCGGCGCGGCGGATGGTGCGCGGAACGCGGTAGCCGTAGTCACGGGGAACCGGGCCGAAAGCTCGGGCGCCGCCCACCCACAGGGGCGAGATGTTGGATCCCGCGCGGGCGCGGCCGGTGCCCTTCTGCTTCCAGGGCTTGGCTCCGCCGCCCTTCATGTCGTGGCGGTGCTTGACGCTGTGCGTGCCCTGGCGCTGGCTGGCCAGGTAGGCCTTCACGGCCTCGTAGACCACGTGCTCGTTGCACGGCTTGTCGAACAGGGCGGCGGGCAGTTCCACGGTGCCCTTTCCTTCCCCGGTCTTCGTATACAACTTGGCGGATGCCATCTCTGCGTTCCTTTTTCCTTTCGGCGCCGAACCCGGCCCGGACGATTAGTCCTGCTGGTGGATGACCACGTAGGCGTTCGTGTGACCCGGCACCGCTCCGCGGATCCACAGGAGATTGCGCTCCTTGTCGATCCCCACCACCTTGAGGTTCTTGGCCGTGAAATTCGCCGCTCCCATGTGACCGGGCAGCTTCTTGTTCTTGATGACCCGCGACGGGTACGCGCTGCAACCGATGGATCCGGGCTGCTTGTGCGTCGTGGTGCCGTGCGTGGCCTTGCCGCCCTTGAAGCCGTGGCGCTTCACCACTCCGGCGAATCCCCGGCCCTTGGTGACGCCCGAGACGTCGACATACTTGCCAATTTCGAACATTTCCACCGTCAAGGTCTGCCCGACCGTGTACTCGCTCGGGCCGCTCAGGCGGACTTCGCTGAGCACCCGGGAGGGAGCGGCCTTGGCCTTTTCAAAGTGGCCGCGAACCGCGCGGGTGGTGTTCTTGAGCTTGGCCTCGCCATACGCGATCTGCAGGGCGTCGTACTTGTCCTTGTCACCCGTCTTCACCTGGATGATCGGACACGGGCCGGCATGGACGACGGTCACCGGAATGGCGTCGCCGTTCGTGTCGTAGATCTGGGCCATCCCCAGCTTCTTGCCCAACAGTGAAAGCTTCACGGCATCTCCTTGAGCGTCGCGGGTCTTGCGGGCCGGATGGCCCCGCCCGGAGGACGCGGGTGTACTGCTGGCGCTAGAGCTTGATCTCGATGTCCACGCCGGCCGGCAGGTCCAGGCGCATCAACGCGTCCATGGTCTGCTGGGTCGGGCGTTCGATGTCGATCAGGCGCTTGTGCACCCGGATCTCGAACTGCTCGCGCGACTTCTTGTCGACGTGCGGCGAGCGGTTCACGGTGTAGACGGTGCGGCGCGTCGGCAGAGGCACCGGACCAAAGGTCCGGGCGCCGGTGCGCTTGGCGGTCCGCACGATCTCGCCGGCGCTGGAATCCAGCATGACGTGATCGTAGGAGCGCAATTTGATTCGAATCTTTTGCCCAGGCATTGTAAATCCCTTGTTAGGCGATGATCTCGGCGACGACGCCGGCGCCAACCGTGCGGCCGCCCTCGCGAATGGCGAACCGCAGTTCCTTCTCCATCGCGATCGGCGTGATCAGCTCGATTTCCATCTGCACGTTGTCCCCGGGCATCACCATCTC
>JANXVU010000075.1 GCA_025351485.1 Candidatus Eiseniibacteriota bacterium | reverse complement strand
GCGCTGGACCATGCCGATCCGGGACTGGGCCAAGGCGCTGAACCACTTCACGATCGTGTTTGCTGGAAGAATCTAAACTGCGGTGAGCGGCCGTTTACACAAAGTTGTGGACAGACCCCTTCCCAGCGCCGAATGCGAGCGCAGCGAGCCCTGAGGCGAGGGGGAAGTAACGCCCCGCCGCGCCTCCGTCCTTCCGCCCCGGCCCTGTCCGCTTCGCTTCGCTCGCTTCCTGCCCCCCGTCCCATCCGCCGGCCCCGCCGCCGCTTACCCTTCCTCCGCTTCCACCCACACGAGCCCATCTTCCACTTTGACCTTGTAGACCTTGATCTTGCCGGGTTGGGCTGCGTAGGCCGGCTCACCGGTTCTTACGTCGAAGGCCCAGCCGTGGAGGGGGCAGTGCAGGCAGGGGCCTTCCAGGAAACCGTCGCCGAGGTCGCCGCCCTGGTGGGGGCAGCGGTTGGAGACGGCGTGGAGGCGGCCGTCCACGTTGCAGACGGCGAACTCCTGGTAGCCGGCTCGCGCGATCACGACTTCGCCGGGGGCCAGGTCGGCGGGGGCATCCACCTTGATCCAGGCGCTCACGAGATTCCTCCCACCAGGCTGCGCAGGCTCTTCAGGCTTTCAGCGATGCGCGGGCCATACCAGCTCATGATCTTTCCGTCAAAGTTCAGGATCCGGCCGCGGGCCACGGCCGGGACGTTCGGCCAGCCGGCGAAATCGCCGCGGTCCTTGTCCGAAAACGCGTAGGGCTCGTCCGGGAGCAGGATCACCTCCGGCTCCAGCGCCATGGCCTCCTCCAGCATCACCCTGGGGTAGCGTCCCTCGAACCGCTCTCCCAGGTTCCGGATGCCGGCCCAGCGCATCATGTCGTGTACGAAGTTGTCCCCTCCGGCGGCCATCCAGGGTTCCTTCCAGACGAAGCACAGTCCACCCAGCCGTTCCGGGGGCGGACCGGGGGTCAGCAACTCCTCGATGGGGGCGGCGAGGCGCCCGGCGAAATCCATAGTCCCGGTAAGCGCCCCGAGCTCGCGGATCATGGCGGCCCCTTCGGGAAGCGTCCTGGGGTAGGCCACGTACACGGCCACTCCGGCCTGTTCCAGCCGCTCCACGTCGGACTTCTTGTTCTCTTCCTTGTTGGCCACCACCAGGTCGGGCGAGAGGGCCAGAATGGATTGAACATCGGGGCTCTTCTCGCCGCCCACCACCGGAACCGACTCGATTCTCCCCCGGGGCTCCACGCAGTATCGGGTGCGCCCCACCAGGCGCTCCCCCAGCCCCAGCAGGGCCAGGGTCTCGGTCTGGCTGGCCACCAGGCTCACTACGCGCCGCGGTGGCCAGGGGAAGTGGATGGTGCGGCCAAGCGGATCGGTGAATTCGCGTTCCATGTCCCTGATTCTAGCCTCAATGCGCCGGGGACCCATAGAGAAAGCCCGAAGGCGGGGGCCCCCGGGCTTTCCGATCTTAACTACTTTCGGTACTGGATTCGACTACTTGCCGCCGAACCACAGGCAGAAGCCGGCCTGGCCCAGCGTCTCGCCCTCGAGGCCGAAGCTGGTGGCGGCGACCGCGCCATCGGCGTTCGACTTCTGGGACGTGTAGGCGATGCCGTGACGGGCGTACACCGACACGATCGAGGCCGGCCACCACTCGAAGCCCAACTGGGCGCCGAACTTCATGGTGTTCAGCTTGGGCGTGTCACCGGTGGCGTTGCGGACGAACGAGCTGCCGTAGTTGGCCGCGCTGTAGTAGCTGCCGAAGCCGCGGACGAACAGGTTCGCATTCTCGGTCTGCATGAGCGCGCCGCGGACGCCGGCTTCGACGCCGAAGTTGGAAAGGCTGGAGGCGCCCTCCACACCGGACTTGGAGCTCGAAAAGCCCACGCCTAGGTCAACCGCGGCAGTCTTGCCCAGGCCGAAGGTCACGCCGACCGGGAATGACGAGTTGGCGAGCGAAACGCCCCACTTGCCTTCGTAGCTAGCAGCGGAAGCAGCCGTGGCCGCAAGGGCACTGACCAACGCAACCGCGACAAGAATCTTCTTCATTGAATTCCTCCTCCTTCATGGTGAGGTTTTAGGGGTTGAAGCAGGCCCATCGTGGACCTCTGGAAAACCGGGATGGCCGCGCTGCTCGGCGATTCCGGGCCGGACCTTCCGAACCGGGGTCGTGCCGGGCCTCGCATCCCTTGGCCATAACGGAAACGTTCGTTCAAACATCCCCGTGGTGACCTTGGGCATCCCTCCTTTCGCAGTTCCTGGGTTGACGACCCAAATCGGCTTGAGCACAGGATGCGGGGTCGATCATGCAGGCTCGTGTCCGCGCCAAATACAGCCTCAAGACGCGAACTCTCCGTACGGGGTAGCCAGAGTCGAGCCCCCATATTTCACAAGCGGGAAAGTTGGGACAGCAGGCCACCCTCTGTCAAGGGGTTGTCCCGAAAAAAACCCATTGGGAACCCAATTCATCTGTTTTAGCGTGAATATGGATCTGCATGAAGCTAATAATGCGTATTTGTGGCAAATAACTGGCTTATCGATTTGCTCGCGTGATCCCGGCAGCCTCCATCAGGATATCCGGCAGAAGCTTGGTGATGGCAGAGCGGGTGAGGATCTTGTCCACCCCCGCCTGAACCGCCCCTTCCCGCAGGTCCATGCGCACGTGCGGTAAAAAACCAACGATCCGGATGCCCGATCCCAGTTCGGACTTGAGGCGAGCGAGCTCCGGCAAAGGATTCAGCGCCTGATCCTGCAAATCCGCCAGCACCATCGCCGGGCGCACCCGCAAGCAGACCTCGGCGATGGATTCGCCCTGGCTCACCCAGACCACTTCGAGCTCCGGGGCTGCCGGGAGGGCCGCTTCGATCTTGCTCATGAAGAACATGTCCGTGACCGCGAAAACCGCGCGCGGGCGCTGTGATGGCTCCAACTCCGTGCCTCCGTGCGATGAGGGTTGACTCGATGCCCCTGGAAAGGAGAAAACCTGTTGTATGTTTTCCACCAAGTCAGGTTTCGCCGAAACTGAAAAGCCGGTCCCCCTTCCGATGCGGGGGTCCTGCTGATGGTTCCGCGCCACGGGCGGCCTGTCCACCCTCCCGCCCTGGATCCGGCCACCTTCCGGCGCGCCTTGCACGCCTGGTACCGCAAGTCCCACCGCCTGCTGCCGTGGCGCGAAACCCGGGATCCCTACGCCATCTGGGTTTCGGAAGTGATGCTCCAGCAGACCCGGGTGGAATCGGTGATGGGCTACTACTCCGAGTTCCTGGAGCGCTTTCCGGACGCAGGCGCCCTGGCCGCGGCCGATGAACCCGCGGTCCTCGCCGCCTGGTCGGGGCTGGGCTACTACCGCCGGGCCCGCTTCCTTCGGAGCGCCGCCCGGGTCGTGGTGCGCGAGCACCGGGGGCGCTTCCCCAGGGAACTGGAACAGGCCATGGCACTGCCGGGCATAGGCCGGAGCACGGCCGGAGCGATCCTTTCGATCGCCTATGGCCTCGCCCACCCGGTGCTGGATGGGAACGTGGCCAGGGTGCTGCAACGCCTGGCGGCCCGGCCCGGCGTGCCGGACATGGCGCCCGCGCAGCTCTGGGAACTCGCCACGCGGCTGATGCCCCCCCGGTCCGGCGCCGCGCTGCACACCCAGGCGATGATGGAGCTGGGAGCCACGACGTGCCTGCCCGACTCCCCCGCCTGCCCCCGCTGCCCGGTGAAGAAGCTGTGCGGCGCCCACGCTTTCCACCTTACGGCCGATGTACCCGCTCCAAGGAAACGTCCCCGCCAGGTTCGCGAGGAGGAATGCGTGGGAATCATCTCGGTCCGGGACGGCCTGGTGCTGGAGCGGCGCGCCGGGCCGGGCGCGCTGCACGGGATGGTCGGACTTCCCCGAGCCGCTTCCCGCGAGGAGTTGCAGTCCTCCCTGGGGACGGCTGCGCGCCTGGTGGAGCAACTGCCGGGCCTCACCCACTTCATCATGAACCGGCGGATCGCCACGGAAGTGTGGCGGGGGACGATCGCATCCCGCAGCCGGCTGCGCGGTGAACTGTTCGTGGTGGCCCGGAAGGAAGTTTTCGGACAGCCCCTGGACGGGACCAGCCGAAAGCTGCTCAAGCGTCACGCTTCGTGACGGTGCAGCACGAACCCGGTCGCCAGCTTGGGATAGAAGAACGTCGATTTCTGAGGCATCCGCAGGCCCGCCCCGGCAATCTTGAACACCGACTCGATCGGCGTCGGACGCAACAGGAAGGCCGCCTGGGCGTCCCCCTCCAGTTCGAACAGCGCCTCCATGGACTCGTGCAGGTAGCGGACGCACGTCTGGGCGCTCAGTTCCGCCTCCCCAATTCCGAGATAGGGCTTGAGGATGGCCTCGTGCAGCACGGTCACGTCCAGCTCCTGGAGCGGTCGCGGCACATGCGCGAACGCCTGCTCGGCGGCGTCCGGCTTGAGTGTCAGCTCCAGCAGCCGGTGCTTTCCGCGCAGGGCCATTCCCAGCACCCGGCCGGGCTTGCCGGGCGCCTCCTGCTCCCAGCGGTGCACTTCGCCAGCGTTCTTGGAATTTCCGGCGTCCCGCACCTGGAAAAACTGGCCCAGGCGCGCCTCGAGCCCGGCGAGCCGGTCCTCGGTGAGCGAGTGCACCACCCGGTGGGTGGGAAGAATGGAAAGGCCCGGCTGGGGCGCCGGAGCGAAGAACGCCAGCATGGATTCGGCGCTGCCGGGAGCCTTGCCCGAGGCACGGAGCGATTCCAGGTATCGCAGAGCGGATTCGTAGCGGTGATGGCCGTCGGCGAACACCAGAGGCTGGGTCAGGATGGCCTGGCGGAGCCGTTCACAGGCGGCCGGATCGGACAGCGCCCACATCTCGTCCCGTTCTCCCTGCGGCCGCGCGGCGCGCGAGGCGTCCGGGCCGGCCATGGCCTGCGCCAGTACCTTTTGCACCTCGCCGCCCGGGTCCTGGAACAGCACGAACACCGGACTCAGGTTGGCCCGGGTGGCCTGCAGCAGCCGGAAGCGGTCTTCCTTGGGGCCTTCCAGCGTGTGCTCATGGGCCATCACCGAGGCGCCGAAGGGCTCCAGCTTGAGGAGCCCCATGAACCCCACGCGGCTGGCCTCTTCGCGCCCGGCCACGCGGTAGGTCTGCCGATAGGGGTAGAAGGCGGGACCGGCGTCCTGGGCCAGCACGCCCGCGGAAGCCCATGATTCCAGTTCGGCGCGGGCCACATCGTAGCGGCTGCCGGGCGCGCCGGCCTTGTCCTTGGGCAGGATCAGCCGTACCACGTTGTGGGGATCGCGATCCCGGAGGCCGGTCTCCAGCTCGGGGCCGATTACGTCGTACGGAGGAGCGATGAGCGGCGTCAGGTCGTGGCGCTCCTGGGCGTAGCGCCAGGCGCGAAATGGCCGGATCTCGGGCATGGTGATTCTCCTTGGTCTGCTAGCCAGCGGCCCGAAACCACCGGCGCGCGACAGCTTCTGCGGGTTTGCGCTGCGGGGTGAATCCCCGGCCCTCGGGCCCTCCCTCGCGGCGGTCGTCTCGATGCCACTTCCATAAGAACAGTCCCCGGAACCAGGGCTCGCCCCAGGTGGATTGAAACAGCGCTTCGTAGCAGCGCGATTGCAATTCAAGGTCCAGGGGGCCCTGCGGCTCCCACTCCCACGGGCGCGCCGCCGCCAGTTCGCTGCTCTTGTAGCCCACTTCGGTGAAGACAATGGGCCGGCCCCAGCGCCGGGATGTCTCCGCGAGTTCCTGCACCACGGGCGTCCAACCTGCCTTGAGCTCCTCGAGCGTCGGGCTGGGCTTGTCCGAGAGCGGATAGTAGGCCTGCACCCCGATGAAATCCAGCGCGTCCCAGAAACGCACGCTGTCCACTTCACCGTCCCAGTTGGCCGAGTAGGTCAATTGGCCGTGGTAGACCTTTCGGACCGCGGTGATCACCCGGCGCCAGTCGGACTCGCGGCTGCTGGTTCCCTTGAGCTCGGTCCCCACCACGAAAGTCTCGATGTGCTCGCGCTCGGCGAGGGCGGCGTAGTGCACGGCGAATTCGGTGTAGGAGCGGAACCACTCCCGCCAGTCTTCCGCGGTGCGCATGCGGATCGTCCCGCACCACTCGCCCCCGCGCACCCACAGGTGCGGCTTGAGCATCACCCGCATCCCCATGGACCGGGCCTCGCGGCTGGTGACGGCGATGCCCTCGTCGGTCTCGCCCCACATCGGCCCGAAACCCATGAGGTTCTTGGTGGCCATGTGGAACTTCGGCCGGTCGGCGGCCGCCTGCCACCCGAAGGGAGTCTGGGAAATCCAGCCGGCGCCGAGGTCACGAACGCGCGCGAGATCGGCCGGCTTCACTTCACCCCCGGCTTCCCAGCACACGCCCCGGAACCGCGGCTCCATCACCGGAGAGCCGGAGGCGAGCGGCGCGCCCGCGGGAAGACAGAGCAGAAACAGCATGGCAGAGAAGCGACGTATCAAGCGGGGCTCCCATCCAACGGTGCTCAGGGCGCGCACGGCGCGCGGCCGACGGCGGAATCTGGTAGAATATAGCCCATTCGAGCGCTCCCGTTCGTCCTTTGCTGCCCCTTTCGAATGAGGTGACATCTGGCCACGCGCCCGGCTCCGAGGGGAGCCCTTGCTCTTCTCGGTGCCCTGCTCCTCGGCGCTGCCGCCGGCCCGCCCGCCCGGGCCGAGACCAGCCTTTGGGAAGTGCCCCTGTCCTCTCCGGCAACCTACGAAAGACTCATGGTGGGCGGTTTCGACATTGCCCAGGCCCGCCCAGGCCGGTTCGCGCAAATCCTCGGGGACGAATCGGACGCCGCCCGGCTGCGGGCGATGGGCCTGCCGGTGGTCCTCCTGGATCCCTCACCGGGCCGCACGCTTTCCCTGCGCGCGGACCGCGAGCTGGGCCGCCGGCGAGGCCCCTCCCGCTTTAGCGCACGCCCATCTTCCGTGCCGGCCTTCGGCGCCGGTTCCATGGGCGGCTTCTACACCACGCTCGAGATCAGGGCCTACCTGGACTCTCTCCTCGCCGCCGACACCCACGGCCTCTTCTCCCGGGTGGACACCATGGGATGGAGCTACCGCCACCGGCCGGTCTGGTGCGTGAAGATGACCGGCCCCTCCCCGGGGCCCAAGCCGCGGGTGTTCCTGAATTCGCTCATTCACTCCCGCGAGCCCGAAGGCATGCAGAACCTGCTCTACTTCATGGGCCGACTGGCCGGGAGCTACGGGACCGATCCCGATCTCACCTACCTGCTGGACCAGCGCGAGATCTACTTCGCGCCGCTCTTGAACCCGGACGGCTATGCGGTCAACGAGAGCATCTACGTGAGCACCCACAATTTTGGCCTGTGGCGCAAGAACACCCAGGACAACGACAAGAACGGCATCCTGAACTCACAGGACGGCGTGGACCTGAACCGGAACTTCGGACTGAAATGGGGAGTCGACAACATAGGGAGCAGCCCCACCCGCGGCAACGACGCTTACCGGGGCACGGCCGCTTTCTCCGAACCGGAAACCCGGGCGATCCGCAACTTGTGCGACTCGCTCCACTTCGCCACCGGGATCAACTACCACACGTTCAGCGACCTGCTGCTGGTGCCGTACGGCTACACCAACATCATGTCGCCCGATTCGCTCGCCTACTTCGAGTGGGTGGACGACATGGGCGCCGACACCCACTACGCGTACGGCAATGCGCCGAGGCTGCTCTACAACGCCAACGGGGTGGCGGACGACTGGATGTACGGCGAGACCGCCGAGAAGCCGCGCATGTACTCGGTCACCATCGAAGCCGGAAACCAGGACGACTACTTCTGGCCCGCGCCTTCCCGCATCCTGCCCCTGGCCATGGAACAGGTGAAGTCCAACATGGTCGAGTGCTACATCGCGGGGCGCTACCTTCGAGTGCAGGGCGAGGCCCTGGTGGGCGGGGACGGCTTCCTGCACGCCGGCCAGCGCGGTTACCTATCGTTCGCGGTCAAGAACCGCGGCCTGGGGGAGAGCAGCCTGGGCACGCTGACCGCCACCCTTTCGAGCTCCGACAACCAGAGCGCGGTGCTCGACAGCCTCTCCACCTTCGGAGCGATCGCGCCGGGCGCCACGGCCGCGCCGCTGGACTCCGGCTTCACGATCTACCTGCCGCCTTCCACGGCCGCGGGCACGGTGCTTCGTTTTCGCGTGCGCTTCACGGACGACGGGGGCTACTCGGGCACGGATTCCTTCCAGGTGCTCACCGGAATGCCCACCACGATTTTTGCCGACAGCGCCGAATCCGGGATGGGCAACTGGACCGGCGGCACCTGGGGCACGACCGCGACGCTGGCTTCCTCGCCCACTCACAGTTTCACGGACAGCCCCTCGGGTTACTACGCGTTCAACGCCGACAATCGAATGGCCGGCACTTCAAACTTCGACCTGTCCGGACTCTCGAACGCCTATCTCTTCTTCTGGACCCGCTGGGACATCGAGCAGGACTACGACGCGGGCACGGTGGAAGTGTCCGCCGATTCCGGGGCCACATGGACGGCGCTGCCGGGGAGATACACCGGCGCCGGCGCGGGCACGAGCGGGGCCTTCGCCGGAGGCGCGCAACCGCTGGGAGCGCCGGTCTACGATGCGCTCAAGTACAAGTTCGTGGAGGAGCGGATCAATCTTTCCGCCTGGTGTGGTACCGGCAAACCCCCGGTGAAGATACGGTTCCGCCTGCGCTCGGACGGCGGCACCCAGCGGGAAGGCTGGTTCGTGGACACGATTCGCCTGGCGAGCTACACCGACCTTACGCCGCCCCTGGCCGTGGGACCGGGCGGGGCCGCGGCCAAGCTCCTGCTCTCGATGCCGGTTCCGAACCCTTCCCGGGGACGGGTGGGCCTTCGCTACTCCCTGGCCTCGCTGTCCAGGGCCACCGCTTCGGTCTATGCCGCCGACGGCCGGAAGGTGCGTACCCTTCTGGATGGGCTGCTCCCGGCCGGCGAGGGCCGGCTGGAGTGGGATGGCAGGGCCGCTTCGGGATCCCGGGCCAGCGCGGGCCTCTACTTCCTTCGATTCGAATCCGGCGGCGCCACCGTGACCCGCCGGATGGTGCTGCTCCCCAGGTAGTACCGCTTCCAACCCCCGGCCAAGGCCGGCATCCCCGCGCTGCTCCCCGGGGTCCCCGGATTGACACGGGCTCGCGCGGGAGGTTAAAGTGCTTTCTTAGCCCCGAAATGCAGTTGTAACTCCGTTGAAATCAATTAATAACCACGCGTTCCAGCCCGGGGCGACGGGCGGCTGGACCGCCCCTTTCGGCAAGGGAGCTTTCATGTCGCAGGCAATCCCCGGAAACCAGGCCGCTTCCGCGCAGATCACGGATCTGTTCCGCAAAGCCTTCGCCTTCACCAAGGCGGACGAAGCGCGCCATGCCGGCCTGTATCCGTACTTCCGCGCCATCCAGGAATCCCACGACACCGAAGTGGTCATCGATGGCAAGCGGATCATCATGGTCGGTTCCAACAATTACATGGGGCTCACTCACGACCCCCGGGTGCTCAAGGCCGCCGAGGACGCCGGGCGGCGCTACGGCACCGGCTGCACCGGCAGCCGCTTCCTGAACGGCACGCTGGACATCCACGAGGAGCTGGAGCGCGAGCTGGCCGACTTCTGCGGCAAGGAAGCGGCTCTGGTGTTCTCCACCGGATACCAGACCAACCTGGGCACGATCGCCACCATGGTCGGCCGCAACGACGTGGTCTTGATCGACAAGCTCGACCACGCCAGCATCGTGGACGGCTGCTTCCAGTCGCTCGGCGACACCATTCGGTTCAAGCACAACGACCTGCAGGACCTGGAGCGTATCCTCCAGGGGGTGGAGCCCCGCCGCGGACGGCTGATCGCCGTGGACGGAATCTTCAGCATGGAGGGCGACCTTGCCCCCCTGCCGCAGCTGCTCGAGCTGGCACGCCAGTACGGCGCGCGGCTGCTGGTGGACGAAGCCCATTCGACCGGCGTCATCGGCAAGACCGGCGCCGGCACCTGCGAGCACTTCGGCGTCTCGGCCGAAGTCGACCTCATCACCGGCACCTTCTCCAAGTCCCTGGCCTCCATCGGCGGCTACGTGGCCGCCGACGCCAAGGTGATCGACTATCTCAAGCACCACGCGCGGCCGCTGATCTTCAGCGCCTCCATGCCGCCCTACGCCGTGGCCACCGTGCTCGCCGCTCTCAGGATCATCCGCGACGAGCCGGAGCGTCGCGAGAATCTGTGGAAGAACGCGCGCTACATGATGGACAACTTCCGCCGCCTGGGCTTTGACATCGGCGTGGCCGAGACGCCCATCGTGCCGGTCATCATCGGCGAGTCCAGCCAGACGTTCATGTTCTGGAAGACCCTGTTCGACGAGGGCGTCTTTAC
Source organism: Candidatus Eiseniibacteriota bacterium (assembly GCA_025351485.1). Taxonomy (GTDB): domain Bacteria; phylum Eisenbacteria; class RBG-16-71-46; order RBG-16-71-46; family JACRLI01; genus JANXVU01. Next base: position 34,415 of record JANXVU010000075.1, on the reverse strand, counting down.
CAACCCCGTGGTCAGCCCGGCGGTCCCCGAGAACTCGTGCCGCATCCGGACCAGCTACATCGCCACGCATACGCGCGAGCAGCTCGACTTCGTGCTCGAGAAGTTCGAAAAGGTGGGCCGGGCGATGGGGCTTATTCCGTGACGGTCGAAGTCCGGCCGGTCCAGGACAAGCAGGGTCTAGAAAGCTTCATCCGGCTCCCCTGGCAGATCTACAAGGGGGACCCCAACTGGGTGCCGCCGCTTCTCACCGACCAGCGGCTGCTTCACGACCCCGCCCGAAATCCGTTCTTCGAACATTCCCAGATCCAGAACTTCCTGGCCTGGGATTCCGGCCGCATCGTGGGCCGCATCACCGCCATCCGGAACACCGAGCACAATCGCTACTGGAACGACTCCGTGGGCTTCTTTGGCATGTTCGAGTCGGAGCGCCGCCCCGAGGTCGCCCGTGCGCTGCTCCGGGAGGCCGCCCGCTGGCTCACGGGCAAGGGGCTCACCGTGGCCCGCGGGCCCATGAACTTTTCCACCAACGACGACTGCGGCCTGCTGGTGGACGGCTTCGAACGCCCGCCGGTGCTGATGATGCCGTACAACCCGACGTGGTATCCGGAACTCCTCACCGGGGCGGGCCTGGAGAAGGTCAAGGACCTGGTGGCCTACTTCATCGAGGAAGCCAGCTTCCCGGAACGCCTCAAGCAGTCGGTGCCGAAGATCCTGGAGCGAAAGAAGATCAAGATCCGCCCGATGGACATGAAGAACTTCGAGCGCGACGTGCGGCTGATCAGCGAGATTTATAAGGGCGCGTGGGAAAAGAACTGGGGGTTCGTCCCGCTCACCGACCACGAGATCGCCCACATGGCGCACTCGCTCAGACCGGCGGTGGACCCCAACCTGATCCTGTTCGCCGAGGTGGAAGGCAAGCCGGTGGGCCTTTCGGTGGCGCTCCCGGACCTGTACGAGGCGCTCAAGCACTGCAACGGGCGCCTGTTTCCCTTCGGGCTGTTCCAGTTCCTGTGGCATAAGCGGAAGATCCGCATGTGCCGGGTGCTGATGCTGGGCGTGATCGAGGGCTATCGCAACATGGGCGTCGACGCCGGGCTGGTCTACGAGCTCTTCCGGCGCGGCATGGCCCGCGGCATCAGCTCGGGCGAAATGTCCTGGGTGCTGGAGGACAACATCGCCATGCGGCGGCCGATCGAGAACATCGGCGCCCGGGTGTACAAGACCTATCGCGTCTACGAGGCGCCGGTGGAGCGCCTGCTTACGTGAAGCGCGCGGCGATCACGGGCGCCTCGGGATTCGTCGGAGGGGCCCTGGCCGGGGAACTCCGGCGCGAAGACTACGAGATCACCGCGCTGGTCCGCCCTTCCAGCGAGCGGGCGCACCTGGAAGCCCTGGGGGCCCGCCTGGTGATGGGATCCCTCGCCGACGCGGACGCCCTGGCGGAGTTCGTGCGAAACGCCGACGTGGTGCACCACGTGGCGGCCGTGGTGCGAACCGCCGACCCGGAGGAGTTCACCCGGAGCAACGTTCAGGGCACCCGCGCGTTGCTGGAAGCATGCGCCGGGCGTCCCGGCGGTTCGCCTCCGGTGGTCCTGGTGAGCAGCCTCGCTGCGGCCGGCCCCTCTCCCGACGGACACTTGCTGGACGAGAGCGAGCCGCCTTATCCGGTCACGCCTTACGGGCGCAGCAAGCTGGCCCAGGAGGCCCTGGCGGTGGAATTTCGCGGGCGGGTCCCGGTGGTGGCAGTCCGCCCGCCGGTGGTGTACGGTCCGAGGGACAAGGCCGTGCTGGTGATGTTCAAGACCGTGATGATGGGCATTTGCCCGCATCTCATCGGCGGGACCGAGAAGAGTTGCATGATCCACGTGGACGACCTGGCCCTGGCCCTGCGTCTGGCCGGGGAGCATGGAAAGGCCGGGTCCACCTACTTCGCCACCGACGGCACAGTGCACGGCACGCTGGAAATTTCGAGGACCATCGCCCGGGTGCTGGGGCGGCGGACACTGACGCTGCCGGCGCCGATCGCTCTTGCCAGGATCCTGGCGAAGATCAACCAGGCGGTGACGCCGAGGGGCATGACGCCGGTGTTGAACGAAGAAAAGGTGCGCGACCTGTCGCAGCGATTCTGGGTGTGTTCCGATGACCGGGCGCGCCGCGAGCTGGGCTACCGGTCCCGGTTCGACCTGGAGTCCGGAATGAAGCACACGGCGGACTGGTATCGCTCCGCGGGATGGATCCATTGAAGGACCTGCACGAAGTCGAAGCAAAGGTGATCCCGTCCCTGGGGGACGGCGCGACTCGGACCCTGCCCGGCGCCCGGGCGGAGACGCGCGCGCTGGACCGGCCGGGGCTCCGCCCGGTGGAAGTCATGCTGGCCGCCTATCTCGTGATCACCACGGTGGTACTGGTCCTCAAGGGCGGCCACGTCCACAAGCCGGGGCTGCTCCTGGCAACGCGGCTGGCCCTGGGGCTGCTGTTGGCGCTCTCGGCCACCGGCCGATTTCCCTCTGCGCTCAAGTGGATCCGGGACTGGTACCCGATCATGATCTCCCCGCTCTTCTATTCCGAGGCGGGGTTGCTCAACCGCGCGTTCACCAGCGGTTACTTCGACGTGCCGGTGACCGGCTGGGAGAACTGGATCTTCGGCGGCCAGCCCAGCGTGGACCTGCGCGACTGGGCGCCCCAGGCGCTCCTGTCCGAGTACCTGCACCTGGCCTACTTCAGCTACTACTTCCTGGTGCCATCCCTGGGGCTGGTGCTCTATTTGAGCAAGCGGCACCGGGAATTCCACGTGTACCTGGGCACGGTGTCCGCGGCGTTCTTCGCCTGCCTGACCATCTATCTGTTCTTCCCGGTGGCGGGCCCCTTCTACAGCTTCACTCCGCCCGACCCGCGCGCCATGGGCCAGTTCATGCCGCCGCTCGTCCACTGGGTGCTGCGGCACGGCTCGTCCGTGGGCACCGCCTTCCCCAGTTCCCACGTGGCGGTGGCGGTGACGGTGCTCATGATGGCCTGGACCTACAGCCGCAAGGCGTTCTGGGTGCTGCTCGCGTTCGTCCCCGCCCTGGCGGTGGGCGCGGTGTACGGCGGATTCCACTACGCCATCGACACGCTGGCCGGCGCGGCGCTGGGCCTGGTCGTGTGGCGCTTCGTTCCCGGATGGATCTCCTCGTCCCTGCCGGAAGCCTGATCCCATGATCGTCATGAAGTTCGGCGGGAGCTCGGTGGGCAGCGCCGAGGCGATGCAGCGCGTGGCGCGCATCGTGGCCGGCCGCATCCGAAAGCGCCCCCTGGTGGTGGCCTCGGCCATGTCGGGGATCACCGACGCACTGCTGCAGGTCTCCCGGGCGTGCGAGGAGCGGCGGCTGCTGGAAGCCCTGGGCGGAATCCAGGCCATCCGGGACCGGCACGTCGAAACGCTCGATGCGCTGGAGCTGGTGACCCCGGAGCGGGAAGCCGCCGCCGGCGAAGTGCGAACGCTGTGTTCCGATCTTGAAACCCTGGCCCGCGGAGTGGCCACCCTGGGAGAACTCACGCCCCGCAGCCGGGATGCCCTGGCGGCCTTTGGCGAAGCCCTCAGCTGCCGCCTGCTGGCGGCCGCGCTGCGAAAGGAAGGCCTGCCGGCGCGCTTCGAGGACTCGCGCGGGCTGCTGGTGACCGACCCATCCTTTGGCGCGGCCTCCCCCAACTTCCTGGCCACCGAGCGCCGCTGCCGCGAGACCGCCCTGCCGGCGCTGGACCGCGGGCAGGTGCTGGTGACCCAGGGATTCGTGGGCGCGACGCTGGAAGGGATCACCACCACCTTGGGACGCGGCGGCTCGGACTACTCGGCGGCGACCTTCGGGTCGGTCATGGGCGCCGAGACCATCGAGATCTGGACCGACGTGGACGGCATGATGACCGCCGACCCGCGAGTGGTGCCGGACGCGCGGCGGATCCGCGAAGTGTCCTTCGACGAGGCGGCCGAGCTGTCCTACTTCGGGGCCAAGGTGCTGCACCCCAGCACGGTGTTGCCGGCCGTGGAGCGTGGCATCCCGGTGCAGATCTTCAACACCTGGAACCCCGAAGGCGAAGGCACCCGCATCACCGCCCAGCCCACCCGCTGCTCCAACCTGATCAAGTCCATCGCCATGAAGCGCGGGATCACCGTGCTCAACGTGTCATCCACCCGCATGCTCCAGGCGCACGGCTTCCTGCGCACCCTGTTCGACGTGTTCGAGCGTCACGCCACCGCGGTGGACGTGGTCACCACCTCGGAAGTCTCGGTCTCCATGACCATCGACGACACCCGGAGCCTGGAAGCGATCCGGCGCGAACTGGAAGCGATCGGCAAGGTTTCGGTGGAAAGCGGCATGGCCATCGTGTGCGTGGTGGGAGATGGGCTCAGGGGCGCGCCCGGCGCGGTGGCCCGGATATTCGGGGCCCTGGGCGGGACCGCGGTGCACATGGTCAGCCAGGGGGCGTCCGAGATCAACCTGACCTTCGTGGTGCAGGAAGGCGCGGCGCACGAGGTGGTGCGGAGCCTGCACCGGGAGATGTTCCAGGAGGTGGACGAGGCGGTGTTCGCCTAGCCCCAAGCCCCCGACCGGATCCTCGGGCTCAGTGGCCCTACGCCGGGTCCTTGGGTGACGCCCTCGCCGGCGGGGGCGGAGTTTCCTCGGGCGCGAGGCCCATCCTGCGAATGAGCGCCTGGAAGCGAGGGTCTCCCCGCAGGTCATCGAAGTCCGGGTCGGCGTTGATCCAGGGAACACTCATGTCGTGACGGTCCGCGGCAAGGGACAGGGATTCGATCACCTTGGCCTTGTTGCCCCGGGCCGGTATAGAGCTTCGCGACCGCAAACTGGGGCAAGTACGTTTTCCCGAAGCGCGACCTCAACAGATCCAGGGCCAGCTGCGCGCTGTCCGCCTTGCCCTCCAGGCCATAGACGCGGCCCAGCATCGCCAGCGCCAGAGGGTCCCCTCCCAAGCGATAGGCTTCCTGGAAACGGCGCTGGGCTTCCGGCAACCGCCGCTGCTGCTCTTCTGCAAATCCTATCCAGAAGTGCGCCCACGCGAATGTCGGATCCATATCCACCACCTTCTGAATTCGGGTGATGGCCACTGAAAAATTCCGCCTGTAGAATGGCGGCGCGCCCAGGTAGGTGTTGGCGGCCAGGTTGAGCGGGTCGGAAGACTGCGCGATCTTGAGCTGCTCCTCGGCTTCGTCCACACGCTTCTGCCCCAGCAGGAAATAGGCATATTCGCTGCGCCCGTCCGCGAGGCCCGGGTTGAGTTCGATGGCCCGCCGGAATTCATGCTCCGCCTCTGCCCAATTCCAGTCATGCCAGGCCAGGATGATTCCCAGGGACACGTGCGCTTCTGCGATCTTCCCGTCCAGATCGAGCGCCTTCCGGGAGTAGCTCCGCGCCAATCCCATGGCCTTCTCAGGCTCGAAGCCGGCGACGGACAAATTCGCGTACACGTTTGCCAACCCGCAGTAGGCGCGCGCATAGGCCGGATCCCTGACGATGGCATGACGGTAGTAGTCAGCCGCGACGAAAAGGGCGTCGTTGGTTTGCCTTTCCCAGTAGTACTTCCCCTTGAGGTAGAACTGGTAGGCCTGCGGGTTCTCAGTATCGTGCCGCGCGAGTTGCTCGCGGTTTTCGCCGCTCAGCTTGAGCCTCAGGCTCTCGGAGATGCTGCGAGATTTTTTCCTGCACGGCCAACAGGTCACCGGCCGGCCGGTCGTACTCGGCACCCCACAGATGACGGTCGTCGCGCACGTCCACCAGCTCGGCGGATATCCGGATCCGCCCACCGTGCTCCAGCACGTCGCCCAGCAGAACCGCCCGCACTCCCAGCTTGCGTCCAACGGAGCGGGCGTCGCGGTGCAAACCGCGGAACTCGAACGCGGAGCTGCGGGCGATGACCTTTAGCCGCGAAAGCAGTGAGAGGCTGTTGATGAGATTCTCCGAGATGCCTTCGCCCAGGTATTCGGAAGCGGTGTCGGGGGCCGCATTGGCCAACGGCAAGATCGCCAGGGAGTCGATGGCCCCGGCGGCGCGGTTGGAGATTTGCAGCGCGAGCAGGACGGCCGCCACGACCAGCGCCCCGGCGCCGATCGACGATCGGAGGACTCTGTGACCAAGCGGCCGCCTGGCCGGGTCTGGGAGGGTCCGCGCTCCGCTGGAGGGCGCGACGGCCAGGTGGGCACGCAAAGTCTTCAGGTCCACCAGCATATCCGCGACGTGGAGATACCGCTCCGAGCGATCCTTGCGCAGCGCCTTGTTCACGATGCGCTCGAGCTCCATCGGGACATCGGAGCGAACCGCGGTGAGTGGATCCGGCTCATCGTTCTGCACCTGGTACAACACGGACAGGGGATTCTCGCCTTTGAACGGGCGCCGTCCGGCCACCATCTCGTAGAGCACCGCGCCCAGGGACCAGATGTCGGTGCGCTCATCCTGCGGATCGCCCCGGGCCTGCTCGGACGAGACATAGGCGGCGGTCCCCAGGGACATGCCCTCCCGGGTGATGCGGGACCGATCCGCGAGAAGGGCAAGCCCGAAGTCCAGGATCTTTGGAGTTCCGTCTTCCGACAGGATCACATTCTCGGGCTTCAGGTCGCGGTGCAGCACGCCGCGTCGGTGGGCCTGGTCGAGTCCCGCGCCAATCCCCGACGCGATATCCAGGGATTCCGCGATAGGCAGGGGCCGTTCCAGGATTCGGGAGGCGAGGGTCCTACCCGGCAGGTACTCCATGACGATGAAACGCTGGCCGCCCTCATCCAGAAAGTCATGGATCGTAGCGATGTTGGGATGGGCAAGACGTCCGGCGGCCTGGGCTTCCCGGACCAGTCGGTCCTGGCCTTCCGCATCCGCGGGAGAATCCAGCCGGAGAACTTTGATCGCCACCAGCCGCCCCAGGACGGTGTCTTCGGCCTTGTATACCTCGCCCATCCCGCCCTGGCCGAGCTTCTCCAGTATGCGGTAGTGGGAAATGGTCCGACCGATCATCCTGGCCACCTTCGGCTTGCGCCCAAATTCCCGCCCGGACATCCCGGCAGGACCGGCATCAACAAAGGCAGAGACGGGAATGGGCTCCGCTACGCCCCCGCCGCCAGTTCCTTCCGCAGCATTGCCTCGTCGCAACGCCTCACGTCGCACTGGACATGGATGTAGTCCTCGCCGTCCACGCTCACGTCGCGCACCCCAGGGAGGCCGCGGATGCGGTTGGCGATCGCCACTTCATCCTGGTGCGAAAGACGGCTCATCGAGAGTTGCACCACCTTGAGGAACGCGGCGTCCCGGAGGCCTCCAACAAGGAAGACCGAGATCCCGGCCATCACGCCGAAGAAGACCGCCAGATACTGTTGCGGCATTTTTTCCACCAGCACGCCCGCCAGCAGGCTCCCCAGGAACGCCCCCATGAACTGTCCGCCGTTGAACAGCCCCAGCGCCGCGCCCCGTACCGAGGTGCGGGCCAGCCGGGTGAAGATCGAGGGCAGCAGCGGCTCCAGCACCGCGAAGCCGGCCACGAACAGGATCAGGGCGGTCACCACCGGCGCCCGGTGGGCGGGAGCGCCCATGGCGAGGTAGGTCCCGGCTCCCACCGAAAGCCACGCGAACAGCACGAACAGGTCCGGGCGGGGGAAACGCTTCTGGAGCGCGGTGGCCGCGAACATGGCGATGAGCCCGGCCACGATCACCGGAACGTAGGCGAACCACAGGTCGCGCGAAGGCACCGCGTGCACCAGCCGCAGCGGCACCACCACGAAGAGCGCGTTCATGGTGAAGTGCAGGAAGAACACCTGGGCGGTGAGCCGCACCAGGGTGCGGTCATGAAACACGTCCTTGTAGGCGGAAAAACTCTCTTCGCTCTTGTGCACCGCCGAGGCCGCCCGGCGTGCGACCGGCGGGCTGGGCAGGAACAGCACCGCGGCCAGGGCTCCCAGCAGGCACAGCACGCCGCTGCCCCAGAACACCGCCGAGAGCGAGAAGTTGTGCACCAGGATGGGCCCGGCCACCAGGCCCACGCCGAACGACACCCCGACGATGGTGCCCAGCCAGGCCATGGCCTGCGGACGCGACTCCTCGTTGGTCAGGTCGGCCACGTAGGCCAGCAGCGTGGAAGCCACCGCGCCGGCTCCCTGCAGGCCCCGCCCCAGCAGCAGCCAGTAGATGGTGTCCCCGAACGCGCACACGAACGAGCCCAGGGCGAAGATCACCAGGCCCAGGGCCAGGATCGCTTTCCGGCCGAAGCGGTCGCTGGCCGCGCCGAACGGGATCTGGAAGATCCCGGTGGCCAGCCCGTAGACGCCCACGGTCAGCCCGGTCCAGGCGGCGGTGCTGTGCTTGAGGTCTCGCGCGAAGGGAGCCAGGACGGGCAGCACCAGCGATAGGGACAGCAGGCGCAGGCAGTAGAGGAAGAAGAGCAGGAACAGTTGGCCGGATCCGGCGGACTTGCGAACGTCCCTCGTGGCCATCAGGTCAGGCCGTGGTGGAGCTGGTGGCGGATCCATAGCGGCGCTCGATGTACTCCTCGAGCATGGCGATGAATTCCCGGGCGATCCCGCCCCCCTTGAGCGTGGTGACCAGCTTGCCGTCCACGAACACCGGGGCCTTGGGGTCCTCCCCCGTGCCGGGCAGCGAGATGCCGATGTCGGCGTGGCGCGACTCGCCCGGGCCGTTCACCACGCATCCCATCACGGCGATCTTCATCATTTCCACGCCCGAATGGCGGGAACGCCATTCGGGCATGCGGGCTCGGATGTGGCCCTGGATCTGCTCGGCCAGTTCCTGGAAGAACGTGGAGTTGGTGCGCCCGCAGCCGGGGCAACTGGTCACCTGCGGCTCGAAGTGGCGCAGGTCCAGCGTCTGTAGAATCTGCCGGCACACGCGCACCTCTTCGCTGCGGTCGCCTCCCGGGGCGGGAGTCAGGCTGGTGCGGATCGTGTCGCCGATCCCTTCCAGCAGCAGCGGCGCCAGCGCGCAGGCCGTGGCGATCATGCCCTTGGAGCCCATGCCGGCCTCGGTCAGCCCCAGGTGCAGCGCGTAGTCGCAGCGGCCGGCCAGGTTGCGGTACACGTCCACCAGGTCGCGTACACCCGAGACCTTGGCCGAGAGCACGATCCGATCGTGCGCCAGCCCGAACTCTTCGGCCAGCGCGGCGGACCGCAGCGCGCTCTCGCGCATGGCCTGCAGCACCACCAGGCGCGGCTCGAGCGGCTCGGACAGCTTGGCGTTCAGGTTCATCAGTTCGGTGAGCAGCGCGCGGTCCAGGGAGCCCCAGTTGACGCCGATACGCACCGGCTTCTGGTGGGCCACCGCCACTTCGATCATCTGGCGGAAGTTGTCGTCGTGCGCCCGTCCCACACCGACGTTGCCGGGGTTGATGCGGTACTTGTCCAGCGCCTCGGCGCAGCCCGGGTACTCGCGGAGCAGCTGGTGGCCGTTGTAGTGAAAGTCTCCCACCAGCGGAACATCAAGGCCCATGCCTTCCAGGCGGCGGCGGATCTCGGGCACGGCCGCGGCGGCTTCCCGGGTGTTCACCGTGATGCGCACCAACTCCGAGCCCGCCTGGAAGAGCAGCGCGCCCTGGCGGGCCGTCGATTCCGCATCGGCGGTCTCGGTGTTGGTCATGGACTGGACGACGATGGGGCTCGCGCCCCCCAGGGTCACCCCGCGAACGCGGACGGCGGCGGACTTGCGCCGGATGCCAGGACTGGAAATAGGTCGACCTCGCAGAATGGGGCGGGCTGGACCCGCCACGGGCGCCATGGGCAAAGAGAGACCGGCTCCGCCATGGAAGGCGGAGAACCGGGTTGATGGACGTAGGATAGGGTCCCCCGGCGATCCCGTCAAACCTCCTCCCCGGCCCCGGCCCGGGTGAAAAATTGACCGTCGGCGCGCAACCCCAAACCCGATGAAGCATCCAAACTTACGGCCGCGTTGACACCCGGTGACCTCCACTCTTATCCTTCGGAATCCATGAGCCAAACGAACGCTGGACCCGATCTTTCCGGGTTGAAGATCCACCGGGGCGAGCCCGACCGTCCGACTTCCGGGGGCGGCAGTGCCGGCCGCTGGGTTGGCCTGATCGTGCTGCTGGCCGTGGTGGCCGCCGCCGCTTTGGGCGCCCGCGCCTTCCTGAACCGCCCGGCCAGGGTGGCCGTCACCACCCCGATGGTGAGCCGAAGCGACCTGGGCAACGAGATGCTCTCCGCCAGCGGGTACGTGGTTTCCCGCCGCCAGGCCCGGGTGGGCAGCAAGGTGGTGGGCCGCGTGGACAGGATGTACGTGGACGAGGGCAGCCGGGTCTCTGTGGGCCAGCTCCTGGCCACCATGGACCAGGGGGACCTCCCGGCGCAGCTTGCGCAGGTGGAGGCCAGCCTGCCCCAGGCGCGCAACGAGCTCACCCGGCAGAAGGCCCTGATGGCCCGCAACCTCACCACCCCCGCCGCGTTCGATGCGGCCGACACCCGGGTGCGCACGCTGGAAGCCCAGGTCAAGGTGGTGCAGTCGCAGCAGGAGCAGCTGGCGATCCGGGCGCCGTTCGCGGGCACCATCATCCTTCGCAATCTGCAGCTGGGCGAAACGGTGGCCCCCAACGGCTACATCAGCGCCTCCAACAGCCAGGACCGGGGTTTCGTGATCGCCGATCTGTCCGACCTGGAAGTGGAAGCCGACGTCAACGAATCCAACATCGCGCAACTTCGCCCCGGCCAGCCGTGCCGCGTGGAAGTGGACGCGCTGCCCGGCCAGAGCATGGGGGCGCGCATCCGCATGATCCAACCGACCGCGAACCGCCAGAAGGCCACGGTGCAGGCCAAGGTCTCGATCCTTCGGCCTCTCCCGCAGGTGCGGCCCGATATGACCGCCAAGGTCACGTTCTTGAAGACCGGCGAAAAGACCGCGATGCCCAAGGCCCCGCCGCGCATCTACGTGCCGGAAAGCACGGTGGTCAAGCGTGGCAACGACACCGGGGTATGGTCGGTCGAGACCGGCGGGATGCTGAGATGGCTCCCGGTGGAGACGGCCCCCGGATCCCCCGGCCAGCTGGAAATCAAGCGCGGCCTCGCCGGAAACGAATCGCTGGTGCTCAAGCCGGCGCCGAATTTGAAAGAGGGCTCGAAAATCATGCCCGCCGCGGAATCCGCGGGGAGCTAAGGGAGATCGCATGTCCGAATCGATCATTTCGCTGACCAACGTCTCCAAAGTCTACCGCCGGGACACGCTGGAGATCCCGGTGCTGCAGGGACTTTCCATGGAAGTCGCTTCCGGCGAGTTCCTGGCTCTGATGGGGCCGTCGGGCTCCGGCAAGTCCACCCTGCTCAATCTGATCGCGGGAATCGACCGCGCCACCTCGGGCACGGTGCGGGTGGCCGGCACCGACATCACCGGCATGGGCGAGGCTCCGCTGGCCAAGTGGCGCTCGCGCAACATCGGCTTCATCTTCCAGCTCTACAATCTGCTGCCGGTGCTGAACGCGGTGGAAAACGTGGAGTTGCCGCTGCTGCTTTCGAAGATGAGCGGCAAGGAGCGCCGCCAGCGCGCGGAGCTGGCGCTGGAGATCGTGGGCCTCCAGGACCGCATGACCCACATGCCACGGCAGCTCTCGGGCGGACAGGAGCAGCGCGTGGCCATCGCGCGCGCCATCGTGACCGATCCTACGCTGCTGGTCGCGGACGAGCCCACCGGGGACCTGGACGCCAAGTCGGCCGAAGACATCCTGAACCTGATGCAGACGCTCAACACCGACGCGCGGTTCAAGAAAACGGTTGTCATGGTGACCCACGACCCCCACGCCGCCGAGCGCGCCCACAAGATCCTGCATCTGGACAAGGGCCTGCTGCGCGAAACGGTGAACGCATGAACCTGAACGGCCTGATCTTCAGCAACCTGGTCCGGCGCAAGCGCATCCGCACCACGTTTACCATCGCCAGCATCGCGGCCAGCATGTTCGGGCTCACCATGCTGCTCGCGGTGGTGAATTCCATCGAGAGCGGTTTCCGCAAGGCCATCGTGCCGCGGGTGATCGTGCACAGCGCCACGTCGCTGGCGGTGAACCTGCCCTATTCCTCCAGGGAGAAGATTGCCCAGGTTCCCGGGGTGGAGGCGGTGCTGCCGTGGTCCTGGTTCGGAGGCGTCTACAAGGACAAGAAGAACTTCTTCGCACGGTTCGGCACCAATCCCGCGGAAGTGCTCGACATGTACCCCGAATACGCCGTGCCCGACGACCAGATGAAGTCGTGGGTCGCCGACCGCACCGGCTGCATGATCGGCGACCAGCTGGCCAGCAAGTTCAACCTGAAGCTCGGGGACAAAATGGTGATCCAGGGAGACATCTACCCGGTGCAGCTGGACCTGACGGTGCGCGCGATCATGAGATCGAGGAATCGCACGGACAACACCTCGGTGCTGCTGTTCAACCGCGACTACCTGGAGGAGCTCATGGGGCGGCCCAATACGGCCGGGAGCTTCTGGGTGAAGCTCAAGAGCGACCAGGACGTGACCCCGGTCTCCCGGGCCATCGATGCCGGCTTCTACAACTCCGACCACGAGACCAAGACCGAGACCGAACGCGCCTTCCAGCTGCAGTTCGTGTCCATGCTCGGGAACATCCGGGCGATGGCCATCTTCGTGGGCATCCTGGCCACGATCTCGATTTTGCTCATCGTGGGTAACACCATGGCCATGTCGGTACGCGAGCGCACCGGCGAGATCGCGGTCTTGAAGACGCTGGGCTTCGAGCCGGGCAAGATCCTGACCATCGTCCTGACCGAATCCGTGCTTCTGAGCGTGATCGGCGGCGCCCTCGGGTTCCTGCCGGCGCTGGCGCTGACGGCGCCGATCAAGGCGTTCGCCGCCTCCGCCGGGCTGGCGTTCCTGGAAGGCTACCGCCTCGCGGGCAGCGTGACGGCCATCATCGCGGGGATCGTGCTTTTCGTGGGCTTTGCCTCGGGGATGATCCCAGCCTTCAACTCGTCCCGGCTCAACGTGGTCGCGGGCCTCAGGAAGGTGGTGTAGCGTGGCGCTCCCCTTCAGCTACAGCTGGAAAAACGTGCTGGCGCGGCCCCAGAACACCGTGCTCACCGCGCTGGCGATCGCCCTGTGGGCCTTCCTGTTCCTGTTCTTCAACGGGTTCATCGCCGGGCTCAACGGCGCGTTCGTCAACAGCGGCAGCCCGGCCAACATGTTCGTGCTGCGGGCCAACTCCACTTCGGAAATCAACAGTTCCGTCACCCGGGAACAGGCCTCCATCCTGGCTGCGCTGCCCGAAGTGGCCCGCGCGCAGGACGGCTCCCCGTTGCTGGTGGGCGAATGCAACGTGGTGGTGAACCTGCCCCGGGTTGGATCGGACAAGGGCGCTAACGTCACCATCCGGGGAGCTTCCGAAAAGTCCTTCGATCCGTCCCTGGGCCGCTCCGTCCGGATCGTCGAGGGCCGCAAGTTCAACCCGGCATCCAGCGAACTAGTGGTGAGCCGGAACATTTCCAAGCGCTACCAGAACGCCACGGTGGGCTCCACGCTGCACTTCCAGGGGCACGACTGGAAAGTGGTGGGCGTGTTCGATGGGGGCGGCACGGCCTTTGACTCCGAGATGTGGGGCGACCGCGACGACGTGATGGCGCTGTTCAAGCGCGAGGTGTATTCCTCGGTCACGTTCAAAATGGCCAATCCCGCCGGGTCCGCGCCGCTCATCAAGAAGATCGCCGCCGACCAGCGCCTGCAGCTGCAAGCCACCACCGAGCGGGCCTACTACGATGCCCAGCAGCAGGGCTCGGACTGGATGAAGTACATCTTCTACTTCCTGACCTTCGTGTTTTCGTTCAGCATGTTTTTCGCTTCGGCCAACGCGATCTTCGCGGCGGTCCAGGCGCGCACCCGGGAGATCGGCACGCTGCGGGCCATCGGTTTTTCGGGCGGAAACGTGCTGATGGTGTTCGTGTTCGAGGCCATCGTGCTGGGGCTCTTCGGAGGACTTCTGGGGACGATCCCGGCCGCGCTCCTGATTCCGCGCCTTTCCACCGGCACCACCAGTTTCACCAACGGCGGATTCAGCGACCTGACGTTCAACTTCAAGGTCACCCCTGAACTGATCGGGCTCTCCCTGGCGCTGTGCTGCCTGATCAGCCTCATCGGAGGGTTGCTCCCGAGCATGCGCGCCGCCAGGATGGGCATCACGTCCGCGCTGCGGGAAGTCTAGTTTCCTTGCCACGCGCCACTCTGCCCGACATCTCGAACGCCGAGGCCTCCCCCGTCGAGGGCGGCCCGGGCCTTTGCCCGCTCCGCCTGGCGGTGGGCAGCCGCCGTGCGCCCAAGCTGGAAGGCGTGCGGGCCGCCGTGCGGCAGCTCTTCCCCACACTGAAGTTTGAAGGCCAGGGATTCGACAGTTTCGTGCTGTGGCAGGCGGACGTGCTCTCGGGCGTGGCGGAGACGCCGCTGGACCTGGGGGCGCTGGTGGAGGGCGCCGAGCGCCGGGCGCGCACCGCGCTGCGGGGCGCCGCCGAATCTGGTTTTGAGCCGCACTTCGGGCTGGGGCTGGAGGGCGGAGCATTCCGCGGAGCCGCCGGCGGGCTCTTTCTTCAATCGTGGGCGTGTGTGACCGACGGCCGCCGCGAATCGCTGGGCGCGGGCCCGGCGCTGCCCCTGCCGGAAGCCATCGCCGCCCGGCTGCTCCTCGGCGAGAGCCTGGCCGCCGTGATCGACGACACCGTGGGCAGGGATGACATCCGCAGCCGCGAGGGCACCTTCGGGATCCTCACCCGCAATCGCCTGCACCGGGCATCCATCTTCGAGACCGCGCTGCTGTGTGCGTTCGCCCCGTTCGATTGCCCGGAGTTCTATCCGGAAGCCTGAGTACCCCGCCCCTAGTGATAGTGCGAGTCCATCTCCCCCGCCTTGATCGCCACCTTCAGCATGTTCGCCTTGGGCGGAATCGGGCAGTTGTAGTGGTCCGAAAACGCGCACGCCGGGTTGTAGCAGCTGTTGAAGTCCAGCACGTAGCGTCCGTCCGCCAGCTTCACCGGCTCGACGTAGCGGCCGACCGCGTAGGTCTCCTTGCCCGTCGTGGCATCCCGGAAGAACAGGCTCATGTCGGTCTCCCCCACCCCGGGCTCGAGCAGCCGGCTGGCTTCCAGCCGGCACGGCGTGCCGTCCACCAGGAACTCGAACCAACCGGCCCGAATGGCGCGGCGGCGGTTGCCGCGAGTGGATAGAATGATGGTGGTGTCGGGCCTGGGGTTGGGCTGGAAGGCCACCACGTACCGATACTTGAAATCCACCGGGTAGTACTTGAGGCCGTGGTACTTCTTGAAGTTGGGGCTGAGCGGATCGAACACGATGATCGCCGGGTAGCGCTGGTGCGAGAGGCGCAGGGCGTAGCGGCCGATCGAGATGGCGCTGGGGCCCACGGTGGCGGAGCGCATCTCCTGGTCCTTCACCTTGAAGGCGGCTCCGTGGTCCAGGCCGGTCACGTGGAACGAGTCGCCCAGGACCGTCACCCGCAGATGGTTCTCTTCCACGAGCGGGTCGTCCAGACGCACGTCGCACTTGGGGCCTCGGCCCACGGTGAGCGAGACCTTGTCGGCGAAGTCCTTGCGCTGGATGGTGGCCAGGTAGGAAGTGGGCTTGCCCTTGAGCCAGTCCTCGGTGTCCTTGCGGTCGGTTTCGATGGCCTGGCGCATGGAGTCGGCCTCGTGCGGCCCGAGCAGGGCCGGCAGGCCGGGGGCACCCGCCGCGCATGCGGACGGGGCCGCGAAAACGAGCAGACCTAGGACCAGCGCGTTCGAAGGTTTCATTCATCTCTCCCGGGTTTGGAGCCTCGTCCCGTCCCATCCTGGGCCAGGAGCCTGGTGCACCAGAGATAGAAAGTAACCCAGCCCCGGTAGGGACGCCAGCCCTCGGCCAATGCCGCCAGCGCCGGGCCGCGGAGGCGCTCGGGAGTTCCGTATTCCGCCGAAGCGGCCACTTCGAGGCCCACGTCGGCCAGCGGAAAGGCATCCGCCTCGCCGTAGCTCCGCAGCGCCACGTAGCTCGCGGTCCAGGGACCGATCCCGGTGACTTCGAGCAGGCGCTCCCGCCGGGCCTCGGGCGTCAGCGTGCGCAGGCCCTCCAGGTCGAGTTCGCCGGCGGCTGCAAGGCCCGAGACGTTTCGCACGTAGCGGGCCTTGGGCCGGGACAGCCCCAACGACAGCAACCGCGGCTCGGTCCACCGGGCCAGGGCTTGCGGCTTCGGAAACGCGTGGTATTCCGCCCCCGCATGGCTCACCGTCTCCCCCGCCGCCGCCACCAGCCGCTGCTTGAGCCGCATGGCCACGATCAGGGAAATCTGCTGGCCCAGGATGGACCACACGAGCGATTCGAAAGGATCGGGGATGCAGGCCACCCGGAGGCCCCGCAGGCGGCGAACCACCGAGGCCAGCACCGGGTCGCGCCGGACGTGCCGCTCGAAGGCGGGAACCGGGAAATCGAGCGAGTAGATGGCGCGAATCTGGCCCAGCGCCAGCTCCGATTCGGAGGCGTCCAGGCGCCGCGAGAGCGACCTTACGCGGAGCAGCCGGGTACGCACCGGATCGTCGGCGCCGGCCTCCACCAGGGCGGGCCCACCCGGAAGGGCCAGCACCCGCCGGTAGCGGCCCCCATAGTCTCTCTCCACCGGCTCGCTGGCCTGGCGCACCTGGTAGCGCAGCACCTGTTCGAACCGAAAGCTCCCCCGCGGGGCCAGCTCGCCCAGCTCCTGCGGCCTGCGGCGTGTCTCGCCCGAGCGCTTGACCGGCCTCGAAACCCCGACCATACTCGCCCTTTCCTTACCCATTCCCGAATATCGGAGATCTGGTTGAACTCGCGCTCGATCCTGTGGCTGGTGACAATCCTGGGACTATTTGCGGCTCCGGCGCTGGCCGCGGAGTCGGAGCTTTCCACGCCCACCACGCCGCTGTACGCGCGGGCCTTCACCAAGAGCAACCGGGTCGGCCTGAGCATCACCAACTACGGTTTCTTCGGAACCAATCTCACCGATCGCACGCCCTCCATGGAGTATCCCCTGGGAAGCGGGCTGGAGCACCTGGTGCGCGCGGGCATTTGGGTGGGGGCGCGCACCCTGCCCAACGGCGCGGACACCACGGTGTACGCCACCACCCACGTCACCACCGGATGCCTCGATGGCTACTACAACGTCAACCCGGGCAGTTCCACCGGATCGGAGTTTACACCCGTCGGGCGCAAAGTGGCGCGCCGGAGCCAGCTCAAGAACAGCCCCGACTACGATCCCCGCGCGATCTCCGAGGGTGACCTGGTGGCCGACTGCAACGACGAGGGGATCCAGAACATCACCGGGATCGAGCCGCACGTGCCGCTGCATCTTCAGGTGCGGACCGAGGCCTACAGCTGGAGCTTCAACCTGGCCTCCTCGTTCGTGGTGCTGCACGTCACCGTCAGGAATACCGGGCCGCTCCTGCGCGACGTGTACCTGGGCATGTACTCGCAGCTCGTTTCCAACAACAAGCGGCTCTACGCCGGCTGGCCACCCTCATCCGGCGCGGGCAACGGCCCGCGGAGCTGGTTCTACGCCACCCAGCTGGATTGGGTGGACAGCCTGAAGATGATCGAGGAGCACTTCTGCCTGGGTCAGGCGGCTTGCCGCACCGAAGATGTGATCCCCGCATGGGCCGGTATCAAGTACCTGGGCAGCCGGACCGAAAGCGCCACCGCCCGGCCGCGCTTCAAGTGGTGGGCGTGGTCCCCGGCCTCCGAGGCGCGCAACACCGACCTGCTGCGGTATGGCATCCTGACCGACACGACGCCGGCAGCGCCGACCTCCAACATCAAGCTCGGGACGGACTCCCCGATCGAGATCCTCACGGTGGGTCCGTTTCTTTCGCTGCCGACCGACTCCACGGTGAGCGCGGACTTCGCGTTCGTGGGTGGGATCGGACCCGCAGACCTGGCCACCCACGCCGACTTTGCGCAGCTGGCATTCGACCTGAACTACATCCTGCCGCAGCCGCCGCCTTCGCCGCGCATGAGGATCGTATCGGCGGGCAACGGGCTGGACCTGTACTGGGACGACTCGCCGGACACCACCTACGATCCCACCAGCCTGCATCCCGACAAGCACGACTTCGAGGGATACCGCGTGTACCTGGGTCACGGCTTCGAGGACGTGCAACTGGTGGCGGAGGCCGATCTTCGCGACAGCGTCCCGCCCAACACCGGGCTGGAGCGCTGGACCCTGCCCGAACCGGCGCGCTTCCCGGATGATCCGATTTCGTACAAGTACCACTACCGCATCGACGGGCTTCGGGACGGGTTCAAGTACTACGCCGCGGTGACCAGCTTCGACAAGGGCGACCTCCGCGTGCCGAGCCTGGAAAGCGGAGTGGTGCAGAATCTTGCCCCGACCATCCCCGGCCCGCCATCCGGAAATGGCGGCGGGGTCAGTGTGTTCCCCAACCCCTACCGGGTGGAGGCGCGCTGGGATGCCGGCACGTCCGCCCGCTCGCACTACCTGTGGTTCGTGGGGCTGCCGGCCCGGGCGCGGCTGCGGATCTTTACGCTGGGCGGGGACCTGGTGAAGGATATCAGATTCGATGCGGCCACCTACCACGGCGAGGGCGCCAACGGCGTCAACGACCCCAGCCTGGCCGGCGTCTTCAGCCCGCCGCAACTCTCCGGCTCCATGGCCGCATGGAACCTGCTCAGCGACCACGACCAGGCGGTGGGCACGGGGATCTACTTGTTTTCGGTGGAAGATCTGTCCAACGGCAAGCGCCAGGTGGGCAAGTTTGCGGTGGTCAAGGCGGATCGGCAGTGATGGCTGGCCCGAGTTGGTGTTTGCGCTGGCAGCCTAGACCAGCGCGTCCAAGTCCGGCAGCAGTACGATGCCCGCCTGGTCGTCGGCGCCGGTGTGCGCGACGAGCGCCCGGCATGGCGCCCCGGAGCGATTGAGCACCAGGTGGGGCATGCCCGCGGGGATGTAGACGTACTCGCCGGCCTTCGCGCGGAGCAATTCTTCGAGTCTTTCCCCGAAGTACATCTCCGCCTCGCCCTCGATCACGTACACCGCGGTCTCGATCCCCCGGTGCAGGTGCGCCTTCGCCCGCGCTCCGTCCGGCAGCACCAGCACGGTCATGCAGATCCCGCGCGATCCGGCGCTGGCGCCGGTAAGGCCCGCGAGGTAGGTGAAGCCCTGTTTGCCGGTGTACGCTTCTCCGGAGGGAATCAATTTACAGTTTGGTGCGGTCATGCGAACGTCCCCCGGGACCTAGAACAGATCCAGTTGCGGCGCCGCGAAGCTCGCGCCTTCGAGCCTCAACAGTTTTTCCTTGCGCGATACCCCGCCGCCGTAGCCCGTCAGGCTGGAATCGGCCCCGATCACCCGGTGGCAGGGCACGACGATGGAGATGGGATTTCGCCCGCAGGCGCCCCCCACCGCGCGGGCCAGCGTGATCGCGCCTAGCTCCTTCGCCAGTTGTCCGTAGGTGCGGGTCTTTCCACACGGGATCTTGAGCAGCATCTGCCACACTTCGCAGTCGAAGTCGGTGCCGCGCAGGTCGAGCTGCAGCTGAAAGCGGGTCCGCTTGCCGTTGAAGTACTCGGTGAGCTGGGAGACGGCCGCGCGCAGGTGATCCTGCGCCTCGCCTCGGGTGCGGGGCACGGGCTTCGGCTCCGAGGGCGCGCGCGAGGGGAAGATGACTTCCGTCAGTCCATCTTCGGACGCGGACAGACGCAGCAGCCCCAGCGGGGTCCTGGCCATGTGGCAGGTGAGGATTGCGTCAGGCTCCATCGCGGTCCCGCCTTGTCCCCGGCCGCGGCGACTAATGCGCCGCCGACTGGCCGGGCCGGGCGTTCCACACCCGGGTCATGATGAGCGCTCCCATGAGCGCGAACGGAATGAGCGAGAACACCCAGATGTGCGCATCGGTGGGAACGTGGTCCTTGGCCGGGTTTCCGTCCCACCCGTAGGTCTTCAGGATCCAGCCCAGCCCGTAGCCGGTGAATCCCGCCGCCACATACTGGATCCCGTCCAGCATGCCCGCCGCGGTCGCGGCCGCCTTGCGGCCGCCGAAGTCCATGGAGGCCGTGCCCGAGAGCATCCCGTGCACGCCGAAGATCCACATGCAGCAAAACCCGACCAGGAAGGCCGCCAGCATCGGGCTGGAGGCATAGCCCAGCCACAGCAGGCAAGCTGCCTGGGCCAGGTAAAAGAAGAACGCCACCGGGGGCCGGCGCGATTGGAACAGCTTGTCGGACATCCATCCGCACAGCAGTCCGCCGCAGATGCCGCCCGCCGTCGGGCCCCAGCCGGCCGCCTGGAAGACTCCGGTGCCCTTGCCCACGTGGTGCACCTCGGTCAGGAACTCGATGAAGTACAGCAGCAGCCCCTGGCGCACGAACCCGGTGCAGAACTCGGCCATGGCAATGGTGACCAGGACCGGGTTGGTGAACACCATCTTCGCGATGTAGGCCATGTCCACCGGGGTCTCATCGCCGGAGGAGGCGTCGCCGGTGTGAAAGTCGTCGTGGCCCGCATGGGACGGCCGGTCCTTCACGATGAAGATGTCCACCACGGCCATGCCCGCGATGCACAGGGCCGGAATGATGAAAATGTAGAACCACGGCATGACTTTGACGATCATGCCTCCGATCGCCAGGGCCAGCGCGTATCCGGTCGAGATCATGATCCCGAAGATCCCGCCAAACACCCCGCGCTCCCGCACGTGGAACCAGGCCGCGTTCACCTTGACCACCGAGAGCGCCCCGAAGCTCTGGAAGTACATGTTCGCTGAATAGAGCAGCGACATGCCCACCAGGATCCCGGTGCTCCAGCCGTTCAGGAACAGCAGCCCCATGGTCAGGTTGAGCAGCGCCGCCCCCGCGGCGCCGACCAGGATGGCCTTCTTGCCGCCGATGCGGTCGGCCAGGGGTCCGTTGAAGATGACGGCGAGCGCGTAGGTCCAGAAGCCGGCGGTGGCGATGAGCCCCATCTGGGCCTTGTCCAGATGGTACATCTTGCCCATGTCGCCCTTGATCACGTTGAAGTTGTAGCGGCCCATGTAGAACGTGGCGTAGGTGAGGCCCAGGGGAAACCAGTTCATCACCCGCCGGATGCGGAATTGGCCGGAGTGGTTGGGGACGTCCGAGGAAATGGGATCCTCCCTGTGGTGGCGGTCCGCGACTGAATTCGAAAAGAGACTCCAAGTTAAACCGCTTGGGGCAACCGCGCAAGCGCGGAGGCGGCGCTACATGAGGTCCTTGAAGTCCTCCGGGTCGGCCGGCAGGATACCCGCCGGGACCAGCCGGGGCAGGAGCCGGGACCAGCGGGCGTCACGCCGGAATAGCGGTCTCAGGATCCCGCGGGCTTC
The DNA here is from genome assembly GCA_025351485.1 of Candidatus Eiseniibacteriota bacterium. GTDB lineage: Bacteria > Eisenbacteria > RBG-16-71-46 > RBG-16-71-46 > JACRLI01 > JANXVU01. The sequence goes on along the minus strand of JANXVU010000075.1, from coordinate 13,069 downwards.
ATCCCGCTCGCCCGCGCCAAGGAGCGCCACGCCGTTCCAGAACACCAGCTCGTCCACGTCGGAGGCCAGCTCGGCGGCCCGGGCATAGGCCACCTTGGCCTCGTTCATGCGGCCCGCGGCCACGTGCCCGTCCCCTTCGTCCTCGAAGTTGTATGCCCGGCGAAGCCTCACCAAGCGCCGGAGCTCCTGGAGCGGCTCGGGATGGTCCTCCACGCGCAGATCCATGGTCCGGCCCTCCCAGGGGCGCGTGGCACGCTCGGGACGCGCCAGCACCAGCGCCGCGCTCTGGCGCCCCCGGACGTCTCCCCCGGCCCCCTCGGCGGCTTCCAGGGCCACCAGCATGCGCTCCGCGAGGTCTCCCGGGGCTTCCCGGAACGCCCGGGCCATGGCGGGCCAGACTTCGGGGCCGTCCATCATGTTGGCCTGAACGGAAAACTGTTCCCCGGCGACATGCCCGGCCGCGGCGATGCACCGCGCGCCGGTGTGGACCGCCACCCGCCCCTGGGAGTCCACCATGGCCACCTGGCGCACGGCCGAAGCGCTGTCGGCGGCCAGGAGCCTCGCCAGCGTCTCGGGCGCGCCCTGGCCTTCCCGCATTCCTTCCAGGCCCTCGGGGCCGTAGGAGATCTCGACCATGGACTGGGTGCACACCGCACCCACCCCCGGTTCCACCCACGGCACGATCGGGCCCACGGAGAAGTAATGGGACTGGACTGCCGCGCCGAGTTCCCCGGTCCCGGGGTCGCGCGCAACGATGGAGTAGGTGCTGACTGGACGGATCATGGGGCCGCCTTCCGATGCGGGGCCGGGTTGCGCGCCTGTCAGGCCCGTGACAAAATACGGGGGCCACGCACCAACCCCGGGGAGGCTGCATGCAGGCCAGGATACGATTTGCACACGATATGACATTCATCGGGACCGGGGAAAGCGGTCACGTGGCAGTGATGGACACCACGGAGGCTTCCGGGGGAAACGATTCCGCCCCGACCCCCAAGGAAATGCTGCTGTTCGCCCTGGGCGGCTGCACCGGGATGGACGTCGTCAGCATCCTGCGCAAGATGAGGATCGAGCCGCACAGCGTCGAAGTGGTGGTGACCGGGGAAGTGCAGCCGGAGGCGCCGCGCGCCTTCACCACGTTTCACCTGGAGTACCGCTTCGAGGGCGAAGGCCTGCCGCTCCCATCGCTGGAGCGCGCCGTGGTGCTGTCCCAGGAAAAGTACTGCTCCGTCAGCATGACCCTGATCCCCAATCACGTCATCACCTGGGCCATCTCGGTGAACGGGCAGATTGTCAAGACCAGCATGGAACCGCGCACGGAGAAGGTCTAGCGGAGGCGGCCCCGCTCCCCCCGCCCACCCGAGTCAACCCGGGGCGGAGGGAGCCTGCCGATCGAGGTCTCCTACGGCGTCGGCAGCGCTTCGAGGTCTCCTGCCACCACCGTGCAGATCTTCGAGGGATCAAACCGCCGCTTGATCACGTCGTTGGCCTGCGCCAGCGTGACTGCCTGGATCTGCGAGGGGTAACTGTCCAGGAAGCCCGGGCCGAAGCCGAACTTTTCGGCGGCCACCAGTTGCTGTGCGATCCCGGTGTTGGTGGCCAGGCGCACCTTGAAATTTCCCGCGAAGAAGCCCTTCTGCGCGTCCAGCTCCTCCTGGGTCATGCCGCCCGCCGCGAACTTCTTGTACTCATCCAGCGTCGAGAACATGGCCTTCTTCAAGTTCTGCGGAGCCACCGCCACGTCCACCACCCAGATCCCTTCCAGCAGGTCCGAGCCCAGGTAGCGCGAGAACAGGTTGTAGGTGAGCCCCTCGGTGTCCCGCACCCGCTTGCCGGCCCGGGAAGTGAGCGCGTCCTGGCCGAAGGCAGCGTTGGCCAGCACCGCCGGGTAGTAGTCGGGATCGGTCCGGCGCAGGGCGCTACCCATGCCGTACACCAGGTCCATGTTGGCCTTGCCCTTCATGGTGACCACGCGCTGCTGCGGCGCGACCGGCTCCACGCGCGGGTGCTCGAACCTCGGGGCGTCCCCCTCCGGCAGGTCCGCGAAGTACTTCTGTACCATGGCCACCACGCTGTCGGCGTTCACGTTCCCCGAAACCGCCAGCACCAGGGAACCGCCGGTGTAGCGCTGGCGGTAGAAGTTCTTCACGTCGTCCATGGTGACCGCGGCCGCGGCCGCGGCCCGCTCCAGCACCGGCACGGGGCGCACCGGGTTGCCTTCCGGGTAGGCCATCTGGTACAGCGCCTCGCGCGCCCGGATCCCGGTGTTCTCGGACTGCCCCAGCATGGCCGACTTGCGCTGCAGTTTGGCCTTTTCCAGCTCATCCGCCGGGAAGGCCGGGTGCAGCAGCTGGTCCGAGATCAGGTCCAGCAGGGTGGGCAGGTCGCGCGACATGCAGTAGGCGTTGATGTTCACGTCGTAGACGTCGGCCCCGATGGTAAGCGATGCGCCCAGGTCTTCCAGCGTGGCGGAGATGACTTCCTTGTTCCGGCGGATGGTGCCCCGGGTGAGCATCTCGGCCGTGACGGCCGCCACCTCGGGCTTGCCGGCCGGGGCGGTGATGGTCCCGGCGCGGATCAGGCCGGAGATCGCCACCGTGGGCGCGGACGGGTTGGTGTAGATGTCCAGCACCAGCCGGCGCGGCCACTCCTTGTGTACGGTGCGCGAGGCGAAGCCGGTGGGCGCCCCTGCGCCGGAGGACGCGGCGGCGCCGGAAGCCCCTCCCTGGACGCTGGAGGCCTCGATCCCCGTGAAGAGCAGCCCTCCCAGCGGCCCGGACGTGCCGCCCGCGCGACTGGCGGCCTGCGGGGCCCGGCGGGCCGGAGCGGCCACGCCCATCAGGCTGGGCGAGCCCCCACCGCCCTCGAGCACGCCGGTCTTGCCGTCATCCTTCTTCGGGATGAACAGGCCCACCGTGGCGTGGTCCGGCACGAGGTACTTCCTTGCCACCCGCTGCACGTCCGCGGGAGTCACCTTGTGGACGTTGTCCAGGTAGTCCACGTACCACTGCCAGTTGGCGGAGGCCACCGCCTCGCCCAGCGCATCGGCAGTGCTGTAGACGCCGTCCAGGTTGGAGAAGTAACCGACTTCGATGCCTTTCACCGCGCGGTCCACCTCGGACTGGGTCGCACCCTTGTCGGCCACCCCGGCCAGCACGGCGCGCATGGTGGACTCGGCCTTTGCCGGCGATGCGCCGGGGGCCAACTGGGCGGTCGGGGAGAACAGGTAGGGGTCGCGCAGCGGGTAGTTGGCCACGGTCACGTCGGCGGCGAGCCCCGTCTCCACCATGGCCTTGTACAGCCGCGCGGTGCGGCCGCTCCCAAGGATGTTGGAAAGGACGTCCAGCGCGTGCCAGTCACGGTCCAGGACGCCCGGCCGCAGGTAGGCCATCATCAGCCAGCTCACGCTGCCGGGACGCGAAACGGTTACCCGGCGCTCTCCTTCCTGCGTGGGCTCCTCCGTGATCACCTTGGGGATCGGGTGGGGCGCCTTGGGCATGGAGCCGAAGTACTTGTTGAACATGGTGAGCGCCGCTCCGGTCTCGAAGTCGCCCACGATGATGGCGGCCGAGTTGTCGGGCCAGAAGTAGTTCTTGTAGTGCTCTTGGAGCTTCTCGGTGGTCACGCCCTCGATGTCGGAGCGGTAGCCGATGGTGTCCCAGTGGTACGGGTGGGCCACGATGGCCGCCGCGGTCACGGCTTTGGAAAGCGCCTGCTCGGCATTGTTTTCCCCGATCTCGTATTCGTTGCGCACCACCGACATCTCCGGCTGGCGCTCGGAATCCAGGATCTTGGCGGTCTGCATGCGATCGGCCTCGATGCGCATGGCCAGGTCCAGCTTGTCCGAGGGCACCGTGGAATAGCCATTCATGCGGTCGTTCCAGGTGGTCATGTTGGTCGAGCCAAAGTCCACCCCCACCTCGTGCAGCGCCACCTGGATGGTCTTGTTGCCGGTGGCCTTGCCGAAATGCGCGGTGCTCTTGTTGAACAGCATGTGCTCCAGCAGATGGGCGCTGCCGGTGTTGCCGGGCGCCTCGTTCCGGGAGCCCACGTGGTAGACCACCATGAAGGTCACCACCGGGGCGGCGTGCCGCTCCACGAGCAGCACCGGCATGCCGTTGGTCTTGAGCCGGTACTCGGTCACCTCGCCCTTCTGGGTGACCTTTTCGAGGTTGGCGGGGATGGCGGCAGGGGCGGCCACGGCGGCCCCGGCCAGGAACTGGAGCGCGCAGGCCAATGCAAAGGTACTCCGCATGAATCCTCCTCTGCGGAAACAGGGTCGGTCGATGTTCCGAGCGTTGCGGGGCGATCTTTGCACGGGTCCGCGCCCGGGGCAAGCCCGGGTGGGCGGGTCGCCCTGGCACAGAAATCCGGTCCCGGCAGGGGAAATCCGTGCATTTTTCTTGTATCGCCTGCCGGGACGGAGTTACATTGCGCGAATACGGTGCTTTGGCACCGCAGGAATCGCCCCCGCAGGTCGCACACGCCAGGATGGCGGGCCCAGGATCGGGCCGGGAAGGAATCCATGGAAGGAATCAAGCCGGAGGCCGCCGAGGCGGCCAAGGTCACTCGCGCGCACTGGTGGGTCGGGCTCCTGTGGCTGGCCTACCTGGCCTGGGCGCTCCCGAGTTTTGCCGCGCAGTACTGGCCGCTCCTGACGCACCGGAATTCCTGAGACCGGAGCCGTCCGGAGCGCAAAAACCAGAAGGCCCGCTTTCCGATGGAAGGCGGGCCTTCTGCTGTGTGCGTGAACCCCCGCCTCGCGGGGCTGAAATCCTAGTGGGTGGTGCCCGGCGCCTGGTACGGGTCCGCCACCGGCAGCACCGGGAAGGTGTTCAGGTACCACAGGTAGCACATCGAGAAGAGCCCGAAGAACCCCAGGGCGGTGGCCACTTCCGTGATGCCGAACGGCACCGCGTTAGGCGAAACCGAGGGAACGATGGTCACGAACCGCTCCACCCACAGCCCCACCAGCACCACGATCGCGAACATCCGCAGCGTTGCCGGATTGCGCTTGGCGGCCAGCGTCATCATCAGGAAGAACGGGATGGCCCAGGTCAGGATGATCGCGGCAAAGGTCCACGGCCTCCAGGTGTCGTTCATGCGGATGTGCATCCAGTGCTGCTCGTCGCTGTACTTGGCGTACCAGATGGGCAGGAACTGCGACCAGTTGACGTAGGCCCAGAACACCGAGAGGGCGAACGTGAGCTTGCCCAGGTCGTGCAGGGTGACCGGCGTGATCACCTCTTCCAGCTTCCAGTGGCTCCGGACGAAGGTCGAGATGATCGCGGTGCACGCGATGGCGCCCAGGAACGAGCCCATGAATACGATCCCGCCGAACATGCTGCTGGAGAACTCCATGTCCAGGGACATGATCAGGTCGAAGGCGATCAGGGTCCACACCACGCCGTAAAGCATGATCACGGCCGGGGCGGTGCGCATCATCAGCTTGCGGTGGCGCTCCAGCTCGACGTCGGAGCTGCCGAACCCCCGGGCCCAGCCCTTGTACATGCCCTGGAGATTCGCGGGCACCTTGTTCTGCAGGGCGGCCACGTCGGGCTTGAGGGAGTTGCGCATGAAGTACAGGTTCACGCCCATGAGCACCACCAGGGCGCCGATGTCGCGCACGGTCACGTTCTGGAGCGTGAGCCACCAGGGCACCGGCTTGTACACCTCGTGGATCCACGGGTACACGTGCCGGGCGCCGAACATCAGGAAGATCACGATCAGGAAGAACGAAACGAACTGGAAGGTTCCCAGCCCTTCCATGATCCGGAGGAGCGGGCGGGCGAAGCGGCCGTTGGCAAGGCGCGATGCCGCGCCCCAGACCACGCCGGCCAGCGAGAGCCCGGTGAAGAACATCACGCTCACCAGGTAGGCGCGCCACGCGCGGGCCGGGTCGGCCTGCAGACCCATGTAAAAGGCGATCGCCCCCACCAGCGCGAACAGCAGCATCAGCATGCTCAGGCCCCGGGGGGCCTGCCGGGGCAGCGTCACCGGAAATGCGGCCTGCTTGGAGTCGCTCATTTGCCCTGCAGCTTTCTAACGTAGTTGACCACGTCCCAGGCATCCTTGGGCTGCACGCCGTAGCCGTAGCTCGGCATCAGGATTCCGCCGTGCCGGATGTAGAAGTAGATGTAGCCGTCGGAGCGGCCCTGCGTGAGCTCCAGGGTCAGGTTCGGGGCCCCCACCAGCCGGCCCACCAGCCCGTCGCCCTGCCCCTTCATGCCGTGGCAGGGGTAACAGTAGCGCTCGAAGGTCGCCTGCCCGCGGGCCTCGGACTCCGTGCTGCGCGGCATCAGGTTCGGCATCTTGGTGGCCAGTTCCAGGTTGAGCTTCTGGTCGTGCTTGCCCTGCGTGGAGACCACCGAATCCATCGGGATGCGGGCAGCGCCTCCCGGAGGAGACTGCGGCCAGATCGCCGGGGTGCGGCGCATGTCCTTGCTCCACGGGAACGCGTGCGCTCCGCTGGCGGCCAGGACCAGGATGGCGGAAAGGGCCAGGCTAACGCGTCTCAAGCTTGACCTCCTCCGCGCCGTGCTTTTTCAGGGCGGCGGTCGCGGCGTCGAATTTTTCGCGGGCCACCGGCAGCCAGATCCCGATCGAGGCGTCCGAGAAGCGCTCGTCGTAGCCCACCCGCAGGCGCGTGTGCGGCAGCCTGGACAGCACGATGAATCCGGTCAGGCTGAAGATGGCCGAGAACAGAACGGTCAGCTCGAACATGATCACGAAGTACCCGGGCGAGATGACGATGGGCTTGCCCCCCGTCACCAGCGGCCAGTCGTTGGAGGTCCAGGTGGTGAGGGCGATGGCCGAGGCCAGCCCGGTGAGCGCGCCGGTCAGGGTGAACCACTTCACCCCGCTCGGGCCGTCGTCCAGGGCGTGCTCCAGCTCGTGGTGCGGCGCCGGAGAGAGCACTTCCAGGCGGCCGTAGCCCGAGGACTTGAGCTCGCGAATCGCCTCGCACGCGGTGTCCATGTCTCCGAAGATCCCCAGGACTCCCTGCGGCTTCATCTAGGCCACCTTCGCTTTCTTGGTGAAGGGCAGGATTTCCTTCACTTCGGCGATGGCCACGATCGGCAGGAAGCGCGTGAACAGCAGGAACCACATGAAGAACCAACCGAAACTCCCAAAGAAGATCCCGGTCTCCACGAATCCGATGCGGTAGATCTGGGTGTTCACGTACGGCAGGAACGGGCGGGTCAGCGACTGGACCACGATCACAAAACGCTCCAGCCACATGCCCACGTTCACGAACAGCGACAGGATCCACAGCATGGTCAGGTTGGTGCGAACCTTCTTCCAGAATAACAAGATTGGGAAGAACACGTTGCACGCCAGCATCATCCAGCCGGCCGCCCACATCGGGCCGAAGAAGCGGTTCCGGAACACCTCCACCTCGAACTCGTTGCCGTGGTACCACACCAGGAAGAACTCGGTGAAGTACGCGTAGCCCACGATCATCGAGGTGAACAGGCACAGCTTGGCCATCTTGTCGAAATGGTCGATGGTGACCCAGCGCTCCAGCTTGAGCATCTTGCGCAGCGGCACCATGATGGTGATCACCATCCCGACGCCCGAGAAGATGGCGCCGGCCACGAAGTACGGCGCGAAGATGGTGCTGTGCCAGCCCGGGTTGATGGACATGGCGAAGTCCCAGGAAACCACGCTGTGCACCGAGAGCACCAGCGGGGTCGCGAAGGCGGCCAGGTAGATGTAGGCGCCGTTGAAGTGCTTCCACTCGCGGTCGGTGCCGCGCCAGCCCAGCGAGAGCAACGTGTAGACGAACTTGCGGATGCCCGGCTTGACGGCGTCGCGCGCGGCGGCGATGTCCGGGATCAAGCCGGTGTACAGGAACAGGGAGCTCACCGTGAAGTAGGTGCTGACCGCGAACACGTCCCACACCAGCGGGGAGCGGAAGTTCACCCACAGCTGGCGCTGGTTTGGGTACGGAAGCGCGAAGTAGATGAACCACGGGCGGCCGACGTGCAACACCGGGAAGAGCCCGGCGGTCATGACCGCGAACACGGTCATGGCCTCGGCGCATCGATAGATGGCCCTTCGGAACTTGGCCCGCAGCAGGAATAGGATGGCCGAGATCAGCGTGCCGGAGTGGGCGATACCCACCCAGAACACGAAGTTGACGATGTAGGTACCCCACACGGCGGGGTAGGTCGCGCCATACACCCACATGCCGTTGTAGATCTGGTAGGTCCAGCAGGCCCCGCCCCAGATCACCAGCAGCACGCACAGCGCCAGGGAAGCCCAGTAGAGCTTGCCCATGCCGCCGAGCGTGGCCAGAATGTCGGGATTGACGTCCTGGTATTTCGGTTCCTTCGTCGCTACCGCGGTTTCCATATCCGTCCCTTAGACCTTCGCCGCCTCGCGCCGCACGCGCTTGAGGTAGTGAATGTTCGGCTGCGTGTTGAGGATCTCCAGCACCTTGTAGCCGCGCGGGTCCTTCGCGATCTGGCTCACCCGGCTGCCCGGGTCGTTCTGGTCACCGAAGACGATCGCCTGCGTGGGGCAGCTCTGGGCGCACGCGGTGACCACCTCGCCGTCCTTGATGTCGCGGCCCTCGTCCTTGGCGGCGTCGCGGCCCACGCGGATGCGCTGGATGCAGAAGCTGCACTTTTCCATGACGCCCTTGCTGCGCACCGTCACATCCGGGTTCAACTGCCAGTTCAGCGGCTCCGGAATTACCGGCTCCTGGTAGTTGAACTTGCGCGCGCGGTACGGGCAGTTGTTGGCGCAGTAACGGGTGCCGATGCACCGGTTGTAGATCTGGGCGCTGATGCCTTCCGGATTGTGGTACGTGGCGTATACCGGGCACACGTACTCGCACGGGGCGTTATCGCACTGCTGGCAGGCCATGGGCACCATGCGCACCTCGACCGAGCCGTCGGCTCCGTGCTCGAGGTACTTTTCAATCCGGATCCAGCCCATGTCGCGGCGCTTCCAGGTCTCGTTTTCTCCCACGATCTGGATGTTGTTCTCGGTGTAGCACGCCGTGACGCAGGCGCTGCAGCCGGTGCAGCGGTCCAGGTCGATGGCCATGCCCCAGCGGTGCTTGGTCATCATCGGATTGCCGCTCAGCGGGTGCTTCTCGTATTCCTTCTTGTAGTTCGGAACGTACGTCCCCTCGACCTCGAAGTCGTCGTTGCCCGGGTACTTCGGAGCCGGCTTGGGGTGCAGCAGTTCATCGATCGTCACCGTCTGGGCGATGCCGCGGCCAAGCTGGTCGCTGCCGCCCTGGGCCAGCGAAAGCTTCTTGTGCCCTCCGGCGCGGGTGACCTTGGCGCGGGCCTGCATGAAGGCCAGGGCGCCGGAGGCTTCGTCCATCACCGGGCGCATCGCGGTCATGGCGTTCACGCCGCGGTCCTTGGCGTACCGGCCGTAGCTGGTGTGGCCCTGGCCCAGGCTGATCGCCACCACGTCGTCGCGCAGCCCGTCGTGGATGTAGGCGCGCACGTTCAGCTTTTCTTCCAGTCCTTCGATGTCCAGCAGGTCGCCGTCCTCGGTGACCCCGAGCTTCTTGGCCATGGTGGGCGAGATCTCGGCCCAGGTGTGCCACATGGTCTTGGTGACCGGATCGGGCACTTCCTGCATCCACGGCTTGTTGGCGCCGCGGCCGTCGTACATGTGGGCGGTCGGGACCAGCATCAGCACCGGGTCGGAATCGGAGCCCTGCAGTTTCGGGGCCGCCCACTTCACGTTTACAGTGCCGGCAAAACCGTGCGGCTGCGCGGCCGGCGGATTCCACACGCCGCCCGACTGGACCGCCTTTTCCCAGAATGCGTCGAAGTCGCCGCCCGACTGGGCGCCCTTCCACTGCTCCTGCATGTAGCCCAGGAAGTCCGCTCCGCGCGGGGTGGCGCCGTTCTGCTTGGCCGCCGCGAACACCACTTCACCGGCCGAGCGCGAGCCGAACACCGGGCGCATGGCGGGCTGCATCAGGTTGCGCACGCCGGCCACCGGCTCGGCGTCGTCCCACGATTCGAGCGGGTGGCTGACCGGCAGGATCAGGTCGCACAGCTCGGAAGTCTCGTCCAATTGCCGGGCAAAGCTCACCTTGAACGGCACGGCCTGCATGGCGGCCTGGAAAGCGAGTGACCTGGGCAAGGTGTAAAGCGGATTCGGCCCGTACACCACCAGCAATTCGATTTCCTTGGCCGCCATCTTCTTGCCAAGTTCCACCAGATCGCGGGCCGAGGCCAAGTTTTCCATGCGCATGGCGCCGTCCAGGTCCACGGTGGTCCCCACCGCGCCGACCGCGGCGTTCAGCAAGTGCACCGCAAGGCACAGCGCCGTGGCGTTGTCGCCCTGCGTCGCCACTCCGCCGGCCACCGCGAGACCCGGCCGGGTCTTCGCGAACTCGCGCGCCAGCCGCTTGAGGGAGTCCTGCTTGACTCCCGAAAGGGCTTCCACGGACGCCGGGTCAAAGCCCGCGGGCGCCCCGCCCGGGACCGAGCCCAGGTTTTCCGAGGCGATCACGTGCAGCAGCCCCAAGGCTACGGCCATATCGGAGCCGGGCTTGATGGAAACGTGCTCGTCGGCGTTGGAGGCGGCCAGGTTCGGGCGCGCATCGAATGCGACGTAGCGCTGTCCGTCGGACTTTCCGCCGCGGGCGTCGGCCATGCCCCTGGCGGCCTTCACCGGGCTGGTCCAGTCCTGCAGGAAGTCAGCGCCGAAGCTGAACACCAGCTTGGCCTTGTCAAAGTGGTAGCTGGGCACGACGGCCTTGCCGAAAGCGATCCGGGTGGCCTCGCGGAGCGGCTCGAAGCCGAAAGCCTCGTAGCGCAGATGGTGTGGGGACGCCAGGGCCTTCATCCACTCCCCGATCAGCGCGTCCACCGAGCCCGTCTCGTGGCCGGTCAGCACGGCGGTCCTGGCGCCGGCGGCCTTGGCCTTCTGGGCCAGCAGCGCGATGGCGTCGTCCCAGGAGATCTTGTCCCAGGCGGAGCCGTTCTTTTTCACCGGGGTGCGCAGGCGGTCGGGGTTGTAGAGGTCCTGGAGCGCGCCGTGCCCGCGGGCGCACAGGCCGCCGCGGTTGACCGGGTGGTCGGCGTTGCCGTCCAGCTTGATGACGCGGCCTTCCCGGGTCTTGACCACCAGGCCGCATCCGGCGGCGCAGTCGCGGCAGGAACTGGCGTAGTAGGTCGGGATCCCCGGAATGATGTCTTCGGGCTGCTGGACAAACGGGATCAGCTTCTCAGTCTCCTTTTTACAGGAGCTGAGAGCCAGGCCGGCGCCGCCGACCCCCACCAGCTTTAGAAAGTCACGACGCTTCAAGCCGCCCGACATAGTCCCTCTACTTGTGGCATGTGTAACAGTCAATGCTGGTGGCGAACTGGGCGTTGTGCAGGTTGGCTTTGTGGCACGTCACGCACCAGCCCATCTTCAGGGACGAATACTGATACACGTGGTCCATGTTCTGGATCGGGCCGTGGCAGGTCTGGCATTGCATCCCGGCCTTCACGTGCCGCTTGTGGCTGAAGTACGCGTGGTCGGGCAGGCGGTGGATGCTCACCCAGGGAATCGGCTGCCCCTTGGTCCAGTAATCCACGACCTTCGCGATTTCCTGCTGATTATAAGGCGTCGAGCCCGCGATGATGCGGTGGCAGTTCATGCACGTGGACACCGCCGGAACGTTCGCGACGGGCGACTTGTCCGCGTAACTGTGACAGTAGAGGCAGGGGATCTTGTACTGGCCCGCATGGATGCTATGACGGTAATCGACGGGCTGGACCGGGGCCGAAGACGGGTTCCCGTGCTCGCTGGCGGGCACGGTAATGAGGCCGTCCTTGGTCTCGGACCCCCGAGCGGGGCTGCAACCGCTCAACGCGGCGGCAAGAATGGTCACCGCGGCAAGCGCGGTCAAGGGAAGGAAATATGTCTTCATAGGTTCCGAGCGGCTAACCTAGTGAAGGATCGGATCGAAGTCAAACGAAAACCTCCACCGGCGATGGGCGGCGTCCCTCGACGATTTGTGAAATGATTCACAAAAGACCTGTGCTCCACCCTCGTTCGAAGCTGCCTAACGGATTGCCAACGATTGGACCAAGTTGCGGCCGGGCCTGGCGGGGTATCGAGCCGGAGACTAGCCCAAGAGGAATCCGGCCCGCAACAGGATTCCGGGGGCGCTGGAAGGTCTCTTCCCTTGACGCTTTCCCCCCGCCCCGCGAGACTCCGCCCGGACCCCATAGCGGAGGCGCCATGTCCATTCTGAAGCGTTTGACCAAGGAAGAAGTCCCGCCCGCGGTGAAGGAGATCTACGAGAAGTTTGGCCGGGAGCGGGGAAATGTTCCAAACATGTTCCGGGTGGTCGCGCAGCGCCCCTCGCACCTCAAGACCATGATCTCCCACTACAGCATGGTCATGAGCGAAGGCACGGTGCCGCCGCTGTTGAAGGAACTGGTCACGGTCCTGGTGAGCCGCCGGAACAACTGCGTCTATTGACTGCGCTCGCACACCGTCCTGGCAGGACGGTACGGAGCGACCGTGGAGCAATTGGAGAACATCCTCGAGTACGAATCCGGCCCCTTCAGCGAGCCTGAGCGGGCCGCCCTGGCCTGGGCCGACCGGGTGAACTCCGATTCCAACAACGTGGACGACGCGCTGGTGGCGCGAATGCGCTCCTCCTGGGACGAGGGCCAGATCGTCGAGATCACCATGGTCGTCGGGGTGTTCAACTACTTCAACCGGTTCAACAATGCACTGCGGATGGAGCCCACCCAGCCCGGGGAGGGGCTGTAGCGGGAGGCCGTGGCCACTTCGGTGAAGTCGCCCGAGGGCGAAAAGAACGGCCCCATTCCCGGAATCTTGCTATAATCCTCCCCGACGATCCGTGCACGACAGCGGCCTCATCGGAGGACTCCCATGCCCTCGAAGCGCCTTGCCATGCCTGCTTTCACGTACATGCTTGCGATTCTGTGCCTGTTGGCCGCCTCCCCGGCGTGGGCGAGCTGGACAGTTCTCGGCACATCCGTGGATACCACCCGCACGACTTTCGGTTCCAGGACCCCCAAGTGCATCGCGGATGGCCAGGGCGGCATGTTCCTCGCGTGGGCGG
>JANXVU010000054.1 GCA_025351485.1 Candidatus Eiseniibacteriota bacterium | reverse complement strand
CGATGAGTTGGAGCAGAGCATTCGGATCCGTAACCCCGAGGTAGTCCCCCGCCAGGAGCCGAAGACGCCCGCCCCGCTCCAGGAGGTCGACAAGCTGCACCCGAAGGGCGCGAACACCGCTCTCCAGAATGAAAGCTACGGCGATATCGGCACGTACTGCCTGGTCCAGCCGATCAATCAGATGCGGGCGTAGCGGATCCGCGCCTCCTCGAACCAGCAGTTGGCCAGGATTCCCATCGTGGAACTGAAGGGGAGCCGGTGGGGTCTTGGAGAGGTAGTTTCCCAGAGATGGGATCACGTTTCGCACACCACCTCGCGGGTCGTCGATGTCCCCTGCGTAACGCGGGATGACATGCACGTGCAGGTGGGGGATCGTTTGTCCCGCAGATGGCCCGCAATTGATCCCTATGTTGAATCCGGCGGGTTGGTGGCGCGCTTCAATGACCGTCCGAGCGACGGAGATGGCCTCCGTCAATTCTGCGCGCTCTTCCGGAGTTGCCAGAAACCAGTCCGAGACGTGCCGGCGCGTGACCAGGAGGGCGTGTCCGGGGGAGACGGGGAATGCATCCCAGAGGCCGAGCACCTGCTTGCCATGATGGAAGATCCGGTTCGACGAGACCTGGCAGAAAGGACAGGGGGTCTCAGTCATGACTCTGCATGGCCATGAAGGCGATCTGGAATGAGATATGGGAGCGGCTCAGCGTGCCTCCAGGATGGCTTGGATTCGTTCGTCAGTGCGAACATACTGGGCGGATCAACTCTGAAACGCAAGGGGCGGAAAGATTCGGAATGAGTTTGTGATCAAGCATCAAAATCCGCACCCCCCTAGACAACCCCACCCCCCCAAGCGCAGGATCCTCCCATCATTCGCTCGAGCAAGGCAGCCGCCCCCTGCCCAGTTCCCTCGTTCCGTACCACTCCGGAGGCCCCCCATGCCCGACAAACCCCCAGCCGCCCAGACCAACCACAGCTTCCCCACGCTCACGTCCGCGCAGATCGCACGCGTCGCCGCCCACGGCAAAGCCCGCGCGGTCAAGAAGGGCGAAGTGCTGGTGGAAGCCGGCGCTCCATCGGTGTCGTTCTTCCTGGTCAACCGGGGCAGCGTAGAAATCGTGCGGGTCCTGGGGCCCACCGAACAGGTCATGGTCACCCACGGGCCGGGCAGCTTCACCGGGGGAGTCAACACCATCTCCGGGCGCCGCGGGCTGGCCCGGGTGCGCGCGGCCGAAGACGGGGAAGTGATCGAGGTCGGGCGCGAACATCTGCTCGCCCTGCTGGGGACCGACAAGGAGCTGAGCGAGATCCTGATGCGCGCCTTCATCCTTCGGCGTGCCGAGCTGATCACGCAGGGGCTGGAAGACGTGGTGTTCCTGGGCTCCAGCCACTGCTCCGGCACGCTTCGCATCAAGGAGTTCCTGAGTCGCCACGCGCAGGCCTATTCCTACCTGGACCTGGACCGCGACGAAAGCACCCAGGCGCTGCTGGACCAGTTTCACGTGGGGGCGGACCAGGTGCCGGTCCTGGTGTGCCGGGGCCAGTTCGTGCTTCGCAATCCGAGCAACCAGGAGATCGCCGAGCGGCTGGGCCTCCAGGAAACCGTGGACCAGACGCGGGTGCGCGACCTGGTCATCGTGGGCGCCGGGCCCTCGGGTCTTGCGGCGGCCGTCTACAGCGCATCCGAAGGGCTGGATGTGCTGGTGCTGGAAGCGGCCTCCCCGGGCGGGCAGGCCGGCTCCAGCACCAAGATCGAAAACTACCTGGGCTTTCCCACCGGCATCTCGGGGCAGGACCTCACCGCCCGCGCCTCCGCCCAGGCTCAGAAGTTCGGCGCCGAGTTCATCGTCGCCCAGCCGGCCCGCAAGCTCTCCGGCGACCGGCAGCCGTATTCCATCGAAATCGATCCGGGCCACAGCGTCCGGGCGCGCACCGTGATCATCGCCACCGGCGCGGCGTACCGCAAGCTGCCGCTGCCCAATATTCTTCAGTTCGAGGGCGCGGGTATCTACTACGGCGTGACGTTCCTGGAAGCCCAGTTGTGCAGCGGGGGGGAAGTAGTCATCGTGGGCGGCGGCAATGCCGCGGGCCAGGCGGCGGTGTTCCTGGCCCGGAGCGCCAAGCACGTGCACATGCTGATCCGCTCCGAGGACCTCTCCAAAACCATGTCGCGCTACCTGGTCCGGCGCATCCAGGGCAGTTCTTCCATCACCCTGCACACGCATTCCGAACTTACCGCGATGCAGGGCGGCAGCCACCTGGAGCGCGTCAGTTGGACCGACCTGCGGACCGGAGCCGGCGAGACCCAGGCTATCCGCCACGTGTTCGTCATGACCGGCGCCACGCCCAATACCAGGTGGCTGGAGGGCTCGGTCACGCTCGATCCCAAGGGGTTCATCAAGACCGGAAGCGAGCTATCCCCCGAAGACCTGGCCGCCGCGGGGTGGCCGCTGGCCCGCCAGCCTTATCTTCTGGAATCCAGCCTGCCCGGCGTGTTCGCGGTGGGAGATGTGCGGGGGGGCAACGTGAAGCGCGTGGCATCCGCGGTGGGGGAGGGTTCGATCGCGGTGTCCTTCGTGCATCAGGTGCTGCACGAGTAGGCGGGCGGCGCTCCCGGACGGCCCGGCCGCGAAAGAGCCTGTCCTGATTCGGCAACTCCAGCATGGGGTAGCTCCTTTTCGGTTCTCTGAGCCAAATTGGAGGTACCCCTTTCCTTTTCCTGCCCCAAGACCTGATACACCACCGATTCTCTCTGCCCCATTGACAGTAATTTTCCACTAGGGTCTGTCTGAGAAATCGGATTTGGAGTAATCTGCCTGCTGCAACGGCCAAGGACGTGCCGCGCCAAGGAGGCAGCGATGCACCGCTACGAGCTCACGGACGAGCAATGGG
>JANXVU010000040.1 GCA_025351485.1 Candidatus Eiseniibacteriota bacterium | reverse complement strand
GGCGAGCAGCAGGCAGGCGAAGGCCCGGGACCGGCGAAAATTGGACGGCTTCACGTTAGAACCCCCTGCGGTAACCGAGACGGAATTCGCCCGGATGAATATTCGCAAACATTCCGGTGGGCCGGTTCACGACGGAAAATCCACCGTTCTCCCCCGGGATATCCATGACGGCCGCGTCCACGATGTTGACCAGCCATACCGCGGCCGTCGAAGCCCACAGGACGTTACGGACGCGCCGGGCGCTGCGGTACTCCGAATAGCGGCGCTGCACCTCGTCGGCCGCGGACTGCTTGGCCGGACTGTCACCGGTCTGGTGCTTGTCCAATTCGCTCCGGCGAAGCAGCGCCTCGTCGTACTCGCTGATCGTGCGGTCCAGGTGGCCCTCCCCGGCAATGGAACCCGCGGTGAGCCCGACGGCCCCGAAGAGCAGCCACGCCGAACGCCCGTCGTGCCCGGCGTACCCCTGCCCCGAGCCGGGGACGAACACCGACCTCAGCACCGCCTCGGATCGCGAGACGCGCTGCATCCGGACCCGCAGCGTGTCCAGCCCGTCGGCGCGCACTTCCAGCCCTCCGCGCAGGAACGCCTGGTCCACCACCGCGTATCCCCATGCCGCGGCCGCCATGTAGGCCCACCGCTTGCGTGACGAACGTGCGTTTTCCACCAGGTCCTGGCCCCGGAGGACCGCCACGGCCAGCCGCACCTGGTCCTCATCGGAAAGGCTGGAGTTGTCCCGACTGAGCCGGCTCACCGCCAGGTCGTATTCGCTCTGGCCCTTGCGCACGTCGGCGTCGCTCTTCAGGAGCAGGCCCACGGCCATCGCCTCGGATCCGAACAGCACGGCCCCCTGCCCCTGCTGGCCCTCGGACCACTGGCCGATCCCGGGCAGGGCCAGGGTGCGGATCAGCCCGCCAAAGCTGTTGACTGGACTGGCCCCGGAAGGCACGGCCGGCCCACCGTTGTCCGGAAACACGAGGCGGGCCTTCTGCCGCACGAACCCCGGCTTTTCGGCCGTCAGCACGAACTCCCCACGCAGGGGCTCGTCGAGATGGAGCGGCGACTGGCCGCTGAGCCTTAACGCCCCATCCAGGCGGAGTTCCGCCTGCGGCGGATTACTTAGCAGCGTCTGGGGCACGCTCTGCGCGAAAGCGGTCCCGGCCAGGAACAGCGCCGGAACGCTCATCCGTGAGACGTGTCGAAGCATCTTCATCATGTTCGGCATCCCTGCTTGAGAGTGATGGTCCATCGCCGCCATGCACCGCGGCGCCTTGTTGAAAATCATATCGAGTCGGCAAGGGGGGCAGCGGATCCGTCCCCGGTCACCGGCAACTCCACTTCAAAGGTCGTTCCCCGTCCGGGCGCGCTGGAGGCGCGCAGGGCTCCTCCATGGGCCTCCACCACGGCGCGGGACTGGAAGAGTTCCATCCCCATGCCATCCGGCTTGGTGGTCACGAACGGCCGGAACAACAGCCGCTCCTGGAACTCCGGCGTCATCCCCGCGCCCAGGTCCGAGACCGAAACCACCGCTCCGGTGGCCTTGCCCTGTCCCCCGTGCGAAACGACGCCCCGCGTCTTCAGCGTGACTTCGCACCCCTCGGGGCTGGCCTCCGTCGCGTTGCGAAGCAGGATGCGGATCACTTCACGGATCCTGGGAGCATCCACGGCCACTTCGGGCACATCCGGGCCAAGATCCATCCGAATGGCAACACCGGGGTGGCCCTTCTGCCCGTCGGACTCGAATTCCCGTATGGACTCTTTCACCAGCTCGTTCAGGCCGCAGCGCTGGCGCGCCCATCCTGGGCCATCGAGCAGCGCCGACCAGCTGCGTTCCATCTCTTCGATCGACGCGGGGCCGGCCGCCGTGCAGCTGTTCCCGTTCCCGCCCTGCGCTTCGGCCCCGGGATCGTTTCGGAGGGTTCGCAGGTCGTGGACCACGAAGCCCGCGAGCTTCCTCACCGTTTCGCGCTCGCGGTCCAGGCTCCACTCTTCCGCCAGCCGGGCGCCCCAGGCCGAGTTGCCCAGCTGCATGCACAGCGTCTCCAGATAATCCAAGTCCTCGAAGGTGAATCGGAGATTATTCAGCCTCGGTCCCAGGCCCACCATCCCCACCATCTCTCCGCCGCTCACCAGCGCGCACCATACCTGCGCCCCGGTGCGCTCCAGCACATCGTAGTTCTCCACCCATATAGGCACCGACTCAAAATCGTCCGAACGCCGGCTCAACTGCAGCGCCTGGCCGGTCCGCAGCAGTCGGCGGGTGAGCGGCTCGTCCATGCCGCAACTGAGGCTCCCCCCTTCCTGGGTGCTGAGGACCAGGTCCAACACCTGTCCGGTTCGACGGCGCAGAAAGATCGCGACATCGCGCACGCTGAAGATGTCCTGCAGGGCCTCGCTGGACGCGGCCAGCAATCCGGGCAGCCGCAGATCGGGACGCAACCGCCGGCTGATCTGGTTCCACTGGTGACGGTAGTCGTAGTGGCTCAGCAGGAAGTTCCGGTCCACGAAAGCGTGGATCCTTTGCTGCGCCCGGTTCGAAACGTAGAACAGGAGCAGCCCCAGGCAGACGATCCCGACCAGCGACAGGATCGTGACCGTCGTGAATCGAAGCCCGGTGAGCTTGGCAACTTCCCCGGCCAGGCCAATGAACATCACGTACAGGCCGGCCGTAAATATCGAGAATGAGTTGTAGATCTGAGGAGGCCCGGCCGAGACTCGCTCGTCCGACAAGTGCCGATTCAATCCGGCCGCGAGCCCGAGGCCGGAGGCGAGCAACACCGGAACCGAGGCCGCCAGCCACAAAGGCGAATAGAAGATCGCAAACAGGAGCGAAATGCTCAGACACAACGCCAGGTAGCCCAGCAGCACGTAGAAGCCCACCAAACCGGTGGTGAGCACCTTGCGCGAGTCGGGCCGGGCTGCCCGGAACGTGGTCTCCACATAAACGGACATCGCCACCACCACCAGCAGGTGGCCGACCATGCTCCAGATCCCAGGTCCGCCCAGGACCAGCACCGGGACCCCGTCGAGGGGCGTCCAGGGCACCACGAAATCCGGCCTGTAGCTGGCCCACCAGGCGACGGCGGCGGCGACGGCCCACAGGAACAGCACGCCGCGCTGGGAGGCAATCTCCTTGCGCGGCTCGGCGCGGGCGAAGGTCATGGAGAATGCCAGGCCGATCCCCGACATGGGAACGGCGATCCGTGCCAGCGTGCGAAGCTCCTCGCCGCTGTACCCGCCGGAGGCGGCGCGGCCCAGGAAGAACACGAATGCCGCCAGCCCGGCGTAGCCCAGGGTCAGCAGCAGGTTGGGGAGCCGCGCTCCGCGCACCAGCCAGGCCAGCGCCGCCAGTCCCGACAGCACCACGGCCGCCCACATGAGCACTTCGTGATACAGGGGCAAGGGCTAGCCTCCGAGTCGCTTGATCTCCGCCTCGATCTTCGCCTTGAACGGCACGCCAGGATACCGCGCCAGGATCTTCCGGTAGTCGGCGATCGCCGCTTTGGGATCGGATAGCTTCTTGTCGTGCATCTGCGCCAATGCCAGCAACGCCTGGAGCCCGGTGCGACTCCCCGCCTGGCTGTCGGCCAGGTCGGCCAGGCGGCTGGCGGCCGCCTGCCAGTCCTGGAGGTCGATCAGGCAGGCCAGGAGCAGCTCGCGCGCGCGGAGAGAAACCGGCGAATCGGGATACCGCGCGAGAGTGCCCTCGAACACTTTGCGGGCCTCCAGGCGGGCCGAGCGCAGACCCGAGTCGTCCTTGATCCGCTGGTAGTGCGCGATCTGGTAAAGCGGGGCCTGCATGCCCTGGGGCGTGAGCGGGTAGTTGGTCGCCGCATCCCGGTAGGACCGCTGCGCCTCTTCCCAGTTGTTCTCCAATTCGGCGAGCCGCCCCGATTCGATGAGCGCTGCCGCCCGTGTGCCTTCGGGAAGCGTCGCGTCACGGGCCACCAGTGAAAACGTCTTGGCAGCGTCCTCGTTCCGGTGCAGCCGCGCCAGCAGCCGGCCGCGCATCAACTCGCCGCTGCCCCGCAGCGGGGACTTGGGGTAGTCACGGAACAGTCCGTCCAGGTAGCGGTTGGCCTGCTCCAGGTCTCCCACCTCGTCGGCAGCCACCGCGACGGCCCGCAGGTAGAGTTCCGGCCGGCGGGAGGCCTCTTCGGGGATCTTGCGGCTGTCGTTCAGCAGCGAGTCCATCACGCCAAGGGCCTCGCGACTCCGGTTCATGGAACGGAGCACGTCCGCCACGTAGGCCCGGGCGGCGAACGCCTCGCGCGTCCCGCGCTGAGCTGCAATACCGTAGTAGTAACCCAGGGCCGTTGCGGCTTCCCGGGCGGCCGCTTCCTTGTCACCCCTGCGCAGGCGGAAACGGGTCAGTTCAATGGGTATTTCCATGACATGCGCGGACACCCCCCGCGTGCCCGTCAGCGACGGGCGAACCATGGCGACCACCCGCCGCATGTCCTCCAGGGCCGCGGTGCTGTCTCCGGCCGCGTTGGCGCGATTGGAGCGGCGCCACAGCGCCTCGCCGGCCACCACCGAATCGGCCGCGTAAGAGGAAAAGATCTTGTCCAGCACGCGCCCGGCTTCGTCCTTTCGCTTCTCCGCCTGCAGCAGGTCGTAGGACTGGAGCAGGCTCTGTCCGGCCACCCGCCGCACCCCGGCGTTCTGCGTTCCGGACTCGGCGGCCTTGACCACGGCCATGTACTGGTCGCGCACTTTTTCCGCATCTGCCGGCGTGGACGCCCGATTGGCCTCGAGCGCCGCCAGGGATCGTCCAGCCTGCCAGTAGGCCCGCTCCACGCGGTACAGCAGTCCCACTTCGTCGACGGACTGACATCCGGCGATCGAGACCAGCAGCAGAGCAACGAGGAGTTTCTTCATGACGCCGCTCCTGTCGTCGCGGGCCGGTCCTGGCGGGTACGGTATAGATAGAAACGCACCGTGGCCCCGGCGATGAAGAAGCTGGCCAGCCCCGCCACTCCCAGGTTGGCAAAGCTCAACGTGAGGAGCAACTCGGGCTTGAAGCGCTCCACCACCCGCGCCGGATTCTCCAGGGCCATGCTGAGCGGAAGCGTGATCAGGAAGGGCAGCGCCACGAGCAGCAGGGTCATCATCCGGTGCTGGGAAAAGAAGGAGAGCCCCTCGCGAAACGCAGTGCCGAGCCCGCGATTGTTGAACAGGAGCGAGAGCGGGACGTACAGCGCCGCGGACTGCACGCCCAGGGTCAGGGCGTAGAACAGGATCCGGACCGCCAGCTGCCGGCGGGCATAACCCACGAGCAGGTCCGGCGGAAGCAGGCCGCCCAACCGCGAAATCAAGTAGGTGGCGAGGGACACCAGGATACCAACAAGGAGCAGCGCACCATAGCGCCGCGCGCTGGCCCCCAGCGATTGCCCCATCGGCCGCGGTTGGCCCACGTAGACCTCGCGCAGCAGCAGGCTGCCCCAGCCCACGGTCAGGGATCCAAGTATCGCACTCACGAACAGATCCAGGTGTGAGACCAGCATGGGCAGGAAAACAAAGTAGTTCGGATAGTGCAGCGCCCGGGCGCCGGGGAACCAGGACAGGAGCGGCACCCACAGGTAACCGAAGGGCGACTCGTAGAAATGGGAGGAACTCCAGACCAACCCGACTTCGACAAGCACGAAGATCAGGAACGGCAGAAGCACGGCGGGCCGGCGAAACGACTTCAGCGTTTCCAGCCAAATCCAGACATACGTATTCACTGCCTGAATCAGGTTCAAGGCCACCTCCGGCAAAGTTTCGGCATGGGGAACCCGGATAGTTCACCGATCCGGGCGGGCGGCCGCTGCCTGCGGTACCAAACCACTTGTCTCCAATAAATCTACGGGCGCCGGGCTCCCTTGTCAAAGGGCCTCCCGGACCGGTTTCCGGCCCTTCCCTTATCGGCCCCCGGAAGGGGGATTTTGAGCCTGTCTGGGAGGAATCAAGAGGGTCG
>JANXVU010000175.1 GCA_025351485.1 Candidatus Eiseniibacteriota bacterium | reverse complement strand
CGGCACGCAGGCGAGCGTTCCGGGGAGTTCGCGGGCCAGCGCTTCGAACACCTCGCTCGAAGGCGCGGGGACGTCGACGGGCAGCACGTAGGCGCCCGCCTCCAGGGCCGCGGCGCCCAGGGCGCGCAGGCCGCACTGCAGGGAATGAAAGGGCCCCAGCTCGGGATGCGGATTGAGCGTCCAGGAATCGTCGGGATAGAGATGCGCGTGGGGCGCCGGCGGCTCCTCGGCCAGCACCACCATGATCCGGGCGAGCGGGGAAGAGGCGAGCGCCTGCAGTTGGTGGGAAAGCCACGGCCGCCCCTGCACCTCGATCCAGGCCTTGGGCCCGCCGGCGCGGCGGCCTTCACCGGCTGCGAGCACCACCAGGCCGGGCTGCATGGATCAGTCCCGGCGCGCGGATTCGGCGGGGGTGGAGATGGGCTCGGTGGGGGAGGTCGCGGTCTCGGAGTCGGTCAGGTGGCGCACTTCCACCGTAAGACCCGCCTGGAACGCCAGGAGCTGCGCGGCCACTGACACGGCGATCTCCGGCGCGGACTTGCCTCCGACGCCGATGCCGATGGGACTGGTCACGCGGGAAAGATCCGCCTCGCTGAAGCCGCGCGACTTCAGGGCCTCGCGGAAGCGGGCCCACTTGCTCCGGCTTCCGATCAGGCCCAGGAAGCGGAGCGGCCGCCCGAGCAGCACGCTCACCAGTAATAGGTCCAGCTTGTGGCTGTGGGTGAAGACGAATGCATACGTCGAGGAACTATCGGAGGGAATCGCGCCGAGCAGTTCCAGCGGATCGCCGCAGCGCACGTCGGCGCCGTCGGGGAAGCGCTCCTTCGCGGCGAACTCGGGGCGCGAGTCCACCACCGTGACCCGGAAGGGCAGCGGCGAGAGCGCGCGGGCCACCGCCTGGCCCACGTGGCCGGCTCCGAAGAGGATCACCTGCGGGGCCGGGCCCACGCGCTCCAGGAAAACTTCCACCTCGCCTCCGCAACACTGGTCGGCGGCCGGATTCAGGCGGTAGGTGCGGCTCAGGGAGGGCAAGCCTTCTTCCAGCATGCGCCGGCCGTGCGCCAGGATCTCGTGCTCCAGCGAGCCCCCGCCCAGGGTGCCCGCGAAGGAGCCGTCCGGCAGGAGCAGCAGTTTGGCCCCCGGCTCGCGCGGCGCGGAACCGGTCACCTTCACGATTGTCGCCAGGACCCCCGGGGATTCAAGGCCGGCCAGGCGGCTCCACAGATCCGTCATGGGGCAATTCTACCACGCCCTAGCCTTCCATCCACTTCTTTGCTGCGTGCACCTCGGTCATCTCCAGTTGGTGCCCACCGTCCTCCAGGTGCAGCTCCACCGAGGCCCCGTAGCGCTCCAGCATGGTGGCCAGTTGCTTCGAGTTTTCCATCGGCACGGTGGGGTCGGTCCGCCCGGCGCTCAGGAACACTCGCCGGCCCAGGAGGTCCGGGGCGAATTCAGGGGTGAGCGGCACCATGGCATGAAACAGCGCCGCTCCGGCCAGCACGTGCGGGCGGAGCAGCATCATCGCCGCGCCGATGTTGGCCCCGTTGGAGTAGCCCACCGCGAACACCTGCGAAGGGTCGCGGCCGTGCTCCACCATGGCATCCTCCACGAACTCCGCCAGCTCGTGGGTGCGGGCCACCAGGTCCTCCAGGTCGAATACACCCTCGGAGAGCCGGCGAAAGAAGCGTGGCATGCCGCGCTCCAGAACTTTGCCCCGGGGGCTCAGCAGCGCGGCGCCGGGGCGCAGGGTGCGGCCCAGGTCGACCAGGTCGTTCTCGCTTCCGCCCGTGCCGTGCAACAGCACGATCGTTTCGGTGCGGCCGGGGCCTTCCTTGGCGTGCACGAAACGGTGCACGAATTCGCCATCGGGCAATTCCATCATGAGGGCCTCCCCAGAAAGAAAGAGGCCGGAGCGGGGGCCCCGGCCTCTTGCACGGCGTTTCCGGACGCGGCCAGGGCCGCCCTCGGAAGTGCTACTTGACGCGCTTGATGATGTGCCAGCCGTACGGGCTCGCCTTGGCGTCGTACTCAGCCACGTCGATGTTGCCGACCGAAAGAACGAAGCCCACGTTGCCGAATGCCGGCACCATGCCGCCGCGGGGGTACTCGCCCTGCGCCGGGGTGACACCGTTGTTGGCCATGCCGTAGATGCCCGGGGCCGCGTCGGCGGTGTACTTCTTGACGTACTCGTCGAAGTCGGCGCCGTCGCGCAGCTCTTGCAGCAGCTTGTGCGCCAGCTTGTCCGCCTCATCCTTGGTGCGCGTGATGTCCTTGCCCGGGACGCTGCCCTTGAAGCCGATCAGAATGTGCTGGACCTGGATGTGCTCGGGGGCAGTCTCGGGCTTCACGGGCAGGGTTCCTTTCACTTTGGCGTGCAGCTTGGTCTTCTTGGTGACGGTCTTGTCGGTCTTGACCGTGGTGGTGGTGGTCGTCGTCGTGGCGGACGACTGGGTCTGGTTGTCGGCGTACGCCGTGGCGACGAGTACGAGGCCCAGTCCCAGCGAGGCGAGGAGAGCGGCGAGGTTACGCTGTTTCATGGTTCCCTTCGGGTTGTGGGTGAATCAGGGGCGGAGCCCCAGGGTGGACGATGGCCGGAGTCTACCACAACTTCCGGCCGTGCCCACGGGGGGCAAAGAAGCGGCGGCGCCGGGCGAAAA
>JANXVU010000137.1 GCA_025351485.1 Candidatus Eiseniibacteriota bacterium | reverse complement strand
CAAGGTGCTGGCGATGTGCACGTTGCTGTGGGACCTGGGTTGGTCGGCCGGATCGCTGTGCGGCGGCCAGCTGATGCAGCACGTCAGCTACGAGCTGCCCTACTGGGTGACGGCAGGATTCTATGCGGTGGCGTCCGTGTCGTTCTACTGGTTTCTGCGGTGGCACAAGGATGCGGAGCACGCGGCGGCGGTGGCGTAGGCGCCAGGGTGGAGCGGATGTCGAGGCCGGTGGGGCGGGCCGGGCTACTGGCCGCCCTGGCGGGGAGCGGAAGCGGGCTGGGCGATGCCGCCGCGAGGGGCGGACCGGCGACGGCCGGGCACGCGATCCAGGTATTCCAGGACGCCCTTGCCGATCATGCCGGCCATCTCGCCCTGGAAGTCCGGGGAGTTCAGTAGATGCGCTTCCCGGCGGTTGGTGATGAAGGCCGTCTCCACCAGGATCGCCGGCACCTGCGGGGACTTGAGCACCGCGAACGAGGCCTGTTTTACCCCGGTCCCCCGCACCAGCAGGTCCTCGCGGGCGGACAGCGCCTGCAGCACCATCTCGGCCAGGTCGGAGCTCTTCTTCAGCGTGTCCTTCTGGTGCAGGTCGTACAGGATGTTCCCCACCACGTCGGCGGCATCAGGGGCGGCGCTTCCGATTTCCATGTTTTCGGCGCGCTCCAGTTCCCTGGTGGCTTCGTCGTCGGCGCCCTTGAGGGACAGGAAGTACACCTCGGTGCCGTGGGCCGCGTGGTCGCGCGATGCGTTGCAGTGGATGCTCACGAACAGGTCCGCCTGGACCTTGTCCGCCAGCTGGAAGCGGCGGCGCAGTGGAACGTCGTAATCGCCGCTGCGGGTCAGGACCACGCGGATCCCGCCTTTGGCCTCCAGCTGCTCCTTGAGGCGTTTGGCCACCGCCAGCGTCACTTCCTTCTCGTACAGTCCACCCGGCCCCTGGGCTCCGGGGGCGTCTCCGCCGTGCCCCGGATCGATCACCACCACGCGGTCCCGGGACTGCGCCACCGTCTCGATCACCCGGTCGCGGGCCACGAGCTGCTCCTGGGTCAGGAAGCGCTGCACATCCACCACCATCCGGTGCGGGTGTCCCTCGCCGGCGGATACGCCGAACGTGTGCACCCGGGTGGCGCGGGTCAGCTCGATCTCCACCTTGACCCCACGGCCGGTCAGCGCGCGCAGGCGCACCCGGTTCACCACGCTGTCCCCCACCACCACTTC
Source organism: Candidatus Eiseniibacteriota bacterium (assembly GCA_025351485.1). Lineage (GTDB taxonomy): Bacteria > Eisenbacteria > RBG-16-71-46 > RBG-16-71-46 > JACRLI01 > JANXVU01. Next base: position 12,857 of record JANXVU010000137.1, on the reverse strand, counting down.
GGAGAGGTCGGGCGCCAGCGAGGCGTCCTCCACGAGCAGCACATAGTGGGTGGAGTCCCCGGGCAGGGTGGTATCGAAACCGGCCGATCCGGACAGATCCAGGACCAGGCGGGTCACCTCGGGCGAAGTGAAGAAGCGGACCCCCGTCACCCGCGCGCCGTGCGAGCCATGCGCGGCGCGCGTGACCCGCGTTGCGCGCACGACATGCTTGCGATGCGAGGAATGACGCGCGAAGGCCGGGCTGCCGATCAGAAGAGTGCAGACCAGGGCAGCGAGGAACTTGTTCAATGGATTCCTTTCAAAGGGAACGCGGCCTCCGTGCCGCGCGAAGCGGGGCTTGCGGGGCGGGCCAAACCCGCCGGCCCCGCAAGCCCTGGGCGGACCGCCTAGGACTTGGGCTTGACCGCCACGTACTGCGTGAAGCCCTGGTGGTTCACCAGGACCACTACCGGCTTGCGCGTGCCCTTGAGCTTCTTGAGCACCGCGCCGTAGTCGGCGGTGGAGGCAACCGAGGCGCCGTTCACCTCCTGGATGACATCGCCCTCCTGGATCCCGGCCTCTTCCGCTGGACTGCCCTCCGCCACGTCGGTCACGACGACTCCGGCGGTGACCGCGTCCGGATCGCTGTTTCCGTTGTTGGCCCGCGTCTTCCGGCCCTTGGCGCCCCTGGGGGTGGCGCCCGAGATGTCATCCACCTTCAGGCCCAGCCAGTCCTTGGAGCTTGAGACTTCCGGCGTGGCGGCCACCTTGTCTTCCGGCCTGGCGCGCAGCACCACGCTGGCGTCCTTCTGGTTTCCGTCGCGCACCAGGACCAACGGCACGCGCTGGCCCACCGGGGCGTCCGCCACCACCCGGCGGAACTGGCCCACCGAGGTGATCTTCTCGTTGTTGAATTCCGTGATCACGTCGCCCTGGTGGATGCCGGCGTCGGTGGCGGACGTGTTCGGGGTCACCGAGTTCACCAGCACCCCGTTGGTCGACTTAAGCCCCTTGCCCTCCGCCAGCTCCGGCGTGATTTCCTGCGGCAGGATGCCCAGGAAGCCGTGCGCGATGGGCCCGCCCAGCACCAGCTTGTCCTTGAGCTTTCCGGCGATGTTGATCGGGATCGCAAAGCCGATGCCCTGGCCCGCGGGATTGATGGCCGTGTTGATCCCGATCACCTGGCCCTTGATGTTGCACAGCGGCCCGCCGCTGTTTCCAAAGTTGATGGAGGCGTCGGTCTGGAGAAAGTCCTGGTAGCCCGGGCCCTCGCCCGGCTCGTTGCCGATGTTGAGCCCGGCGCGGCCCTTGGCGCTGATCACCCCCACGGTGAGCGAGCCCTCGAGCTCGCCCAGCGGGTTGCCGATCGCGATGGCCCAGTCGCCGACCCGCATGTCGTCCGAGTTGCCCAGTTCCGCCACCGGCAGGTCGCGGCCCTCGATCTTGATCATGGCGATGTCGGTGAACGGGTCGTGGCCGAGCAGCTTGGCCTTGAAGGTGCGGTGGTCCGAGAGGCGCACGGTGATGTCGGACGAGTTGGACACCACGTGGTTGTTGGTCAGGATGTGCCCCTCGCGATCGATGATGAAGCCCGATCCGCTGGCGGGGATTTCCTGGGAGCGCCGGCGGCTGCCATTGCCGCTGCCGTTGCCCGGCGCGTCCGGAAAGAACTTGTGGAACAGGTCCCCGTAGGCGCCGCTGTCGTCGCCCGTCGAGACCCGGCGCTTCACCTCGATGCTCACCACCGCCGGGACCACCTTGCTGGCCACGGAGACGAACGGGCTCTCGGGAATGGTGGAGTGCGCGGCGAGGGAAGATTCCTGGGCGTGCAGCACCGCCTGCAGATCCAGGTTGTTGGACAGGATGAACCCGCCGGCGATGCCCGCGGTGACCAGAAGTGCCCCAATCAGAAAGTTGCGAAAACGATATGCCATGGTCGCTCTGCTCCTTGGTATCTCATCCCGGCCGGGCGTGAATGCCGGCAAGCACCGGCTAATCCATTCTTCCATCGGCCTTTGCGTCCCGCTTCACCATAGAAAATACGGCCCCCCCGGTCAAGCTGCCGGGAGGAATGCACGGCCGGCCCCGAGCGTCTATACTGCCCGGCATGTCCGAACCGCCGGTTTACTTCCTGTCAGACGCACACCTGGGGGCGGAGGATGCCTCCGCGGAAAGCCGGAAAGTGGAGCGCCTGGAAGCGTTTCTGGCGTTCGTCCGGAGCCGCCCCGGCCCCCTGTACCTGGGCGGGGACCTGTTCGACTTCTGGTTCGAGTACCGCCGGGCCGTCCCCCGGGGCCACTTCCGGATCCTGACCGCTCTGATGCAAACCCGGCTCGCGGGGTGCCCCATTACCTACGTCGGCGGGAACCACGACTTCTGGGTCGGCGATTTCCTGGCCGGGGAAATGGGCATCCGGGTGGAACAAGAGCCCGTGGATCTCCGGATCCAGGGCCGCCGGTTGTTCCTGGCCCACGGAGACGGCGTGCTCGCCCGGGACGGTTCCTACCGGCTGATGAAGTCCGTCCTGCGCTCACCGCTCAACATTTCGCTGTACCGGCTGCTGCACCCCGACTTCGGCATCCCGCTGGCCCTGTGGGTCTCGCGACTTTCGGCCGGCCGCCATCACGTGGAAAAACCCATTCCCCTGGATGAAATCCGGAGTGAGGTGGTCACCCCGCGTATGCGCGAAGGGTTCGATGCGGTGGTGCTCGGCCACTTCCACAAGCCGGTCCACATGCAGGGGGACGGAAAGGATTTCCTGGTGCTGGGGGATTGGATGCGCCACTTCACCTTCGCGTCCCTGGAGGACGGGAAGTTTCGGCTTTGGAAATGGAACGAGGGAAGCCCGGAAGTGATCGCGCCCGAGCCCGCCGTGCTGGCCCCGTCGGCCGCGGCCCCGGCCGGACCTCAGTCGCCCTTGTAGCTAAGCGCAAACCGGGAACTGGTCCCCAGGTCGTTCTTGTAGGGCACCATGGCGTAATTGAACTGGAAGCGGCTGAAGCCCAGCCCCAGCCCGAAGCTGAATGCCTCCGAGTCGAATCCCGAACGGTAGCCTGCCTGCAGCGACAGGAAATCGTGCTGGTTGTACTCCAGGCCCACCAGGGCGTGGGTGCGGGGATCTCCGCGGGTCTTGGCCACGTCCCCGGCCAGGGTAAGGTCCCCTTTCCCGGCGGACACGATGTAGGAGAGCCCTCCCTGCACCGTGGTGGGAAGCCCCGAGCGCGCCTTGTCCAGGGTCAGGCCCTGGCCCAGGTGGCGAACCGAGGCGCCAACGCTCAGGTTGGTGATCCCTGGAAAGTACCGAAGTCCGGCGTTGATGGCGAACCCACCAGCCGAGAAGTCGTCGATCTTGCTCGCCAGATACTCCACTCCCGCACCAACATCCAGCTTTTCATTCGCGCGAAACCCGAAAGCCGCGGTGGCCAGCACGTCGTGGTAGCCAAACGTGCCCACCGAGTCCCCGTTGAGGTCCGTCCCGAGCAGCGGGTCGCTGTTGTAGACCATCCCGAGCGACAGCCCTAGCGTGCCCTCGCTGTACTTCTTGCTGAAGCTGGCGTATTCCTGCCGGATCCCCTCGAAGCTCTGGTTATGCGTGGCCACCACTTGGATGCCGTTCAGGCGGGACAGGCCGGCGGGATTCCAAAAGGAAGCGGTGGGGTCGTCGGCCAGGGAGGAGAATGCCGAGCCCAGGGCCTGGGCGCGCGCCCCCGGTCCCAGCTCCAACGCGGAAAACCCGGTGGGGTCTACCGCGGCCGCCGGGCCGGCAAGGGCCGCGAGGAGCGCTACAACGGGCAGACAGCGACGGAGCATGAATCCCCCTGGAAGAGTTGGGCGCTGCGAAAGCAATCGGCGGGCGGCCCGGAGCCGCACCGCGGGCCGGGATGGATACCCCGCCCCCGGCCACCTTGTTCCAGCGGCCGAGCCCGGAGTGTAGTTTTAGGCGGCGAAACGGTCAAGCAGCGCGGGGCGGGCCTGATCCGCGCCCAGCCCTCTATCTCAGAACCACCACCCGGCGGGTGATGGTTTCTCCGGCCAGCTCCGCGCGAACAAAGTAGACGCCCGAGGTGAGAGATCCGGACTCGCGCGTATTCCAGTTCAGGTCGAAGGCGCCGGGGGCGCGGTTGCCCTCGGCCAACTGGGCCACGCGGCGGCCGGACACGTCGTAGGCGTTGATCGAGACCGGCCCGCGCCGAGCCAGGCTGAAGCGCAGGTGCACGCGGCCGGCGGAAGGGCTGGGGTAAGGCAGCTCGAAGCGGGTATCGAGGCGAGCGCCGCCTTCCACGGCCACCACGGAGCCGTGCAGTTTCGCGTAGGCGCGGCATGGGGAGGTGGCGAAATAGGCGCTCCGGTAGCGCCCGGTCAGGGTCACGGGATCGTTGTACGAGGCGTGCAGGCTGTCGGGCACGATCTTCCGGTAGGTCACCTGGGCCGAGCTGTTGGCCCCCACCGCCACGCTGTCCCGGACGGCCGACAGCAACCCCGAGCTGTCGGCGACGTCGTAGACGAAAGTCTCCGGGAACGGCGAAAGATTGGTGACCGTGTACCGCAGGCTCAAGGTGTCCCCGTGGGACAGGTTGGTGTCGGAGGCGCAACTGACCTGGAAGCCGCTGTAGACCGGTTGGGCGTAGGCATCGGGCGTACCGCCACGCCCGTCGGCGAAGATCGGCCAGGTGGTGTTCCCGGCGCTGGTGGCGTTGGAGTAGTCGCCGAAGTTGGGCGCCGAGCGGGACGGCACCTGCCAGGTGGTGGCGCCGTCGGTGATTCGAAGATTCGGGGACCAGCTGAGCCCGCCGTTGGAGGAGCGCGCGTAGTAGACGTCGGCCCGCCCGCCGCGCAGCAGATCATTGCGGCGGTCGTACCAGAAAATGTGGACGTAGCCAAGAGAGTCCACCGCGACGTCCGGCATGCAGTTGTCGAACAGCGGCGGATCGTCGTTGACCAGCGCCGGCTTGCTCCAGTGGGCGCCGTGGTCGCGGCTGTAGCACGCCACCGCATCCCGGTGGTCGCGCGCCACGGAACCCGCCCCCGCGGTCACGTTTTCCACGTCCATCGAGTAGGGCCCGGCGGTGGTGTTGTCGCGGGGCTGGACCTGGATGGTGTAGGTGCCGGTGGAGGGCAGCGTCACCCAGCCGTAGGCCTCCAGGCCCTTGCCGTTCCGGCTGTCGATCAGCAACGTGTCGCCGGCCGGAGCGTTGCTCAGCCGAAGCCAGGGATAGAGCGTGTCCTGGGGCGTGACCGTCACCCGCACCATCTGGCCGGCCGTGCCGCTGAAGCTGTAGAAGTCGACGTCGCTCCCGGACGAGATCGTCCCGGTGACCCGGCGTGGCACCGAGATCGGCATGGCGGTGGCCACGGTGTTGTTCGTTTCGACCTCGGAGACCGTGCCCGGCCCGACGCCGCTGAACACCGGCTCGCAGGCCTCGTTGAAGGTCAGGTAAATCGTCCCGCGGTTGGGGCCGTTCGACTTGTCCACGGCGGCGCTGGGAAACTCGAAGAACCCATCGCGGCGGTTAAACCCGGGGGGCGCGGCCAGCCAGTTCTGGGCGATGGTGGCCGCAGTGTCGATGGCCCCGAAGCTCGCCCCGCGATCGATGGAGCGGCGGTGAAGAATGTACGAGTGCTGCCCCGTGCCGATCGGGGCCGCCAGGCCGTCCTCCCAGAAGATGTTCACGCCCCCCACCTCGTCCACCACCACGTATCCCGACTCCACGTTGATCCCCGGCGCCACCGGCTTCAGCACCATCTCCGGGTCGAACGTGACCCCGCCGTCGCGCGAGCGCGCGAATTCCATCTGCCCCTCCCCCGCACCCCCGAAGAAGCGCGTCCACACCACGTACACGTAAGGGGAGTCGGGATCGCACCCGATGGCGCACTTGTCCTGGAAGTCCGGCAGAGTGGGCGCGATGGCCACGGGCGGCTGCCACACCGGGGAGCCCCCCAGGAACGTGCCGCGGTTGACTCCGATGGCCGAGACTCCGCCCGGCATGAAGTACAGCGAGCAGAAGTAGAAGTTGCCGTGCCGGTCGGCGGCGAGGCCGGGGTCGCCGTAGATCTGCTCCCCCGCCCCAAGCCCGTTGCGCGGCAGGTCCCCGCCATCGGTCCAGGTGAGGCCGCCGTCCACCGAGTAGCCGTAGGATGAAATGGTACCGACGGTGAAGCCCTTGGAGTCGTTCCACCCGGCGATGACCCTGGAGCCGAAGGCGGCCACGGCGGTCTCCGACTGGGTCTCGGAGGAGAAGTCCCCGGTGGGATCGTTGATGCGGATGTTCGTGCCAAAACTCTGCAGCCATGCGGCGCGAAAGGGCGCGGCCGGCGGATCTTCGGCCAGGCGAATGTCCGCGGCCGCGCGCTTCCCGAGCAGGTCGCGGTACGCGGGGTCCCAGATGCGCGAAAAGAAATCACCCCCGCGCCCCGAATCGCGATCCGATTCGGCGGCGGCCAGGGCGGGAAGCAGGAGCATGACAAGCACCGCAGCGCAGCGAAGGATGTCTTTCATTCGAATCTCCGGGGTGCCACTGCCAAAATGTGTCATAAGTCTATAAATAATAACACTTTTTCATTCATTTTGCCAGCAAGTTGTGCTTCCCTGTAGAGTCTGAAGCCGCTCAACCTGAACCATGGATCCCGTCGGCCCTCCCCCGGGGGCCATTCCACTTTCCGGAGGACGCTCGATGCGCATCCCCAGACTGTTGTTCGTGGCGCTGTCCCTGTTGCTCGCCGGCTTCACCGGCGCCCGGGGCGCGACGGTGTGCGTAAAGGCCGCCCGGATGATCGATGGAAGATCCGGACAGACCGTGGGTCCCGTGGTGGTCGTCCTGGACGGCGAGCGCATCGGCCGGGTGCTGCTGGGCCCGCAGGTCTCGCAGGCGCCGCAAGACGCCCGGACGATCGACCTTGGGGATGCCACGCTCCTCCCGGGCCTGATCGACTGCCACACCCACCTGTCCACGGAGCCGGGCCAGACGGTGGCCGACAAGGTGAAGCTGACGCCGGCCCGCGCGGCCATTCGCGCCGTGAACCACGCGCGCGCCACCCTGGAAGCCGGTTTCACCACGGTGCGCGACGTGGGCGGCTACGAGCTGGTGGACGTGGCCCTGCGCAATGCCATCAACGCCGGGGAGGTTCCGGGCCCGCGCATGCAGGTCGCGGTGTTCGCACTGTCCATCACCGGCGGGCACGGCGACCCCAACAATGAGTTCCCGTACTTCGACCACTTTGGCGGGATGAACGGAGTGGCGGACGGACCCGAAGAGGTGCGCAAGAAGGTGCGTTTCGACATTCAGCAGGGCGCGGACGTGATCAAGTTCATGGCCACCGGCGGCGTGCTTTCCACGGGCGACTCTCCGGGCGCCGAGCAGTTCTCCTTCGAAGAGATGCAGGTCGCCGTGGACGAGGCCCGGCGCGCCGGCCGATTCACCGCGGCGCACGCGCACGGCACCCAGGGCATCCTGGACGCGGTCCGCGCCGGAGTGCGCTCCATCGAGCACTGCTCGTACCTGACGCCCGAGATCGCCCGGCTCATGAAGCAGAAGGGCACCTGGGACGTGCCCACGCGCTACGTTCCGGAGAGCCTCCTGGTTCCCGGCAACCCCATGCACCTGACGGCGGACCGTCTGGCCAAGGCGCGGGACGTGGCCCAGCACACCTCCGAGTCCTTCAAGGTGGCGCTGCGCGAGGGCGTCAACATCGCCTTCGGCACCGACGCGGGCGTCTTTCCGCACGGCACCCAGGCGCGCGAGTTCGCGATCTACGTGCGCGACGGCATGACGCCGATGCAGGCGATCCAGACCGCCACCGGAAGGGCCGCCGGGATGATCGGCTGGCAGGACCAGGTGGGAACCATCGAACCGGGCCGGTACGCCGACCTCATCGCCGTCGCGGGGGATCCGCTCAAGGACATCACCGAGCTGGAGCGCGTGAAGTGGGTGATGAAGGGCGGCGCCGTGTTCAAGGACCAGCAGGGCAAATGACTGACCTGTCCGTCGACGTCCAGGGCCTGGGCCGGATCTACAAGACCCGCGGCAGCCCGGGATCCCCGGGCCGCGAGTTCTCGGCGCTCACCGACGTGAACCTGCAAGTCCGGCGCGGCGAGCTCTTTGGCCTGCTGGGACCGAACGGCGCCGGCAAGACCACCCTGATCAAGATCCTGACCACGCTGCTCTCCCCCACTTCGGGCTCGGCCCTCGTCGCCGGATACGACGTGGCCGGCGAGTCGCGCAAGGTGCGCCCGCGGATCAGCATGGTCTCGGGGGGCGAGGCCTCGGGCTACGGCCTGCTCACGGTGCGCGAGAACCTCTGGATGTTCTCGCAGTTCTACGGCATCCCCTCGGGCGAGGCCAACCGTCGCATCGAGGCCATGCTGGAAGTGCTGCACATGTCGGACCGGCTGGACACAAAGAGCGCCGAGCTGTCCACGGGGCTCCGGCAGAAGATGAACATCGTGCGCGGATTCCTGACCGACCCCGAGGTACTGTTCCTGGACGAGCCCACCCTGGGGCTCGACGTGGGGGCTTCCCGCGACGTGCGCGCGTTCATCCGCGAATGGATGAAGGAGGACCCCAACCGCACGCTGCTCCTGACCACCCACTACATGGTGGAGGCCGACGAGCTGTGCGACCGGATCGCCATCATCAACAAGGGCCGGGTGCTGGCGTGCGACACCCCGGAGAACCTCAAGAAACGCCTGCAGGGCGAGGCCATCTTCCAGCTGGAGGTGACTCCCGTGCCGGCCGCGGCGGTGACTTCGCTCGAATCCCTTCCCGGCCTGCACAAGGTCACCCACCATGAGGCCGACGGGCGCAGCCGCCTGGACTTGGTCCTGGAGGAAGAGAGCGCCCTGAGCTCCGTGCTGGCCCACATGACCGGCCTGGGGATCCACCTGCTCAGCCTGACCAAGCGCGAGCCCACGCTGGAAGACGTGTTCGTGGAGCTCGTCGGGACCAGCATGGAAGAAATGGAGCACGATGTTTCCGGCGGTGCATAAGCGAACCGGCTGGCGGGCCGCCCTGATGACCATCTTCGGGCGGGCCTATCCCCGGGTGATCGGCGCGACCCGCGAGCTGTCGTGGATCTTCTTCGAGATCTTCCTGCCGCTGGTGGCCGTGAGCGCCTACGTGTTCGTGTACCGGGGCCTGGGGGCGCCGGAGGCCTACGTGGGGTTCGTGGTGGTGGGCGGGGCCATGACCGCCTTCTGGCTCAATGTGCTGTGGAGCATGGGCAGCCAGCTGTACTGGGAAAAGGAGACCGGCAACCTGGGACTCTACATCATGGCCCCGTGCTCGCTCATGTCGATCCTGCTCGGGATGGCGCTCGGCGGCATGGTGGCCACCTCGGCGCGGGCGCTGGTGATTCTATTGCTGGGGGCGGTGCTGTTCCACGTGCACTTCGCGGTGTCCAACTTCGCCCAGCTGTTCGCGGTGTTCATGCTGACCATGGCCGCGCTCTACGGGCTGGGCATGATGTTCTCTTCGCTGTTTCTACTGATGGGCCGGGAGGCGTGGCACTTCTCCCACCTGGCCATGGAGCCGGTGTACCTGGTTTCCGGGTTCTTCTTTCCGCTGCGGAGCTTTCCATTCTGGATCTCGGCCGCCGCTTCCATCCTGCCGCTCTCGCTGGGGCTGGATGCCATGAGGCAGCTGGTGTTCCCCCCCGGGACGATCCACCCGTTCCTGGGCGTGAAGCTGGAAATCGCTTTCCTGGCCGTGCTGGCTGTGCTGTTCATCGCGGCCGCCCGGCGGCTGCTGGACCACATGGAGCGGCTCGCGGTGCGCGAAGGCCGGCTCACGGACCGGGGCGCCTGATGGCCCGCCCCAAGCCCACCGCGTGGAGGTCCTTCCTGATGGCCACCTGGCTCGGCTGGCAGATCGAATCCAACTGGACCGATCCACTGCTCTTCGCCACCTACTCCATCATCAAGCCCCTCGCCGGCGCCTCCATCCTGGTGGTGATGTACGCGGTGATCACGCACGGAAACTTCAGCGCGCCGATGTTCCAGTGGATCTACGTGGGCAGCGCGCTCTACCTGTACGTGGGCTCGATCATGACCGGAATCTCGTGGGGGGTGGTCGATGACCGGGAGCGCTACCGCATGCTGAAGTATCTCTACGCCGTGCCCACGCCCTTCGCGGTCTACCTGCTCGGGAGGGGCGTCTCCCGGTTCATCACCGGGTCATTCTCGGTGTGGATCACGATCCTGTTCGGGGTGATCTTCCTGAAGATCCGGCAGAGCCCGGAGCACTTCCACCCGGCGCTGTTCGTGGTGGGACTGGTGCTGGGGCTCGCGACGCTCGCGTCCATGGGACTGGTGCTGGGGGCGGTGGTGCTGACGCTCAAGACCCATACCGAACAGCTCGGGGACGCCGTGGCGGGAGCGCTGTATCTGTTCAGCGGGGCGGCGTTTTCCATCGCGATGCTGCCGGCCTGGCTGCGCCCGCTGGCCTACGCGCTTCCGCTGGGGTACTGGCTGGAAGTGATGCGCCGTTCGCTTCTTGGGCCGCCTCCGGCGCAGTTCGCGACTTTCGCCGCGTGGTCGGACGGCCAACTGTTGCTGGCGCTGCTGGGGTTCGCGGCGGGCTACGCGCTGCTGGCCGCGGGGACGCTGAAGGTGTGCGTGCACTCGGCGCGGGAGCGCGGCATGCTGGATCAGGTGAGCAACTTCTGAAGCGGCCGGGCTAACCGGTCGGCGGCTCCCCTCCCGGGCCGGGCTGCCGGGATCTGGACAGCAGGTGGTCCAGCGACAACAGATCCTCGCGGCGCGGCATCACCAGCAGGAACAGCAGCAGTGCCAGGCGCGGGATCACGTGGGTGTGGAACTCGTACAGGAAGTCCTTGAACAGGTGCCCGTAGGTCACGGTCGCCAGGATCAGTCCCAGGCACACCATGGACGGCCGCACCAGCAATCCCCCCACCAGCAGCCAGCCCGCGATCAGTTCCATGTAAGGAATCGAGAGCCCCAGCGCCCACAGCAGCCAGGCGGGCATCCAGGTTCCGGCGTAGGGATCCACGAAGAACCGGTGCGCATGCTGCACCGCGCCCAGTTGGAACACCTTGCCCCACCCGGCCATTCCAAAGATGAGCCCCAGCACCAGCCGCGCAAACAGGATCGCCCACGCTCGGTCGGGAAAAAGGAAGCCCTCGCGCGCCTTCATGCGGGAAACATCACGCCGGAAACTTCGGCTGACGGCCTTCCAGCACTTCGATCACGTCCCGCACCACCCAGCTCATGTTGAGCATGGCCGCATCGGTCCGCGAAGCCAAGTGCGGCGCCAGGCGCACGTTGCCCATGCCCAGCAGCGGGTAGTCCTCGCCGAACGGCTCGGGGTCGTGCACGTCCAGGATGGCCCCGCCGCCCTGCAGCGCCGCGAGGCGCGCCCAGGCCGCCAGCCCCCACGGATCCACCAGCATGCCCCGCGCGGTGTTGAGGATCAGGCACGAGGGCTTGAGGCAGGCCAGCGCCTCCTCCCCGATCATGCCGCGGTTCCCGGGGCGCGCGTCCACGTGCAGGGTGAGCACGTCGGCCTCTTCCAGGACCCGGCCCGGCGGCAGGAACTCCAGCGGGTAGTTGATACGGTGCATGATCTCGTCGCGCGGCAGCAGGTCGTGGCCCACCACCCGCATTCCCAGGGCGGAGGCCACCTGGCCCACCCGGGTGCCGATGCGCCCGAGCCCCAGGATGCCCAGCGTGAGCCCCTGGAGCTGGTGCCTGCCCACCACGGTGGAACGCATGTCGGTCCACTCCCGAAGGCCGGGCGCGGAGTCCAGCCACAGGCGCGGCCGGAACCAATCCAGCAGCACCGTGAAGACGTATTCCACCACTGCCTGGGTGTTGGCGTCCGGCGTGTACACGGCGGCGATGCCCCGGCGCCGGCAAGCATCCAGGTCGATATTCTCCAAGCCCACGCCTCCACGGCCCACCACGCGCAGTTTGGGGGCAACCGCCAGGAGGGCCTGGTCCACCTTGGTGTAGGTGCGCACGATCAGCCCTTCGGCCTCGGAAAGGCCCTGGAGGAGCGCCTCGCGGTCCTCCATCGGCAGGGATTCCACCCGGGCCCGGGCGGCCAGCCATTCCAGGCAAACGGGGTCCAGCGCTTCGGTCACGACGACAACGGGGAGGGGCATTCAGGCTCCTTGGGGACAGCGCCCCGGATGTGATGGACGAGATGCGTCTATCCTACAGGGGGCGAACGGCGGCGCGCAACCGCGCACGCGAATCGCGTTTTCGTCAATGAATACAGGGGTTTGCGGGCGCTCCCTCCCGGGGCACATAATGGCCGGGACGGGTTTTGAGCCCTGCTGGAAGGGAGTTTTCCACATAGCCCCACTTCCGAAAGTTACGCACATTTCGCCCCCGGCGGTGGCCCCGGGGCGCCTTCACGAGGAGGTGAGAGGCCGGTTTCAACCCCTATCCATCGGGGCGCGCGGAAAAATATTCGCCCGGACCCCTGTAAAATAAGGATATTTCTTGCATCGCTTTGAAAGCGTGCCTATATTCGCCGTGTTGTCGGGGACGAAAGACGTCCCCATTTCCGCGGTTCCACATCGGAGGAGGAACTTTCCAATGGCAAAGGCGAAGAGCAAGTCCGAGATCATCAACCACCTGGCCACCAAGGCCGAGCTTCCGAAGAAGCAGATCACGATGATCCTGGACGAGTTTGCAACGCTGGCTTACAAGGAGGCCAAGAACAGCTTCACCGTTCCGGGCCTGGGCAAGCTGGTGCTGGTCAACCGCAAGGCTCGCATGGGCCGCAACCCGGCCACCGGCGAAACCATCAAGATTCCCGCCAAGCGCGTCGTGAAGTTCCGTGTGGCGAAGGCCGCCAAGGATGCGATCCTGGGCGCCAAGAAGTAGTCGCACGCAGTTTCCAGGGCGGCGCCGGGCC
>JANXVU010000111.1 GCA_025351485.1 Candidatus Eiseniibacteriota bacterium | reverse complement strand
TTTGCGGCCGGGGCGCCCCGCCGGTAGCGGGGCTTCGGCAGGCCGCAGGAATCTGGGGGCTCCCGCGCGGGAGCCCCTTTTTTTAGGAGGCGAGGATGAAGATCGGGGTGATCTCGGACACCCACGGAAATCTCCCGGACGAGGCGCTGCGCCGCCTGGAAGGCGTGGGCCACATCCTTCACGCGGGAGACGTGGGTGAGGGAGTGCTGGAAGCCCTGCGGACCCACGGGTGCCCGGTGACCGCGGGGCTCGGGAACACCGACGATCCCGCCTCCGGACTGCCCCTGGAGGCCCGCCTGGCGCTCGCCGGGGTGACCGTGGGGATGCGCCACATCCAATCGCCGCCGGGGCGCCTTGCGCTCAGGCAGGTGGAGGAAGTCGCCGCCTCGGGGATCAGGGTCCTGGTCTTCGGGCACACCCACCAGCCGTTGTGCGAGGAGCGTGGCGGGGTGCTCTACATCAATCCGGGCTCGGCGGGGCAGCCGCGGTTCGGCCTCGGAGCCTCGATGGGCTACCTGTGGCTGGGAGAGGGTGAGCCCAGGTTCGAGCTTGTGGAGCTGTCCGGAAGTTCGTAGATCCGTATCGTGGGGCCGGGGTGCAGGAACCGGTCGCCCTGGAATTCCGCCAGCAGTCTTCCCCGCCGCTCAAGCCCACCGTAGAATCGTCCCGCCGGATTGTCCTCCCACTCCCCGTGATGGTGGAACCCCTCGTAGATCAGGCTCGAGACTATGGCGTAGCGATATCCCAGCCGGTGGTACTCCGCGATTGCCTTCACCCGGGTGCCGGCCTCGGTCCACTCCTGCTCGTAGGGACGCGGCCCCGGGTGCTGCTGGAGGAACTCGTAGTAAAGCCGATAGGCCTCGCTGGAACCGTAGGGCGAAGGCTCCGTGGTGAGCCGCAAGAGCTTGTCCCGGACGCTGGCCGGTCCCAGGTCCAGCGGCGCGGTGAAGGTGTTGCGGTGATGCAGCGCGTCCACCACCAGGCGCGATCCCGGGGGGATATGCGTCTCGACCCAGGACTTGGCCAGCTCGCGGGTGTCCCGGGACATGCGATCCAGCGACACCTCCCCGGTGTCGAACAGGCACCATCCGATCGCCACCGCCACCCCCGCGCGCCCCAGCACGCCGCGGTCCCACAGCCAGGCCAAGGCGGCGCCCGCAAACACACTGGTGAGCGGCAGCCACGGCATGGCGTAGCGGGGCATGAGGTAGCGCGAGATCAGGAGCAGCGCGGCGAAGCCCGCCACGAAGGCCATCACGCCGCGCGACCAGCGGTCTCCGCGCCGGACCAGGGCCACCGCCCCGGCGATGGCCAGCAACCACACCGGCCATCCCAGCAGGCCCGGCATGACTCCCGAGAAGACATCCCAGACGTTGTAGAGGGGAAGCAGGGCTCGCGGCACCGCGCCGTGCCAGGTGGCGTACTGGGAATTCACGAAGCCCAGATCGTGCAGGAACGTGGATGAGTCCAGCAGGGCCCACGGGCAGCTCGCCAGGAATCCCGCCGCGGCTCCGGCCGCGCTTAGCCAGAATGGAAGGCCCAAGGCGGCCCGCAGGCGTACCGTCCAGCGGCCCTCGGCGCGGGCCGCCAGCGCTCCCGGCCAGGCCAGCAGCACCCAGCCGCCGTAGTAGAGGCAGGCGGCCGCGAATCCGGCCGTGATGCCGATGCCGATGGAGCGGGCCCAGCCGGCCGAGGCCGGGCTGCTGATAAGCCACAGGGCCACCGCCACCCAGAACACCATCGGCACGCTGGGCACGGCGACGCGCGCGAGGTCGGCGTGCAGCCAGTTGAGCGCAAGGAGCAGCGCCGCTCCGGCGGCCGCGCGGCGTCCCGCCACCCGCTCGGCCACGGCGAACACCAGCGGCACCGTCGCAAGGCCCATCGCCAGGCTGGCCAGGCGCCCCACCACGTAGAAGAGGGTCGGGTCGCGAAAGTACAGCGCCCCAAATTCGGCGCCGCCATGCCATGCCCCAGCGAGCCGGCCCGCCACGAACACCAGCGCGTATAACAAGAAGATCAGGTCCATCAGCCACGTGCCGGGCCAGCGGAACGCATGCGGGTTGAAATCCCCCGTTCCGAAACGCAGGGCGCGCAGCACGATCTGCGGCTCGTCGTGATGATAGAAGAGCGAGGGCAATCCGTACGTGAACCCCGGCAGTCGCGCGATCAGCGCCACGGCCATGCACAGCCACAGCGAACGCGGCCAGGTGCCCGGTCGGAAGGGATGCGCTTCGCCGCTCACCGGATCCTCCGCCACAGGTACACGGTGGGATGGAGCATCACCAGTTCCTGGGGCTCTTCGATGGTCGGAAGTTCGAACCCGGCCAGGCCTGCGGGCCGGTGGAACACGGTGGCCTTCCAGGCGTGGGCGCCGACCAGGAGCGGCTTTTCAGGGGACATCAGCTCCGCGGCCAGCTGCGCTTCGGCCGGGAGCGAGGCGCCCTGCCGGGCCAGGTCGCGAAGCTCGAACTCGGAGGCCACCAGCAGGTCGGGCGTCCGCGCGCCGAGCGTGTCGGGGGTGACCAGGCCCACGCTCACCGGGAGCCGCCGGGAGTCCAGCGGCGGCGTGGTGAAGTAGGGCCGCTCCAGCAGGCGCACCTGCTTGCCCGGCGGGAGCATGGAGATCTCCCGGGCGGCTTCCAGCCGGGGATCCGGGCCCACGGCCATGATGACCGCGTAGACCGCCCCCACGGCGAACTGCGTCGCCAGCGCGCCGGCCGAGCCGAAACGCATCAGGAACTCTCCGAACCCGCCCGCCCGCTCCAGCAGCAGCGCCCAACCCTCGGCAGCCACCACCGCCGCCACCGGCAGGAACGGCAGGGCGTAACGGGCGAAGTAGAGCCTGGAGGTCAGGAGCAGCGCCACCCCGGCCGCCAGGTAGAAGAGCAGGGCCCGCCGGCGCGGCCCCAGGTCCATCAGCGAGCCCAGGATACCGGTGAGAAATAGCGTGAAGGGGATCCCGCATCCCGCTTGCAGCGTATGCCTTAGGTGATATTTCCACGCCGGGTCCGCGGCCATGAACTGGAACCCCTGGGCTTCCCGGGAGTGCAGCAACTCGGCGTGCAGGCCGTTCCAGAACTCCGTCGGGGACAGCAGGGCGTACGGCGTGCCGGCCAGGAATCCCGCCGCAGCGCCGACAAGGGCGAGGCAGAGCGTTCCCATCCGGTCCTTTCGTTTCTCTCCCGGTCCCAGGCAGACCAGGAGGAGCGGAAGCAGGGCGAGGCCCCCGGGGTATTTGGCCGAGGCAGCCAGGCCGCACAGCACTCCCGCCCAGAAGCTCGGCCCGCGGCGCGGCCCCTTGAGCGAGGCGCACACCAGCACGGCGACCGTGGCCAGCCCGGCCGAGGCCATGTCCACGGTCAGGCTGCACGCGCACGCCAGGAAGAGCGGCGCGAAGCCGATCAGCAGGGCGGCCACCAGCCCGGCCCCCGAGGCGAACACCAGCGCCCCCAGTGCGAGCGCCGCCCACAGTCCGCTCACCGCCCGGCCCAGCCGGTAGAGCATCGCGGCGTCCTCGGGGTGCGCCAGGTAGTGGGCGGGATCGCGGGACGGTTTCACCCAGCCCAGCTTCTGTCCCAGCGCCAGCGCCCCGCCCACCGCGTAGATCTGAAGGCTCGGATAGTTGAAGAAGTGGGGATTGAAGTCCTGCTGCGCCGGCTTCATGGAAGCCAAAGCGCCCAGGATGGAGGCCTCGTCGGGATGAAACGACTTGGAGGGGCCGGTGACGTAGAATCCTTCGCTGCCGCCGCGCACGAGGCGGACTGAAGCGTCGGCCGGATAGAACGTGGCCCGCTCCGCCGAGGGCAGGCCCCAGCCGTCCAGGAGCAGGGTGAGTCCAAAATAGAGAAGGCCCACCAGGGCCGCGCGGGTGAAACGCATGGGAGGCAGTATAGGGAGGTGGGGGGCGGGATTCCAGCACGGCGGAAGCCGCCGGTCGGCCAGGGAGCGCCACCGGGGTGCCGGGTTGTTGCATCCGGATCCTCGGTGATAGGAGTTCTGGGCTCGGCGTGCATCTTCCGGGGGGGCCAATCCCCGGGAGGCGGTCGCCCGCGGAACGTCGGAGAATCCCCACTTCAATTCCCACGGACAGGGGGATCGACATCCCAGCCACCACATTGAACGCGAGCTGCTCCCACCACGGCACTCCTTCGGGCGAGCGCGGACGCTCCGCTTGAGGCGGAGATTCCTGCTCGAGTCCGGATCCATCCTGGCCGCCGGCCTGGCGGTGCTGGCGCTCCCATGGGTCCTTCGCAGCAACGAGTCGAATTGGGTCTGGGGCCTGAACATCACCCACTATCTCCCCCCGGGTCAGGCCAACCTCAGGCTGGGCCTCGGGCTGCTCACGCTGGCCGTGGCCATGGCGCTCTTCCTTCGGAGGCTTCCGCGGTCCGGGAACCCTGTGCCGCAGAGCGCTCCGGTTCCGCCCGGCCGATCGGACTTCTTTTCCGCCGGCGCGATTCCATGGCGACTCCTGCTGGGCGCTGCGATCGGGGTGGTCTTCTGGCTTTATCGCGAGCAGATCCATTTTCTCGGCGACACCACGCTACGCCTTCGCTCCATGTATGGAGCCGTGAACGGAAATCCCGACGTGCCGGCCTGGGTCCTTCACGCTGCGCCTCTCGACTATCTGCTCCTGGTGCAGCTGCCGGTTCGGCTGGCCCGGCTGGGCGGGCTCGACATCTTTCAGGCGGCCCAGATGGTGCCTTGCATGATCGGGGCGGTCTTCGCGCTGGTCGCCATCCGCGCGGCGCGGGAGTGCACCGGATCCACGATGGCCCGCTGGGTGGTCCTGGCGCTGGTGCTTTCCCAGGGCTATGTGGAAATCTTTGCCGGCTACTGCAAGGGCTACGGACTGCTTTTGACCTGCCTGCTCGCGTGGTGCGCGGCCTGCTGGCGCGAAGACCGGCTTTCACGCAGGCCGTTCGAAAGCACCTTGATGGTGGCCCTGGCGCTCCTGACGCACCGCACGGGACTCTTCCTGGTTCCGGCGCAGGTCTGGAGGATCTCGCGGTCGCAGCGGGCCGGCCGTCGGCCGCAGATGGCGGAGATTGCGGCCATGGCCCTGGCGGTAGCTTGCCTCGCAGCCCTCGTCTACAGCTGGAAGGGAGTGGCGGGGCAGGACCTCGCCCTGCTGGTCCATTCGTTGAATGGCGGGGGCGAGCCCGGCGCCTATTCGATCTTTTCGTCGGTGCACGTGGCCAATGTGCTGAACGATCTCTTCCTGCTTGCTCCGCTGGGGATGGCCGGGCTGGTGGTGGTCATGGCGAACCGCTGGAGCGGGACCCGTCTTTCCCTGGGCGCGTCGTGGTGGCTTGCCGCGGCGCCCTTTCTCCTCATGGCCTGCCTCGTGCCGAGCCTTTACCCCGTCCAGGGCGCCATGCGCGATTGGGACAACTTTGCCGGCGCCGGGATCTTCCTGGCCCTCCTCGTGGCGCGCTCGGCCGCCCGCGGGATCGAGGCCGACTCGCGGCTCGTCCCGTTGTGGGGATTTGCCATCCTGGCCTCGCTCCTTCACAGCTCGGCGTGGCTCCAGCTCAATGCCTCGGAGGGGGCGGCCCTCCAGCGGGTGGACGCGATCAGCCGCGGAGTTCCCGCTCTGCCGCTTTCGGCGCGCGGAATGCTCTTCGAGTACCTGGGCGAGTACCGGGAGCTCAAGGACCAGCCGGCCCTTGCGGCGGAGGCGTACCTGGAGGCGGCAGCGCTCGTGCCCAATCCCCGCTTCTTCATCCTGGCCGGGAACGAGCTCTGGGACGCCGGCCGGCGCCCGGAAGCCCGGGAAGCATTCCGAACGGCGGCGCGGCGAGACGAGACCACCGGGACAAAGATGCTGATCCTGGCGTCGCAAAAGCTGGCCGCGGACCCGTCCGACTCGCTAAGCCAGTGTATCCGCTCTGCCGTTCTCGAGGTGCGGGCCGCTGGCCCGTCGGGAAAGTCCGGGAAATCAATCCCTGCGGGCCTTCCCTGAGCCGTTGATGCCGGACCCCGGCTCCCGTAATATCCTCTCTCGGCTTCCCATCTCCCATTCAACCCGGCGAGGCATCCCCATCATGTCCCTGAAACGGCTGTTCGTTGCGGCCGCCGTTGGCGGTTCGCTGTTCGTGCTTTCCTGCGCCCCGGGTTCCGGGCCGGCCAAGGTATCCACGCTCGACCAGGTGGTCCAGCGGGGCGTGCTCCGGGTGGGTATGAACCCCGGCTACAGGCCCTTCGAAACGCTGAACGCCAGGGGAGAGTGGGAGGGTTTCGACGTGGACCTGGCCCGCTACCTGGCCGACCAGATGGGCGTGAAGCTCGAAATCGTGCAGACCGAGTGGGACCCGGTCATTCCCAACCTGGCCGCCGGGAAGTTCGACATCATCCTTTCGGGCATGACCCGAACCCCCAAGCGCGCGCTGGGCTGCCTGTTCTCCGAGCCCTACTTCAAGACCGGGCAGGTGGTCATGGTGAGCGCCTCGAAGCACCCGCGGGGCTCGCTGCGCTCGCCCATGGACCTGGACCGGCCGGAGGTGGTGCTCAGCACCCGACTCGGCTCCACCGGGGAGGTGGCGGCGCGCAAGATCTTCACGCGGGCGACCATCAAGACCTTCGACGCCGAGGCGGAGGCCGCTCTGGAAGTGGACGCCGGCCGCGCCGACGCCATGGTGTTCGACCAGCCCTTCGCCTACCTTCACGCCGCCGAAGCCAGCGGCAAAGTGTACGTGGTGGCGGACCAGCTGACCTCCGAGTATCTGGCGGTGGCGGCGCGCAAGGGCGACCAGGACCTGCTGGGCTGGCTCAACCTCACCCTGTTCGAGTTCAAGCACGGCCCGAAGTACGCGCAGACCTATCGCCGCTGGTTCGGCCGCGACCCGGCGCCGCTGGACTTCTGATCCTCCACTTCCCGCTTCCAAGGACGCGCCTTGTACCAGTGGACATGGTCCCAGATTCCGCAGTACTTCCCGCTCTTCCTTGCGGCGGCGGGGCGCACCCTGCTGATTTCCGGCTGGTCCATCCTGGGCGGCACGGCGCTCGGCGTGGTGGTGGGGCTCCTGCGCGTGATGCCCAGCCGGGCCGCCCGGACCGTGGCCGGGATCTACGTCGAGACCATGCGCAACGTTCCGCTGATGCTGATCCTGTACATGGTGTATTTCGGACTGGGCTACATCGTGCAACTCCCGCCGCTGTGGGCCGGGGTGGTGTCGCTTTCGGTGTTCGAGGCGGCCTACGTGGCCGAGATCCTGCGCGCGGGGCTGGAGTCCATCGAGAAGGGCCAGGGCGAGGCCGCCCAGGCGCTGGGCATGACCTGGACCCAGACCATGCGCCACATCCTGCTGCCCCAGACCTTCCGGCGCATCCTGCCGCCATTGACCGGGCAGTTCGTCTCACTGATCAAGGACTCCTCGCTGGCCTCCCTGGTCTCGTACCAGGAACTGATGCTGGTGGGCCGCCAGGTGAACTCGGCCATCTTCCGGCCGTTCGAGGTGTTCCTGACCATCGGCCTGCTGTACTTCATCTTGTGTTTCGGGTTGTCGCTCTATTCGCGGCACCTGGAAAAGGGGTTGATGCGCCGTGATCAGCGTTGAAGGGGTGAGCAAGACCTTCCCCGGAGGCGTGCGCGCCCTCAAGGGGGTCACGCTGTCCGTGGGTCTGCAAGAGGTGGTGTGCCTGGTGGGCCCGTCCGGCTCGGGCAAGAGCACCCTGCTGCGCTGCGTGAACGCCCTGGAGCGCGTGGACGAAGGCGTGATCACCGTGGACGGGATCCGCCTGGACCACGATGCGAAGAATCTTCATCAAGTGCGCAGCGAAGTGGGGATGGTGTTCCAGTCCTTCAACCTGTTCCCGCACCTGACCGCGCTGGGAAACCTCTCGCTGCCCCAGAAGGTGGTGCGCCGCCGCTCCGCTTCCGAGGCCGAAGAGGTGGGCCGGGCGCTGCTCAAGCGCGTGGGCCTCGCCGACAAGGAAAACGCCTACCCGGCGGAGCTCTCGGGGGGCCAGAAGCAGCGCGTGGCCATCGCCCGGGCGCTGGCCATGAACCCGCGGATCATGCTGTTCGACGAGCCCACGTCGGCTCTGGATCCCGAGATGATCAAGGAAGTGCTGGAAGTGATGCGGGACCTGGCCCGGGAGGGGATGACGATGATGGTGGCGACCCACGAGATGGGATTCGCCAGGGAAGTGGCCCGGCGGGTGGCGTTCATGGATCAAGGGGAGGTCCTGGAGGTGGCTCCTCCGGAACAATTTTTCGGCCGGCCCTCCTCCCCGAGGGCGCAGGCATTCCTGGAGCGTTTGTTGTGAGCAAGGACCACAAGGTACGCAGCATCGTGGTGCGCGGGGCGCGCGAGCACAATCTGAAGAACCTGGACCTGGACATCCCGCGCGACCAGCTGGTGGTGATCACCGGGGTTTCGGGATCGGGCAAGTCCTCGCTGGCCTTCGACACCCTTTACGCCGAGGGGCAGCGACGATACGTGGAGTCGCTGTCCGCCTACGCCCGCCAGTTCCTGGGCCAGATGGAAAAGCCGGACGTGGACCGCATCGACGGCCTGTCGCCGGCCATCGCGATCGAACAGCGCACCGCCGGCAGCAACCCCCGATCCACGGTGGCCACGGTCACTGAGATCTACGACTACCTCAGATTGCTGTACTCGCGCGTGGGCAAGCAGCACTGCCCCAACGACGATTCGCTGATCGTGCGCCAGACCATCCAGGAAATGGTGGACCGGCTGCTGGAGCTGCCCGCCGGGACCAAGGTGGCGATCTATGCCCCGGTGATCCGGCGCAGGAAGGGCGAGTACAAGAAGGAAATGGCGGCGTGGCACCGCCAGGGATTCCTGCGCGCGCGCATCGATGGCGAGATCTACGACCTGGAAGACCCGCCCACGCTGAACAAGCAGAAGTGGCACGACATCGAGGTGCTGATCGACCGCATCGCCCTGTCCAAAGACGAGTCGCGCCGGCTGGCCGATTCGCTGGAGACCGCCGGGCGGCTGGCGGAAGGGCTCGCGCAGGTGGAGGTGGCGGGGGAGAAGGAGCCGCGGATGCTCTCGGAGCAGGCGGCCTGCCCCAAGTGCGGGATGAGTTTTCCGGCGCTCGAGCCGCGCAGCTTTTCATTCAACAGTCCCTTCGGCGCCTGCCCGGCGTGCGGCGGGCTCGGGACCCACATGGAGGTGGATCCGGAGCGAATCGTGCCGGATCCGAATCTCACCCTGGACGGCGGGGCGATCGAGCCGTGGAAGTCGGTCCAGGCCGGCTGGTACGAGAACCTCACGGCCACGGTCGCGAAGGAGCTCAAGATCAAGACCGACGTGCCCTGGAAGAAGCTCCCGGCCGAGCACCGCAAGATCATCCTGGAAGGCGCTGGACCACGCGAGTTCCAGTACAAGTTCAAGTCGGAGAAATCCACGTTCGCCCACAAGGGCAAGTTCGAGGGGGTGATCGCCAACCTGATGCGCCGGTTCCGCGACACCGGCTCGGATTCGGCGCGCGAGTGGATCCAGCAGTACATGTCGGAAAGGCCCTGCCCGGAATGCCACGGCGAGCGGCTGCGCAAGGAGTCGCGCGCGGTGCGGATCGGGGACCTGAGCCTGCCGGCCTTCACCGCCCAGTCGGTGGAGCGCGCCGGGGCCACGGTGGAGGCCTTGAAGTTCACCAAGCGCGAATTGGTCATCGCCGAGCCCATCGTCAAGGAGGTGGGCCAGCGGTTGAAGTTTCTCTACGACGTGGGGCTCGGCTACATCAGCCTGGACCGCGGCGCGGGCACGCTGGCGGGCGGGGAAGCCCAGCGCATCCGCCTGGCCACGCAGATCGGATCGCGCCTGACCGGGGTGCTGTACATTCTGGACGAGCCCAGCATCGGACTGCACCACCGCGACAACCAGCGGCTCTTGAAGACCCTGTTCACGCTGCGCGACCTGGGCAACACGGTGATCGTGGTGGAGCACGACTACGACACCATGAAGGCCGCCGACTACCTGCTGGACCTGGGACCCGGCGCCGGGCGCCTGGGTGGCGCGATCGTGGCCCAGGGATCCCCGGCGGAAGTGATGAAGGTCAAGGAGTCGCTCACCGGCCAGTACCTGAGCGGAAAGCGCTCGATCGAGATCCCGTCCACCCGGAGGCCGGGGAATGGCCTGAAGATCACCGTGGTGGGAGCCACCGAGAACAACCTCAAGAACCTGGACGCGGACATCCCGCTGGGCAAGCTGGTGGTGGTCACGGGGGTGTCGGGCTCGGGCAAGAGCACCCTGGTGAACGAAGTGCTCTACAATTCGCTGGCGCGGCACTTCCACGACTCGGTGGCCACGCCGGGCCGGCACGTGCGGATCGACGGCCTGCAGCACATCGACAAGGTGGTGGACGTGGACCAGGCGCCCATCGGGCGCACTCCACGCTCCAACGCGGCCACCTACACCGGCACGTTCGGTCAGATCCGCGATCTGTTTGCCATGCTGCCCGAGTCCAAGGCGCGCGGGTACGCGCCGGGGCGGTTCTCGTTCAACGTGAAGGGCGGCCGGTGCGACGCGTGCGAGGGCGACGGCGTGAAGCGCATCGAGATGCACTTCCTGCCCGACGTGTACGTGAAGTGCGACGTGTGCCGCGGGCGGCGCTACAACCGCGAAACGCTGGAAGTGCTATACAAGGGGAAAAGCGTCGCCGACGTGCTGGAGATGACCGTGGAAGAGGCCATGGAATTCCTGAAGCCGATCCCGGTGGTGCACCGCAAGCTGCGCACTCTGCACGACGTGGGGCTCGGATACCTGCACCTGGGCCAGGCCGCCACCACGCTCTCGGGCGGCGAGGCGCAGCGCGTGAAGCTGGCGACCGAGCTCTCCAAGGTGGCCACCGGACGCACCCTCTACATCCTGGACGAGCCCACCACCGGGCTGCACTTTGAAGATGTGAAGATGCTGCTGGAAGTGTTGCAGCGACTGGTGGAAAAGGGAAATACGGTAGTAGTGATCGAGCACAACGTGGACGTGATCAAGTCCGCCGACTGGCTGCTGGACCTGGGCCCGGAAGGCGGGGACGCCGGCGGCCGGATCGTGGCGCAGGGGACGCCGGAGCAGGTGGTAAAGGTGAAGGGGTCGCACACCGGGGCGGCGCTGCGGGAGGTGTTGTAGGCGTGGCCGGCGGCCGCGAACCCCCGCTACTCCCCCAGCAATGTCTTCATCACCCCGTAGGGGTTCACGTTGAACGACCAGCTGTACCGGGGGATGTCCTCGAACCTGCTTTGTGGTAAGGGAACATCCCCGGTCCGCGGCGTCGGCACCCAGGCGCGGTCGTAGCGCACCGACACGGCGTCGCCGTAGTGCGCGCGCAGGCCGAAGCCGTAGTGGACCCGGTGCGCGCCCGAGTTCCCTAGGCGCAGGCTCAGCACTCCGAAAGTCGTCAGTTCCATGGCCAGCGTGTTTACCGAATCCGAGGCGCTGCCGGGGCCGTTCTCCATCTCCACCCGGTCCCGCTCGACCGAGGCCTGAAAGTCGAACGTCGGACCCAGCACCCGTGCCCACGGGGTCAACTCGCCCGACTCATCGGGCCTCAGGAACCGCGCCATCCCGGTGGCCACGCGCGCGGCCACTCCCCGGCGTTTCAAGCGAAACGAGGGATCGAGGGTCTGTTTCGGATTCACCGGATCCCGGGTCCGCCCCGCCGGGCCCACGCCGACCGGGGCACTGGAAACTCCGGCGGTGATATCCACCGCAATTCCGCCCAGGCCCTCCAGCGGCCCTTCTTCCACCAGCGCGCCGTCCTTGATCTCGCCCATCACGTGATGGTAGGGGGAGACCCGCAGCAGCGCGCCCCATGCGCGGGTGCCCACCTCGTCGGAGTCCGCCTCCACGGTGTCGCGCAGGGCGGTCTTCTGCCACAGCCATCCCAGCGAAATATCCGCGTAGTCGTCCCATCGAGGCAGCGGGCGCCCAACCAGGGTGCTCAGGTAGCGAAGGGTGTGGAAGCCGCGGATCCCGAGGCCGAAGTTCCGGGTGGCCGCGCCGGAGGTCGGAACCTCGCCGGGCGGGAAGTAGAGGTTTCTGTCGTTGGGAGTGGACGGTGCGTCGGCCGCGTAGGTCGAGCCGCCCAGGGCGTGGATCGGCCTGCCGCTCAGGCTCACCCCGATACCCGCGATGCCCAGGGTGACGAAGTCCACCCGGGATTCGTTGCTCGAGGAGACGTAGCCCAGGGCGCCGGTCGCCGAATTCTTCACGGCGCGGACGAAGGGTGTGGTGGCGCGGTAGCGGCCCCAGCTGAATCCTTCGGCGTCGCCCAGGTGCGCCGGATTGACGATGAAAGTAAACCCGTCGTCCGAGCCGAATGCCACGCCGGCGCCTCCAAGGGCCGCGAGCCGCCCCGATGCGAACGCCGGATCGTAGCCCTGGGCGGCGGATGGAGTCGGCAGGAGAGCAGTGAAGGCCAGCGCGGCAAGCCCGGCGAGGGTGGACTTCATGTGAAAGAGCAGGCGGGATTCGGAAGAAGTCACGAAATCAACCCCAGCCTCTTCCCGACCTTTTCAAACGAAGCCAGCGCGCGGTCGAGCTGCTCGCGCGTGTGGGTCGCGGTCACGATGGTCCGCACCCGGGCCTTGTCGCGCGCCACGGTGGGGAATCCGATGCCCTGGGCGAACACGCCGTCGGCGAACAGCTCGTCGGAGAGCTGCATGGCCATTCGGGATTCGCCGGCGATCACCGGGGTGATGGGAGTTTCGCTGGCGCCGGTGTCGAATCCGAGCCGGGCGAGTTCCGCCTTGAAGTGGCGGGTGTTTTCCCACAGCTGCGCGATCCACTGGGGCTCCTGCTCCAGCACGTCCAGCGCGGCGAGGCACGCACCCACCACGGCCGGCGGATGCGAGGTGGAAAACAGGAACGGGCGGGCGCGGTGATACAGGTACTCGATCATCCGCTGCGATCCCGCGACGTAGCCGCCCAGGGCTCCGAACGCCTTGGACAGCGTCCCGACCTGGATGTCTACCTTGCCGTGCAGGCCGAAGTGGTCCACCGAGCCGCGGCCGTCCTTTCCGAGCACGCCGCTGGAGTGGGCGTCGTCCACCATCATGATGCAGTCGTAGTGCCGGGCCAGCTCGCACAGCTCGGGCAGCGCCCCGATGTCGCCGTCCATGGAGAACACCCCGTCGGTGATGAGCAGCTTTTTCCCGGGGTGGTTCTTGTTCTCTTCCAGGATCTGCTTGGCCTCTTCCACGTTCTTGTGCGCGAACACTTTGATGGGCGCGCGCGAGAGTCGGCAGCCGTCGATGATGCTGGCGTGGTTCAACGCATCGCTGATGATCAGGTCATCCTTCCCCAGGATGGCCGAGACGGTGCCGGCGTTGGCGGTGAATCCCGACTGGAACACCACGCACGCCTCGGTGTGCTTGAAGGCCGCCAGCCGCCGCTCCAGCTCCATGTGTTCCTTGTTGGTCCCGGCGATGGTGCGCACCGAGCCGGTCCCGACGCCCTCGCGCTGCACGAACTCCAGCGCGGCCTTCTTCAGGCGCGGGTGGGTGGTGAGCCCCAGGTAGTTGTTGGAGGAGAGGTTGATGACCCTGCGGCCGTCGATCACGCACTCCGCTTCCTGGGCGCCGTCCAGCACCCGCAGCTTGCGGTACAGGCCCTGCGCGCGGAGCTCCGAGAGCTCCTTCTCCAAGGCGGCTTCGAACGACGCGCTGCCGTTTTTGGTGGTGACCTGGCTCATCTGGAAGCTCCTCCCGGGGCCCACGAGGGCTCCGCGATCTTGAAGACGATTTTGCCGCACTGGCCGCTCCGCAGCAGTTCGAAGGCCTGCTCGAACTCTTCCAGCGGCAGCCGGTGGGTGATGATGGGGCTGAGATCGAGCCCGCCTTCCAGCAGCGCCCTGGTGCTGTACCAGGTGTCGAACATCTTGCGTCCGGAGATCCCGTTCACCAGGGCGCCCTTGAAGATGATCTGATTGGTGAAATCGAACATGAAAGGCTTGCTCGGAAGCCCCAGCAGGGAAGCGCGGCCGCCGTACTTGAGGCTCTTGAAGCCGGTCTCGATGGCGGCCGCCGCTCCGGAGGTCTCCAGCAGCACGTCCACGCCCGCGCCTCCGTTGAGCTCGTGTACCCGGTCCACCACGTCGTCCTTCGATGGATCGAACACCGCGGTGACGCCCACCTTCTTCGCCAGCTCACGCCGCATCGGAGTGAGCTCGGTGGCGAACACGTTGGACGCGCCGGCGAATCGGCACAGCGCGATGGAGAAGAGTCCCAGCGGACCGCATCCCGAGACCAGCACGCTCTTGGCGGTGATGGGGCCCGAAAGGGCGGTGTGCACGGCGTTGCCGAAGGGCTCCTGCAGGGTGGCGATTTCCGCGGGAAAGCGCCGGTCGGTCTTCCAGGCGTTCTCGGCGGGGATCACGGCGTAGTCGGCGAAGATGCCCGGCCGGTCCACTCCCACGATGGAGACGTTCTCGCACACGTGGCCCTGGCCGGTGCGGCACTGGTAACAGGTGTGGCAGATCACGTGGGTTTCGCAGGCGATGTAGTCGCCCACCTCCACGTTGTCCACCTCGCTGCCGCACTGAATGATCTCGCCGCAGAACTCGTGGCCGAAGATCATGGGCGGGTGGAGCCGGCCGGCCGCCCACTCGTCCCAGTTATAGATGTGGAGGTCGGTGCCGCAGATGGAGGCCGCCAGCACCCGGACCAGCACATCCCGGGGTCCCGGCCTGGGCACATCCACGGTGCGCAGGACCGCGCCCGCGACCGGGCCCGGCTTCATCAGGGCCCGCATGGTGGTGGGCACCATGGCCGCGCCTCCGGGCTTGGAACTTGTCTGAGTGCTCATGGCTCTCCGGGGGCCGGAGCGGCGGCTGCCGGCGGCCCGATCTGGGGGTGGGAAGGCTCGAAGCTGATCTCTTTGCCGGAGTATAGGAAGGGCGCGAAACAAGGGTCAAGGAGGCCGCACCGGGGCCCGCACTGGGCCGCGTTCCGCCTGTCTTGACACCCCGGGCGCGGCCCTCTAAATTGACAGGTGAAGAATTTCACAAACTACTTGCCAGGGCCGACTTCGGCGGATCCGTGCGCCGGTTGCGCCCATGTCCGAAAGGGACTGCGTGCCGCTTTCCACCCCGTTCATCGACGACCACAAGACCGCGGGCGCCAAGCTGGTGGATTTCGCCGGCTGGCTCATGCCCATCCAGTACAAGGGCATACTCGAGGAACACCAGCGCGTGCGCACCAACGTCGGCCTATTCGATGTCTCCCACATGGGGGAGATCTCGGTCACCGGGCCCGATGCGGAGAAATTCCTGGACCACCTGCTTCCGTGCGATATCCGCGGGATGGACGTGGGCAAAGTGGTGTACACGCCCATGTGCCTGCCGAGCGGCGGCATCGTGGACGACCTGCTGGTCTATAAGCGGGCAAACGACTATCTGCTGGTGGTGAACGCTTCCAACGCCACCAAGGACTTCGAGTGGATCCGTTCTCAGGCCTCGGGCGACGTGGCCGTGGAGAACGAGAGCCCGGTCTGGGCGCAGCTCGCGGTGCAGGGCCCCAAGGCCGAAGCGGTCTTTCGCGGGCACGTCTCCGACGAGGCGCTGACGCTTCCCTACTATCGTTTCACCGAGCTCGATCTGTGGGCGGTGCCCAGCATCTTCTCGCGGACCGGCTACACCGGCGAGGACGGCTTCGAGATCTACTTCCACCCGCAGCACGCCAAATGGATGTGGGAAAAGATCCTCGCGGTGGGCGCGCCGTTCGGCATCGGCCCGGTGGGCCTGGGGGCGCGCGACACGCTGCGGCTCGAGGTGAACTACTGCCTGTACGGGAACGACATCGATGCGACCACTTCGCCCCTGGAAGCCGGGCTGCAGTGGACGGTCCGCCTGGAAAAGGGCGACTTCATCGGGCGCGACGCCCTGCTCCAGCAGAAGGCCGAGGGCCTCCGGCGCAGGCTGGTGGCCTTCGAGATGATCACCGAGCGCAGCATTCCGCGCCACGGCTCCGAGTTGGCCTCCGGCGCATCCAAAGTGGGAGAAGTGACCAGCGGCACGCACAGCCCGACCCTGAAGAAGGGGATCGGCATGGGCTACGTCGCCACCGAGCACAGCAAGATCGGCACCGCCCTCACCCTGCGTCAGCGGGGAACCGAGGCCGCGGCCCAGATCGTCAAGAAGCCGTTCTACACCCACGGCACACGCAAAGCCTAGGGAGATCCCTTGAGCAAGATCCAGAAAGATCTGCGGTACACGAAGGAACACGAGTGGGCCCGGGAAGACGGCGGCGACTGGGTGATCGGGGTCACCGACTACGCGCAGGGAGAACTGGGCGATGTGGTGTACGTGGAACTCCCCGAGGCCGGCCGTGTCGTTGCCGAGGGCGACACCTTCGGCACCATTGAAGCCGTCAAGACGGTGAGCGACCTGTTCGCGCCCGTCGCCGGCACCGTGACCGCGGTGAACACCGCCATCAAGGACGACCCCAGCTCGGTGAATCGCGATCCCTACGGGGACGGCTGGCTCATCAAGATCAAACCGTCGGGCGCCCCGGCCGCGCTGCTCGATGCATCCGCCTACGCCAACCTGATCGGACAAAGTCTGTGAACTATTTCAGCCACAACGCCGGCGAGGAGGCCGCAATGCTGGCGGACATCGGAGTGAAGGACATCCAGGAGCTCCTGGACCAGGCCATCCCGCGCGAGATCCAGCTGAAGGGCGAGCTGGACCTGGCCCCCGGATCCTCGGAGATCGAGATTCGGCGCGAGCTGGGCGCGCTTGCGCGCCGCAACGCCAGCTCGGAGACGCACGTTTCCTTCCTGGGCGCCGGGATCTACGACCGCTTCGTCCCGGCCGCGCTGCCCCGGTTGATCTTCCGCTCGGAGTTCTACACCGCCTATACGCCCTACCAGCCGGAAGTGGCGCAGGGCACGCTGATGGCGATCTTCGAGTTCCAGAGCATGATCTGCGAGCTCACCGGCCTGGACGTGGCCAACGCTTCGCTCTACGACGGCGGCACCGCCTGCGCCGAGGCTGCGATGATGGCGCTGCGCGTGACCGGCCGCAACAAGATCGTCGTTGACGGCTGCGTCTCCCCCTTTTCCCGGGAGGTCCTGAAGACCTATCTCTTCAACCAGGATGTGGAGATAATAGAGCTTGCGCCTCTGAAGGGGCTGCTCAATCGCACTGAACTGGCTTCGGTGTTGGATGACAGCGTCGCTGCCGTTTTGGTGCAGAACCCCAATTTCTTCGGCAGCATCGAGGATTTTACGGCTCTGGCGGATCAGGTCCATGCCAAGGGCGCTCTTCTGATCGGTTCGGTCTACCCGATCGCGCTCGGCATGTTGAAGTCCCCCGGCGAGACCGGGATCGATATCGCCGTGGGTGACGGCCAGAGCCTGGGTAACCCGCTCTCGTTCGGCGGCCCCTCCTTCGGCTTCATCGCCGCCAAAAAGAGCTATATCCGCAACATGCCCGGCCGTATTGTCGGCGAGACCGTGGATAGAAACGGCAAGCGCGGCTATGTGCTGACGCTGCAGGCCCGCGAACAGCACATCAAACGACACAAGGCTACCTCGAACATCTGCAGCAACCAGGGGCTCTGCGCTTTGCGCGGGCTGATTTTCCTCTCCTCCGTTGGGAAAGAAGGGCTTGCCGACCTGGCACGCCTGAACCGCGACAAGGCCGAGTATGCCAAGGCCCGGCTGACCGGAATTCCGGGAGTAACCGTGCTGCAGTCGGCAGTTACGTTCAACGAATT
>JANXVU010000005.1 GCA_025351485.1 Candidatus Eiseniibacteriota bacterium | reverse complement strand
CGGCGGGGCCGGGCAGCGCGAGCAGCCAGGCCGAAGCGCGCAGAGAGAGGGAGGCCACGTCCGCCGATACCAGCCAGCGGGCGCCGGCGCCGGCGCCGGGCGCAGCTTCGAGTCCCTGAAAAGCTGCATCCGGCCAGCCGTCAAGGGCGTCGATGAAGTAGGTGCCGATCGGGTCAAAAGAGGGAAACGCGGCATCCGGAGACAATTCACGGACAGTTTCGCCGCGGCGCAGGCGGGACTGCACCAGTCCCGAAACGCGCGCGCTGCGGCTCGCAGGGGTGCCGCCGACCACGAGGAGAAGACGGGATGGGCTCACGCGGCCATTATCGGCACCGGCCCCCGGAGGGTCAATGCAGGATGCTCGTCCCCCCCAGCCCCCGGCATGGGATATGCTGCCCGAGATGCCCCGCCACTATCCGCAGAAAGATGCCCGGGAGTTCCTTGACGCACCGCCCCCGGTCGCGGAGAATCCCGGCGGCAGCGCGCAAAAGAGACGGCCGCCGCGCGCCGGACCCGGGCTCATGCCCTTCACCACTCCCGACCCCAATCCTGCACGGAGGCCCACTGGCTTCTCCTATCCATATGGACGTCCCGGCCGTCGCCGCGCTGTGGACGTTCCCGGCAGTCCTGCTGGCCGCGTTCCTGCTTGCGTGGGCCGCGGAGGCCTCGCAGTTCCTGATCTCGCAGGGGCTCGCGCTGGCGCTGCTCGCGTGGCTCCAGACCATGCCCGAATTCGCGGTGGAGGGAGTGATCGCCTGGCACCGCGACGTGTCCCTGATGACCGCCAACTTCACCGGCGCGATCCGGCTGCTGGTGGGCCTGGGCTGGCCGATGGTGTTCGCCGTGCGGGCGCTCCACCTGGGGCGCAAGGAGAACACATTCCTGGACACCCGCATCGTGCTGGAAACGGAGCACTCGGTGGAGGTGCTGTCGCTGCTTCCGCCCATGGCCTACTTCCTGTGGATCATCCTGAAGGGCTCCCTCACCGTGTGGGACGCCGCTGCACTGCTCGCGATCTACGCCTTCTATTTCTGGCTGGTGAGCCGGATCCCTTCGAAGGAGCACGAGGAGGTCGAGGACATGCCGCGGGTCTCGCGCTGGATCCTGTCCCGCAAGGGCGCCGCGCGGGCGGTGGCGGCCATCGCGGTGTTCGCGGCCGGAGGGGCGCTGCTCCTGGGCACCGCCGAGCCGTTCGTGGGCAGCATGATGAGCCTCTCGGTGACGCTGGGAGTGCCGACGTTCGTGTTCGTGCAGTGGGTATCCCCGCTGCTCTCCGAGTTCCCGGAAAAGGTGAGCGCGTTCGCGTGGGCCCGCAAGGTGACCAAGGCTCCCATGGCCATGATGAACATGGTCTCGTCCAACATCAACGAGTGGACGGTGCTGGCGGCCCTGGTGCCGATCGTCTATTCCATCTCGTGCGGCAAGCCCACCGCGGTGGTCTTCGACGCGCCCCAGAAGCTGGAGCTGGCGCTCACCCTGGCGCAGTCGGTGCTGGGGTTCTTTTTTCTCCTGAACATGGAATTCCGCTGGCACGAGGCGCTGGGGCTGTTCGTCCTATGGCTGGTACAGTTCGTGTTCCCCAACACTCACGTGCCGGTGATGTTCGTCTACCTGGGATGGGCCGGCATTGAATTGATCCTGCTTCTTACCGGCCGGCGCCGGTGGGCGGCGTTCACCGCGTTTCGAAAGGAATGGGCCCGGCACGCCGCCTGAGCGCGGCGATCCGGCCCCTGGGGACAAGACATGGAAACCATTCTGCAGACGCTCGGTTCGTGGATCTCGAGCGGGATCGGATCATTCGGATACATCGGGATCGCGGCCTTCATGGCCATCGAAAGCGCCTGCATCCCGCTCCCCAGCGAGCTGATCATGCCCTTCGCCGGCATCCTGGTGGCCCAGGGCAAGCTGGGGCTCTTCGGGGCGGGCCTGGCGGGCGCTATCGGTTGCGTGGTGGGGTCCCTGGTGGCGTGGGTGGTGGGGGCGACCGGAGGGCGCGCCTTCGTCGAGCGCTACGGGCGCTACGCGCTGATCACCATGAAGGACCTGGACCGCTCCGAGGACTGGTTCAAGAAGCACGGTAACACGGCCATCTTCACCAGCCGGCTGCTCCCGGTGGTGCGTACTTTCATCTCGCTGCCGGCGGGAATCGCGCGCATGCCGCTCCTGCCCTTCACCGTGCTCACGTTCCTGGGGTCCCTCCCGTGGTGCCTGGCGCTCGCGTGGCTCGGGGTGAAACTCGGGAACAACTTCGACAAGCTGAAGAACTACTTCCACGGGGCCGACGCGGTAATCGTGCTGGCGGTGCTGGTGGTAGGAGGCTACTTCCTGTGGCACCGGATCAAGGAGCTGCGGGAGGAGTCCGAGGCGCGCCGGGCCGCGCGCTAGGCGAAGGACTAGGCGGCGGGCGAAGGGCTAAGCGGCGCTCTTGCGCCGGAACAACTTCGAGAAGATCGAGGCCGCGATGTTGCGCTCCTCGATCTTCAGCACGTGGGAAGCCGCGACGTAGGAGGCTGTGCCCACCAGGCTCGCCAGCGCCAGCTGCACCGCCCGCGCCGCAAAACCCTCGCCCGGCAGCCAGCGGGAAGCCAGGGCCACCGCTCCGAGCGCCGCTCCGGCGAACACCAGGGACGCCCCCACCACGCGGACGAATTGCCCCGCCAACTCGCGATACCGTAGCGCCTTCACCCGCGAGCGCAGCGCGTACATCAGCACCAGGAAATTCACGATCATGGTCGCCGAAGTGGACAGCGCCAGCCCGCGGTGCTGCAGCGGCTTCATCAGCAGCAGATTCAGCACGATGTTCGCCCCCACCGCCATGAAGCTCGCCCGCACCGGGATCTTCGTCTCCCCCAGCGCGTAGTAGGCCGGCACCAGCACCTTGATCGCCGCATAGGCGTACAGCCCGACGCCATAGCACCACAGCGCCTGGGCGGTCATGGCGGTATCAAAGGCGTGAAAGCGCCCGTGCTGGTAGATCAGCCCGATGATCTGCGGGGCCAGGGCCACCAGCCAGGCGGTGGCCGGAAGGGTCAGGAACGCCACCAGGCGAAGCCCCGAGCCCAGCCGCGCGGCGAACTCGTCCATGTCTCCCCGGGAGGCCGCGCGCGAAACTGCCGGCAGCGTCACGGTGGCCACGGATACTCCAAAGATCCCGATCGGCAGCTGCATCAGCCGAAACGCGTAGGAAAGCCAGGACACGCTCCCCTGCACCAGCAAGGATGCCAGCAGCGTGTTCACCAGCAGATTCACCTGCGTCGCGGCCAGCCCGACGGTGGCGGGGAGCATCAGCCCCACCATGCGCCGCACGCCCTCGTCGCGGAAGTTGACCTGCCAGTGGTGCCGGTATCCCAGGCGGAACAGCGAAGGCATCTGCACCCACCACTGCCCCAGCCCACCCAGCAGCACTCCCCACGCCATGCCGTAGATCGGATGCAGCCCCAGGCTCCGCGCGACCGGCACCAGCGCCAACCCGCCCACGATCATGCCCACGTTGAGCGCCATCGGCGCGGCCGCAGGGACGAAGAACTTCTCGTGCGCATTCAGCACGCCCATCACCGCCGCGGCGCACGCGATCATCAGCAAGAACGGCACCATCCAGCGGGTGAGCGAAACGGTCAGTTCCAGCTTTCCAGGGATGGCCGCAAAGCCCGGCGCGAACAGATGCACCAGCGGATGAGCGAACACGATGAACAGGATGCAGATCCCACCCACCACCAGGGCCAGGCAGTTGAGCACCTGGCTGGTGAGCCGGAAGGCTTCCTCTTTTGACCCGTGGGTGAGGCGGTCGGTCAGGGTGGGAACGAAGGCGGCGGAAAGCGCGCCCTCGGCGAACAGGTCCCGCAGCAGGTTGGGAATCCGAAAGGCCACGTTGAAGGCATCGGTCGCGAACCCGGCCCCGAAGAGCGCCGCGAGGACCTGCTCGCGGAGGAGGCCCAGGATGCGGCTGAGAAACGTGGCCAGGGAAACGAGGCCGGCCGAGCGGGCCAGCCGGGCGTCCCTGCCGGCGGGGAGTGCGTCGTTGGACATGGAGTTGGAAGTTAAGGGGTGCGGGCGGGGGTGTCAAACGGGGGGCCGCCGGAGGCGCGCTGATTCCAGGCAGTCGGGAGCATCCCGCCCAGGGCCGACCTCCGGCTGGCCCCCCGCTTGACCCGCTCCCCGCCCGTGCTATCTTCCCTCGTCTCCCCGCGGGTGGTCCGCGCGGATCCCAGCGCCGCTTCAAGGAGGAAGCCCGTGAGTCTTGCCGTCGCCGAACCCGCCTACATCGCCATCCCGGTCGTCCAGGCCATCGTCCTCGGGGTCGTCCAGGGGCTGGGCGAATTTCTTCCGATCAGTTCCTCCGCCCACCTGATCCTGACCCCGTGGTTCATGGGCTGGAAAGACCCCGGCCTGACCTTTGACGTGGCGCTCCACGTGGGCACGCTGCTGGCGGTGCTGGTGTTCTACGGGCGCGACTGGATCAAGCTGCTGACGGCGGGCGTGGGAATCGGCAAGAACGCCGATGACCGGCGGCTGTTCTGGCAGCTGGTGGCCGGCACGGTGCCCGGAGCGATCCTGGGGGTGCTGCTGGAAAAGAAGGCCGAGCACGCCTTCCGCCACCCGCTGATCCTGGCCTGCACGATGGCGGGAATGGGGATCGTGCTGTTCCTGTGCGACCGGGCCGGGCGCAAGACCCGCACGGTGCAGACGCTGTCCCTGATCGAGGTGCTGGGGATCGGGTTCGCCCAGGGGCTGGCAGTCGTGCCGGGAGTGTCGCGGGCGGGCGCCACCATGAGCCTGGCGCTGCTGCTGGGATTGAAGCGCGAGGAGGCGGCGCGGTTCTCGTTCCTGCTGTCCACGCCAATCATCGCGGGCGCGGCTGCTCTCAAGATGCGCCACATGCTTCACCATGCCCCGCAGCCGGACCTGGTGGCGGGAACCCTGGCGGCGGCCGTCGTGGGCATGATCGCCATCGGATTCTTGATCAACTACCTGCGCAAGGGCAGCTTCACGCCGTTCGTGGTGTACCGGCTGCTTCTGGCGGGGGCGATCGTGGCGTGGTTCTTCAGCGGGCACCCGGCGATTTCCTGATTCCGGGCCGCCGCGGCGGCATGGGACAAAAAGAGAGGGGCGGCCCGGTGGGCCGCCCCTCGATCATTTCCGGTATCGATTGGATCTACTTGTTTTCCTCCGGGTCGCCAATGGTATCAAAGCGCAGGGTCTTGAAGAGTTTTTCGTGGACATGCCCCGGGACAGATTTGCATTCCATCTGCTGGAATATCTCGATGGTGCGCCGGACGGTGTTGACCTCGATCCGGCAATGTTCACATTTTTCCAGGTGTTCCCTGAGCTGATCGCACACCGTATCCATCAGTTCCGCGTCCAGAAATTCGGACATCTTCCCGAGCACTTCTTTGCAGTTCATGGGTTCATGGCCTTCTGAGAGCTCCTTCCGCCACGCTCCATGAAGTAGCGCGACAGCTGCTCACGCAGCTGGAGTCGTGTCCGGTGGAGGCGGGACTTTACCGCCGGCACGGACAGGTCGAGAATCTCAGCCACCTCGGCATTGCTCATCCCCTCCACATCGCGCAGCAGGAACACCGTGCGCATGTCGTCGGGGAGCGCCGAAACAGCCTGCTCCATCTTTTCCCGCAACTCTGTATCCAGAACTTCTTCCAGGGGATTGGCGCTGAAATCGGTCAGCTCGATGTTGGGCATGTCGTTGTCGCGCGGCTCGTCGAGCGAGACAAAGACAGGCTTCTTTCCCCGGAGCTTCATGAGCCCGAAATTGGTCGCGATCCGGTAGATCCAGGTGCCGAAGGCGGACTGGCCCTTGAAGTTCGGCAGGGCCTTGTAGGCCGAAACGAACGTCTCTTGCAAAACGTCTTCCGCGTCCTCGGAATTGCGAACCAGGCGCAGAGCGAGGTTATAGATCTTGCGGTAGTACCGCTCGACCAGGAAGCGATAGGCGGCCTGGTCCCCGCCCTGCACGTCTGCTACCAGTTCCACATCGGTCTTCTTGGCGTAATCGGTCATTCGAATGCCGAGTCTCCGTCTCCCCGAAGGGTGGGATTCTTGTGCCGGGCATCCGTTCTACCGACTGCGCCTTTGGATGCGGGTCCTGCCCCGGCGTTTCTCTCAAAACAAGGGTACCACAGCGGATTGCGCCCGGCCACGCTCAACTGGTTGCCGGGAATCCCGGGAGGGCTCCGCTGGAATGGACCACTTCCCCGTTCAGCAGGGTCAGCTCCACGCGGGCGGACGCCGCCTTCTCGGGGTCCCGCAGTTCTTCGGTGGTGCGGTCCAGCACGATCAGGTCGGCCCGCGCGCCGGGTTCCAGGGTCCCGCCCCCGAGTCCCATGGAGCGCCACGGGGCGCGGGTCATAGCCTCCAGGGCCTGCTCCAGGGTGAGCAGCCGGGCCGGGTCCCAGCCGGCCGAGTCGGGGCCGCCGAGTCCCAGCGCCATCCCCAGTCCGGGCCAGGGGGAGAGCGGCTCGATGGGCGCATCCGTTCCGAATGCCAGCTCCGCCCCCGCCGCCAGCGCCCGACCCCACGCGTACGCAAACCGAACCCGGTCCCCCCACTCCCTGGAAGCCAGCTCGCGGTCGGTCAGGAAGTGCACCGGCTGCATGGAGGCGGTGATGCCGGCAGCCCGGAACCGGCCGAGATCTTCGGGAGAAAGGACCTGCACGTGCTCGATTCGCAGCGGCACCGGGGCGACGGCGCGGGCGGCCTCCAGCGCGTCCAGGCAGGCGCGAACCCCCGCATCCCCGATGGCGTGGATGGCGGTCCCGATCCCGGCATGCGCTGCCCGCACCGCGTGGCGGCGAAGCTCTTCGGGCGGAACATTCCACTCCCCCACGCCACCCGATTCGTAGGGCTCCAGCATGCGCGCGGTGCGAAGGCCCAGGGTGCCGTCGGCGAAGAGCTTCACGCAGCCGGTCTGCAGCCAGTCGTCGCCATCGCCCGTGCGGGCGCCGGAGGCAATGTGGGCGTCCAGCTCCGTGAGCGGGAACATGTGCTGCACCCGCAGGCGAAGCGTTCCGGAGTCACGCAGTTCGCACAGCCGCGCCCACTCGTCCTCGCCTTCGAAGCTGTGCACGCCCACGATTCCCAGGCGATGCGCCTCGCGCTGGCCTTCCAGGAGGAGCGCGCGCTCCTGATCCGGGGAGAGCGGCGGGATCGCGTGCTTGACCACGCGCACGCCGTTCTCGAGCAGCATCCCAGTGGGCTCGCCCGATGCGTCGCGGACCAGCTTTCCGCCTTCGGGATCGGATGTGGATGCGCCGACACCGGCCAGCCGCATTACCGAGCGGCTCACCCACGCGCCGTGGGTGTCGTGGGTGCGGATCAGGATCGGCAGGGTAGGATGGACTTCTTCGAGGAGTTCCGGCCGGGCGATCTCGCCCTCTAGACTGGCGGGATGAAATCCGAATGCCATCAGCCACTCGCCGGGCTGGAGGCCGTCCAGCGCGCCGCGGAGCGCGGCGCGAAGCTCGGGCCAGCCGTGGCAGTCGCGCAGGTCCAGCCCGTGCAACCGCCGCGCCCACGGAAGCAGGTGCACGTGGGCGTCGGTGATCCCGGGGAGGAGCGCACGGCCCTGGAGATCCACGACTTGCGCACCGCCTGAAGCGTCTGCAGCCTCGGAGAGCACGCGCGCCACCCGGGCGCCCTGCAGTTCGATCCCGTGCACCCACGGGGTCGCGGCCCAGCCGGTGAAGACTGGACCGTTGACGAAGGTAAGGGGCAGTGTGCAGTCCAATCGTGACTCAGCCACGAGCGGCCCGCACTCTGGCCCGTTCGAGTCTGACTCTCTGACGGAGTGACGGATTCTTCAGCAGGAGCATCGAAGTTCGCCGATTGGCCTACTGAAGAATCATCATCTGCCTCGCCCGGGGTTCTTCTGTGGAGGTTTCATAGAGAACCCCTTTCAAGGCCTACCTAAACATCGTCTACATTGTACAATATCTGTTCTCATCCGATCGAGTGCTAATTCTCCATGCCGGTGCCTTGTGAGAAGCGAGGAGCGGTTTAACACTTCATGAAACGTAATCTGTTATCGAGACTGCAACCTCCTGAATCTACGGCTGATCCACGTTGCAGATGCGGGCCTCCGTGAGAACTCACCCAAAAAAACAGCAACTGCCGCGGAATCCGATCCCGCGGCAGTTACTCAAAAACGAGGCTACCCATCACCAATGGAAACTGAACTTCTGCGCCACCCGGCAAACAAAGGGCACGTCCGCTTCGCTAAGTCTGGGCGGTGAAGACAGAGCCGTTGGAACAGGCAACCTCACTTCGATGTGAACAATTCCCAAAAATTGTCGACCACATCAAGTTCTTTGTCAACGGTAGAAGTTGGGTCGTAAGGGCCCGGAGGGCCTGAAAACAGGGGATTCTGGCAGAGGCGCAGGCGGAGGGGATGCGGCTGAAATTCAGACAAGCTGCGGCAGGCGGGTCTCCCGGTCGCTCGCGTCCGAACAGCAATCCCCCGGCGGAATCACGTGGCCGTGCGGACAGGTCTTCGGATGCCCGAGGTAACTGCATATCGGGCCTACGGATCCATACGGCATCAAGGCGTGGAAGCGCTCCGCCAGCTCGTGCACCTCTTCCCCGTCCACCTGGAAGGTGTCGCTGAAGAGCCGCTCCACGATGCGGTGCCGCCGGACCGCCGCCCGCGCCCGCGGGAGCCCCGCCCGGGTCAGGCGCAGCAGCGCCCCGGTCACGGTGATCTGCCCGGTGGCGGCCAGGGTGTCCATGGCCTGCAGGGACTCCACGTGGTGGGCCAGGTTCATGGCTTCCAGGGTCGTCGATATACCCTTTTCGGTGCACGACCAGATCTCGTGCAGGATCTCTTCCTCCACCCAATCGCGCTCGTCCACCTTGCGCGGCACCTCCAGGAGCTTGCCGTCCTCCAGGCGGAACACCCTGTCGGCCATGCGGGCGAACAGGTCGTCGTGGGTCACCACCACCAACGTGTGGCCGCTCCGGTGCAGCGCACCAAAGAGGCCCATCACGATGCGCGCGTTCACGTCGTCCAGGTTGCCGGTGGGCTCGTCGGCCAGCACCAGCTTGGGATCGTTCACCAGGGCGCGCGCGATGCACACGCGCTGCCGCTCGCCGATGGAAAGCGCCTCGGGCCGGTGGTCCAGCCGCTCGCCCAGGCCCACGTGCACCAGCGCATCGGTGGCCGAGCGGGCGTCCGCGAGGCTGTGGTAGTGCTGGGCGAGCATCACGTTCTCGAGCGCCGTGAGGTACGGCAGCAGGTGGAACTGCTGGAACACCAGCCCCACCTGTTCGCGGCGGAACTCGGTGAGCTCGCCCCGGGAAAGCCTGGCCAGGTCCCGGCCCAGCACGTTCACCTGGCCCGACGTGGGCGTGTCGAGCCCCGCCAGCAGATTGAGCAGCGTGGTCTTGCCCGAGCCGGACACGCCGGTCAAAGAAATCCACTCGCCCGGCTGGATTTCAAGATCGAGGCCGTTCAGCGGGCACACTCGGCTGCTGTAGCGCTTCACCAGCGCGCGGGTTTCCAGGATGGACATTTTACCTCGACAAAAGTTTAGCGGGCCGCGTGACCAGGCTTTCCACCATCGGCCACGCGGAGGTCAGGAACGAAAGTACGATCGCCGTCACGCAGGCGCTTCCCAGCACCCGCGGATCCCACTGCACCGCTCCGGCGCCCAGATTGTGGGCCATCCAGCCTGCCAGCACAAATCCCATCACGCCCCCCAGGAGCCCCGCGCTCACCCCGAGCGCCAGGGCTTCCACGGCGGCCGTGCCCAGCACTTCCCCGTCGGTGGCGCCCACGGCCTTGAGCAGCGCGGTCTCGGCCACCTCGCGGTCGCGCAGCGCGAGCCCGGTGGCGATCACCGCCAGCACCGCGGCCAGCACCACGAAGCCGGTGGCCCACTGGAGCAGCGCCTGCCATTGCTCCAATAGTTTCGCCGCCGGGACTTCACTCTCGCGGCCTGTTCGCACGCGAGACCCGCGAAGGGCCGCGCGGATCTGCGCGGCCTGGCGCTCCAACTCCGCGCCGGAGGACGCGCTCACCGCCTCCAGCCGGGTGATTCTACCTTCAGTTCCCAGCGAGCGCTGCAGCGAACGCAAGTCCACCAGCGCCTGGTCCTCTTCTGGACCTCCGGTCTGGAGCACCCGCTCCACTCTCAGCGGGAACGCGGCGCCATTTTCAAGAGTCACGCTGGCCACATTCCCAGCCCGAAGATGCAGCCGCTCGGCCAGCCGCGCGCCCACCAGGGCCTGCCCGGCAAGATCCCGCGACACCGGCAGCGGCAGGTACGGCTCGCACATGGCCAGGCGCACCAGGTCCACGCCCCGCAGCGCCAGCGGGGAATCGCTCAGGGTTCCGGAGCCCAGGTATTCAGCGGACACACGCGAGCCCGCGGGCAGCGCCCCCAGGACCAGGCGCATGGCAGCCGACTGGGAGACCTCTTCGCCGGGCGGCGCGATCACCTCGATGTTCGGCCCCTGCGAGACCAGCGAGCGCTGCATCGGCTCGATCAGCGCGTGCTGCACGTGGTAGCGCGCACTCAGCACGCCCGAGGCCAGCGCCAGCGAGAGCACCGCGAACAACGTGCGGCCCGGGTCCACCCGGAGCTTGCGGGTCAGCATCAGGATCTTCATGCGCGGAGCATCTCGATCGGCGGCACGCGCAGCGCCCGGTAGAGCGACGCCCACGATCCCAGGCAAGCCAGGGCGATGGTGCACAGGAGTCCGAAAGGCAGCACCACCCAGTTGATTCCCACGCTCACCCCGAAGATCGAGTGGCCCACCTGGCGGGCGGCCAGGAACCCGGCCGGAAAGCCCACCGCGAAGCCGACCGAGGCCAGCAGCAGCGCCTCGCCGAAGAAGAGTCGAATGATCCCGTTGTCGGTCGCGCCCAGCGAGCGCAGCAGCCCCACGTCCATGCGGCGGTTCTGCAGGCTCGCCTGCCGCACCCCGGCGATGGCCAGCCCCGAGACCAGCAGCGCCAGCCCGGCGAGCGTCCACAGGGTGGCCTGCGCGCGGCGCACCAGGTCGGCGCTGGCTTCCGACACCCGCCGCAGCACCCGCACCCGCGAGCCCGGCCAGGCCTTTTCGATCTGGTAGCTGACCGAAGTGACCGTGGGCCGGCAGTACCACTTGTCAAAATCCTTGGACGAAAGATGTTTGGGATCGAAGTTCTGCACCCACACTTCCGGCGTGGTCAGCGCGGCGATCCGCACTCCATCGGCGGTTCCCGGCTGGCCCAACGCCTCGTTGAGCGCGCCCAGCGGCATCCACAGTTGCCGGGCCGGCTCGCCGCCCTTCTTCAAGACGCCGGTCACCGTCAGCCGAAGCGGCCGGTGCTCCGGTTCCACCACCAGGTCCAGCACCGAGCCCGGATGCAGGGACAGCTCCGCGGCCACGTCCTGGCCCGCCACCATTCCGGCCTCCGCGGCGCCTGGCCACCGGCCATCAAGCCGGGCATCGGGCCACACCGAAAGAATGCCCATGGGAAGTGGCGGCCCGTCGCGGAGGGGAAACTGTGCGCTCCAGTCGGCCCCGTAGAGCGAGACCCGGCGTCCTCCCGGAAGCCGCGCCTCGCGCTGCTTGACAGGGGCAACGCCCTGGATGCGGTTCCTCCACAGGATGTCGGCCAGTTTACCCATATCGTCCAGCTTGAGCGAAGCGTCCCCGCCCGCGGCAGGCTCCACGGCCAGGTTGGCTCCGAAGGCGCGCAGTGAGCTCTGCAGCTCGTCCTCGATCGGGAGCGTCACCGAGAGCAACCCGGTGAGCACGCACCCGGCCACCGCGGCCACTCCGGCGACCAGGATCGAGTGCAGCGGCTGGTGAAGGAGCGAAGCTCCCAGGAGCCGGCGAAACATCAGCGCGCAAACTCGTCAGGGTGGGCGTCGAAACGCGCCCGGCAGTCGTGCTGCTTGCAGAAGTACCAGGTGCGGCCCTTGTATTCACGGCTGCTCGAAAGCGTCTGCGCGGTGAGCTTCATGTGGCACACCGGGTCCTCGGCGATCACGTCCTGGGGGCCGGCAAAGCGGGCCCGGGCATCCGCCAGGGCCACTGCCGGGACCAGGATGCGCTCGGCGTCGCGCTCCACCTTGAGCGGAAGAGGATTGCAGCCGCCCTCGGTGCCGATGTTGGAAAGCAGGATCGCCGAGCCGCAGTTGCGGCAGATCACCTGGCGGTCCTTGGCCCGGTAGCCGGCGGCCCCGCAGATGGCGCACGCATCCAGCCCCGCGTGCAGCTGTCCGCCGCTCAGCACCATCATCATTCGAACCTTGACGCCGTTTTCCTGGTGCGAAAACCAGTGCACCTGCCCGTCGGCCAGCTTGCTGAGCGGCAGTTCCAGCCCTCCGGCGGCCGCGCCCAGCTCTTCGGCGGGCGGCGGAGTCTCTTCCACCCGGGCGGCCACGTAGCTGGTGCCCACCAGGCCGACCAGCGCGATCGAAAGCGCCGCGGCCCCGCGGCGCAGCGCGCCGGCGCGTTTGCGCTCCTTGAGGAGCTTGCGCATCTCGGGCTCGCTGAGCGAGGGGTCGGGCTTCTTTTCCGGCGACGGCCACAACATCAACGCCGCCGCCAGCCCGATCATGGCCAGGAAGAACAGGGTGTCGTTGTGCACGATCGGCCCGATGAGTTTCATCTCCTGGGCGCTGCTCGGCAGCACCTGTGCCTCCGACAGCTCGTGCAGACCGGTGACGGTGAGTTGCACCACCATCAGGCCCAGCAGCCCGGCGGTCACCGAGAAGAAGCGGCCGATGTGCACGCGCAACCCGGAGGTCATGAAGAAGTAGCCCAGCGTGGTGGCGGCGGCGAGGCCCGCGACCCCGGCCAGGAAGTTGGCCAGCGCCGAGGTGTTGAGCGAGACCGCGGTCAGGAACAGCACCGTCTCCACGCCCTCGCGCAGGATCAGCAGCAGCGTGACCACGAACAGCGACAGTCCGGCGACCATCGAGGGCCCGGCAACCGCCTGCTCCACCTTGCCCTCGATCTCGCCTTTGAGCCCGCGGGCGGCCTTCATCATGACCACCGTGGTGGAGCCCACCAGCGCGGCGGCCGCCAGCATGACCCATCCGCCGAACGCGTCCTGGTTCAAGGGAAGCGTCCGGAACAGCACCGCACCGCCGATGCTGGCCAGGATTCCGGCGACCACTCCGGCAAAGACGTACCGGCGCAGCGCGATCCGTCCGGTCCTTTGCAGATAAGCCAGCGCGATGCCCACGGCGAGGGCCGCTTCGAGGCCCTCCCTCAGGGTGATGATGAACGATTCAAGCAATCGGGATCTCCGGTCCTGGGAAGTCCGGCGGATAGGTCGGCGCCGGGGGCCGGGGCGCGGCAGGGGTGGCGTCGCCCGGGCCCATCTATGACTCTTACGTAAAGGTACGATTGCGGTGACGCGGGGTCAAGCGCCGCGAGATTCGGGTTCAGGTTGCGAGAAACGGCATCAAGATATTGTCATTAAAACTCTTATGGAACCGCAACTGAATCGCTTGCGCCACTGTCAACCCACCCACGT
The DNA here is from genome assembly GCA_025351485.1 of Candidatus Eiseniibacteriota bacterium. Taxonomy (GTDB): domain Bacteria; phylum Eisenbacteria; class RBG-16-71-46; order RBG-16-71-46; family JACRLI01; genus JANXVU01. The sequence goes on along the minus strand of JANXVU010000005.1, from coordinate 50,588 downwards.
ACGCAAATCCAAGCGTAAAGAGCGCCAGGAACGGCACGGCTTCGAGCCGTTCCAACGCCACGGCCTGCGTCGCACAGAAGGCAAAATAGCACGCGAGGAGCAGCTCCGCGGCCCCCCACAGATCCGCGCGGGCGCGGTAGCCCCCGGATTTCCATCCGGCCCGGCGACCTTCCCCCCCGAACTTCGGCGTCCGGTGGAACTCCCCGCCCCGGGAGAAGAGCCCCGCGATCACCGCGCGGGTGTTCTGCAGCGACATTCCCATTCCCACCATCAGCACCGCCGGCAGGGCGAGCCAGCGGCCCACCGACGCGGGCCCCGACCGAAGCAGCCCGGCCACGAAGAAACTCACGAAGGCCCCGGTGGAAAGCAGGAACATCCCCAGAAACGCAGCCCACGGCACGGAAGCCGGGCCGTGTCCGGACGGCCACATCAGAGGGAGCATGAGCAGCGCGGGGATCAGCGCCAGCGGATAGGTGACGTTGGCCAGCAGATGGAAGGCGGCCTCCAGCTTCCTGCCGAATCCAATATTGCCGGCGAGCACCGAGGGGAGCAGCTTGCGCGCGGTCTGGATGGAGCCCTTGGCCCAGCGGTACTGCTGGCCCTTGAACGCGTTCATGTCCGCGGGCAGCTCCGCGGGCACGTGCAGCGCTTCCAGGTACACGAACCGCCAGCCCCGCAGCTGGGCCCGGTAGGACAGGTCCAGGTCCTCGGTAAGCGTGTCGTGCTGCCAGCCGCCGGCCTCTTCGATCGCGCGGCGGCGCCACACTCCAGCCGTGCCGTTGAAATTGAACAGGTCGCCCGAGGCGCTGCGCGCCCGGTGCTCCACCTGGAAGTGCGCGTCCAGGAACAGCGCCTGCACGCGGGTCAGGAGCGAGTCCCGCTCGTTCAGGTGGGTCCAGCGCGCCTGCGCCATGCCCACCCTGGGATCGCGAAACGCCGGCACCGCGCGAAGCAGGAAGTCGCTCGCAGGAACAAAGTCGGCGTCGAACACCGCGATCAGATCGCCCTTTGCCTGGGCGAGCCCGGCCCCCAGCGCCCCGGCCTTGTAGCCGGCACGCGCATCGCGGTGCAGCACCCGCACATCAATCCCCCGCCCGCGCATCAGGGCGGCACACTCTTCGGCGATGTCCCGGGTGGAATCGGTGGAGTCGTCCAGCACCTGGATTTCGAGCAGTTCGCGCGGGTAGTCCATGGCGGCCACCGCGCGGATCAGCCGGGCGATCACGTGGCGCTCGTTGTGGACCGGAAGCTGGACGGTGACCCGGGGAAGCGGCGATCCGGTTTCGTGGAGTTCAAGCGGCAATTGCGGGTTACGCAGCGCCAGCAGCAGGCGCAGCCGGTGCAGCCCGGCCAGGATCAGGCCGGCCTGGCACACCAGGTAAGTGACGAAGACGACCAGCGGAAGTGGAGGCATGAATCCTCAGCCCCGGGCCCCGGAAAGTGGGGCGTTGCGGCCCGGGGCCGCGAACACCTCAGGCGTAAGAGGGCGGCTTGGCGCCGGAGCGGATGTAGGGTTCGCCGAAACCCTTCTCCGGGCCGTCCAGCAGCTGCTCCTTGGTGTAGATCATCGCCTCGCGGTTGTACGTGGCGAACTCGTAGTCCTTGCCCAGCACGATGGCATCCTCGGGGCAGGCTTCCTCGCAGTAGCCGCAGAAGATGCAGCGAAGCATGTTGATCTCGTAGGTGCTGGCATAGCGCTCGCCGGGCGAGACGCGGTGCCCGGGGCGGTTCTCGTCCGACTCGATGTAGATGGCGTCCGCCGGGCAGGCCGCGGCGCACAGCTTGCAGCCCACGCAGCGCTCCAGGCCGTTGTCGTAGCGCTGCAGATGGTGGCGCCCGCGGAAGCGCGGGAACATCGGCATCTTCTCGTCGGGGTACTTCAGGGTCACCGGCTTGTTGAACATGCGCCGGAACGTGATTCCCAATCCTTTGAGCAATTCCTGAACCAAGTGTGTGCCTCCCGGGAAGCCTTGCGGCGAAGCGCGGCCCTGGCCGCATGGCGCCATGGCGGGATCCGCCCGCCGATCGGAGCATGGCCGGCGCGGGCCGAACCCATATCCTTGCTTTGCATCAGATTACGGGCCGCCGGAGGGGCCTGTCAACCCGAGCCTCGTCACATGCGGCCCGCCTGGGACAATATACGAAGGCCCCCGCCTCCCCGTGACCCGGACGGCGGCCCTAGAGCGCGACGCTCTCCCCGGGCTTCAGGATCGTGCAATCCGAGAGGTGGCCGAGGCGCTTGCGGAAGGCCTCCGGGTCCTGGCGGATCAGATCGAAGGTGTTGTAGTGCATCGGCACCACCCGCGCGGGCTTGAGCATGCGCACCGCCTCCACCGCGTCGTCGGGGCCCATGGTGTAGTTGTCCCCGATGGGCAGGCACGCCAGGTCGAGCTTGTTCAGCCGCCCGATCAGCTCCATGTCGCCGAAGATGCCGGTGTCGCCCGAGTGGTAGATGGTCTTGCCGCCCATCTGGATCACGAACCCGCAGGGAGTGCCTCCGTACACCGACTTGCCCTGGTGCTCGATGGACCCGCCGTGCCAGGCGGCGGTGAGCTTGACCCGACCGAACTCGAAGTCGTGCCCTCCACCGATGCTCATGCCGTGCCCCTTCGCGCCCTCTCCCATGCAGAACTCGACCAACTCGTAGCCCGAGATGATCGGCGCGCCGGTGCGCGTGGAGATCGGGATGGCATCCCCGAGGTGATCCCCATGCCCGTGCGAGACCAGGATGGCCGTGGGATTCATCGAGTCCGCCTTGACCGGGCACACCGGGTTTCCCGAGATGAACGGGTCGACCAGGATGCGGTGGGCGCCGTGCTCCAGCATGAAGCACGAGTGTCCCAGGAACGTGACGTTGACCATGGCCACTCCTACAGCCGCGGCAGGGTGATGTCGGTCTGCCCCTGGTATTTGCCCTTCTTGTCGGCGTACGAGACTTCGCACTCCTCGGCGGCGTCGAAGAAGATGACCTGCGCGATGCCCTCGTTGGCGTAGATCTTGGCCGGCAGCGTGGTGGTGTTGCTGATCTCCAGCGTGGCGTAGCCCTCCCACTCTGGCTCGAACGGGGTCACGTTGGTGATGATGCCGCAGCGCGCGTAGGTGGACTTGCCGACGCACACGGTGAGCACGTTTCGCGGGATGCGAAAGTACTCCACCGTGCGGCCCAGCGCAAAGGAGTTGGGAGGAATGATGCAGCAGTCGCCCTTCACCCGGTACAGGAAGGAAGAATCGAACTTCTTGGGATCCACCACCGACGCGTTCACGTTGGTGAAGATCTGGAATTCGTCGGCGATGCGGATGTCGTAGCCGTAGCTGGACACGCCGTAGCTGATCGTGCCTTCTCGGACCTGGCGGTCCACGTACGGCTCGATCATTTTCTTTTCCAGGCTCATTTTGCGGATCCACTTGTCGGGCATGACGCTCATCGACTTCCTCCCAGGTTCAATTTCAGATATTGCTCCGCGTAGCTCACGTAATGCCGCCAGGTCTGGTCCATCATGGGCAGGAGGCGGTCGGGCAGCGCCAGGATCCGCCCCGGCACGCCCACCACCAGCGAACGAGGCGGCACCTTGGTCCGCTCAGGCACCAGCGCTCCCGCCGCCACCAGCGAGCCCGCTCCGATCTCGGTCAGGTTCAGCACCCGGGCCCCGATGGCGATCAGGCACCCGTGACGCAGGGTGCAGCCGTGCAGCATCGCGGAGTGGCCCACGCTCACCTCGTCTTCGAGCACCACCGGCTTCCCGTCGTCGCAGTGGATCACCACGCCGTCCTGCACATTGCTGCGCGCGCCCACCCGGATCATGTCGGTGTCCCCGCGCAGCACCGCCCCAAACCAGATACTGGCCATCTCGCCGATCTCCACGTCCCCGATCAGCGTGGCGGTGGCGGCCACGAACGCGGACGGGTGCACCCGCGGGGTCTGGCCCAGGCCTTTCAGCCGGTAATCGCCGTGCCCGCTCACAGCAGCGCTCCGGGCGAAAGGAACGGGTTGGAGCGGCGCTCCTCTCCCACGGTGGTATCCGGGCCGTGGCCCGGATACAGCGCGGTTTCGTCGGGCAGGGTCAGGATGCGGGTCTCGATGGAGCGAAGCAGCGTGGCCGTGCTGCCCCCGGGCAGATCGGTCCGGCCCACGGAGCCCGCGAAGATCAGGTCGCCGACGATCACGAATCCCGGTCCGGCGAACACGACGTGGCCAGGCGAGTGCCCCGGGGTTTCCACGGCCGTGAGCTCCAGCGACCCGGCGCGAAACACATCGCCCCCGGCCAGATCGCGCAGCCGCTGCGGCCGGCGCATGGGCGGGAGGCCGTAGCGCTCGCAGGCCTCGTCCAGCCCATCGATGAGATAGCGATCGTCCGGGTGCAGGTAGGTGTCCACGTTCCATAGCTCTTCGAGCTCGGCCACCGCGCCCACGTGGTCCAGGTGCGCGTGGGTGAGCAGGATGGCTTCCACCTTCAGGCCCTGTTTTTCGACGTAGGCGGCGGCCTTAGCCGCCTCATCGCCCGGGTCCACCACCAGCGCGGACCCGCCCTCGGAAGCGATCCAGGTGTTGGACTGGAAGGGCCCCACGGGAAAGCCGTGGACGTGCACCTTGTCGCTCATATGACGTTGGCCTCCGCGGGCACATTGCCCAGGGCGAAGCGCTCGAACCCCAGGGTCTCCATGCCGACCTCCAGGAATCCGTTCACCACGGAATCCGCCACGATGCGCCCCGCCGCGGGCGCGTGCATCAGCCCGTGCCCGCTGAACCCATTGGCCAGGAACAGCCCCGGTGCGCCCGGGACCGGCCCCAGCACCGCGTTGTGATCGGGGGTGTCCTCGTACAGGCCCGCCCAGCCGGTCAGGATCTCTGCCTGCTCCAGTGCCGGAATTCGGTGCACCGCCGGCTCGATGATGCGCTCCAGAAAGTCCCAGTTCACTTCTTCGTTGAAGCCGTAGGGCTCGTCCTTGTCGGCCAGCCCGAGCAGCATGCCGCCGCTCTCCTGGTGCATGTACACGCCGGAGACAAAGTCCACCACCATCGGAAACCTGACCGACACGAACGGCAGCGGGCGGGTGGTGAAGATATGCCGGCGCACCGGATACACCGGCAGGTCCACGCCCGCCCACTCCGCCACCACCCGCGCGTGCGGCCCGGCGGCGTTGACCACGGCGCGGGTCTCGAGCCGGCCACGGGAGGTGTGCACCGCCTTTACCCGGCCCGATTCCATCTCGATGCCGGTGGCGCCGGTCTCGAGCAGGATCTCCACCCCGTGGGCGCGCGCGGCGCCCGCGAATCCCATGGTCATGTCGTTGGGGCTGACCAGGCCGTCGGTGGGGCAGAACGTGGCGCCCAGGAGATCGCTGACATTCAGGACCGGCACGATGTCCCGGGCCTGTCCCGGATCCAGCAGCTGCACTTCCAGGCCCAGCGAATTTTGCATTTCCATGTTGGCCTTGAAGTGGGCGAGATGTTCCGGGGTCGCGAGCAGGAACAGGTAGCCGTTCTGCTGGAAGTCGAGCGGGGAGCCGGTGATCTCCTCGAAGTGCGCCAGGAAGGCGACGCTCTCGATCGAAACCCTCACGTTGGCCTCCGAGGAGAACTGCTGGCGGATTCCCCCGGCGCACTTCCCGGTCGAGCCGGTGCCCAGGAACGGCTCGCGCTCCAGCAGCACCACCCGGCCCGCGCCCCGCTTCGCCAGGTGGTAGGCCACCGAGAGCCCCACCACGCCTCCCCCGATCACCACCACGTCGGCCGGCTTCAACGGGCCTCCCACTTTGCAGCCGAAGCGCGCTTCCAGGCCTCGAGCAGCAGGAGCGCGTCCTGCTCGAGCACCGGGCTTTCGCACACCACCCACCCCTGCACCTGGAAATCCACCAGCGCCTGCATCAGTTCCTCGTAGAGAAAGTCGGCCTCGGGCAGCGGCAGATGCCGCTTTTCGCCCTTGGCGCCGTACTCGATTCCGGACACGTGCATGTGCAGGCGTTCCAGGGCCGGTCTTCCCAGCACCTCGCCGATCCGGCCCAGGGTGCGGGCGAAGGACTCATAGCCGTTCTGGCCGCCACCGCCCCGCGCGTGCAGGTGGGAAAAATCGATGCAAGGATAAACTCCCGGGACCTCTCCGCTCAAGCGCAGAAGCTCCTCCAGGTCTCCGTACTGGTTGGGCTTGCCGGTCAGCTCCGGGCGGATGTCGATGGCGATCCCGGCCCCCTCGATCCGCTTCTTCAGCTCGCGGATCCCCTTGACCACGGTCCGGTGCACTTCCTTCGGAGGATCGTCGTGGTAAAAAGCGGCGTGGAACGTGAAGCTCCCCGCCCCGCAAAGTTCGCCGATGCGCGCCGTCTCGAACAGCCTCACCAGGCTGGCCTCTCGAATGTCGGGATCGCGCGAATTGAGGTTGATGTAGTAGGGCCCGTGCACCGTGACTGCCACGTCGGACTCGCGCGCGGCACGCGCCACCTCCCGCGCAGTCTCCTCGCCCATGCGCACGCCGTTCACGAACTCCAGCTCCATGGAGGACAGTCCCAGTTCGCGGATCCTCCGCACCCCGACCTCGGATACCCGCGGCCGGGCCGAAGAGGGCACGCCCCCCGTGCCGATGCGAAGCCCGCTGCACGGCGCGGGCACGCCCGGCCGCTCGCGCGGAAGAGTGGCCGCGGGAACGGGAGCGGGCAGCGCGGCCCGGCGCGCCCGGCGCGGCCCTGGTGGGGAAGGGCTCAAGCGGTGCGGCCTCCGAGCGCCTTGCGGGCGGCTTCCAGCAGCGCTTCCCTGGAGGCGATCCAGGGGCCCTCCATCAGGATCCCCGCGGCGTGCACGTGCCCGCCTCCACCGAACTGCGAGGCCAGGTCGTGCACGTTCACGCCTTCGCGCGAGCGCATGCTCACCTTGACCTTGCCCGACTGGAGCTCCATGAACAGGATCACCACATCCACGCCGAGCAGCGTGCGCGGCAGTTCCACGAACCCGTCCACGTCCTCCTGGCGCGCCCCCGAGAGCGCCAGCCGCTCCTGGGTGATGTCGATCCACGCGAGCCGTCCCTGGATGTCGGTCTGGAGGCCGGCCAGCGCCAGGCCCAGCAGGCGCAGCACTTCCGGCCTGGCCTTGTGGTAGACCTCGCGGTAGATGTGCTCGGGCTTCACTCCCGCCTCGATGAGTTCGGCCACCACCCGATGGGTGCGCGCCGTGGTGTTGGTGTACCGGAAGCCCCCCGTGTCGGTCATGATCGCCGCGTAGAGCGCCTCGGCGATGCGGAGCGGGAGCGGCCCATCTCCAAGCAGCAGCCGGGAGAGCTCGTAAATCAGTTCACCGGCGGAGCTCGCGGAAGTGTCGATCAGGGAGGGCGCGGCCGGAAAGTCCCCGTCGGTGTGGTGATCGATGCAGATGCGCCGGCCGGGGGCCGCCAGCACCCGGTTCATGAGGCGCCCGAGCCGGTCGGAGGTGCTGACGTCCACCACCGCGATCACGTCGGAGGCCGAGAGCACCGCGTCCACGCGGGGATCTCCGGCCACCCGGGCCTCGCCCCCGGCATCCAGGAAGCGCAGGTTTTCAGGCGCGGGGTCGGTCAGTACCGGCACCGCTTCCACGCCGGTCAACTGGAGCATCCATACCAGCGCCATCACGCTGCCCAGGGCATCGCCGTCGGGATGAATGTGGGTGGTCACGGCCACGCGCTTGGCGGACCGGAGGACATCAAGAATTTCGCGCCAGCGGAGGGAGTCCACGGGAACGGCGGGTAGCGATGCATGGGAAGTCATGGGCGGAGAATAACGGGACGGCTGGGCGGGCACAAGGGCGCCCGGAAGAGCCCGCTGGGTCGGCGAAAGACGCCGGAAATACCCGCGACCCGGGGATCAGGCGGCGCGGGAGATTTCGGAGGGGCGGGGCAGGACGAAAAAGACGCTGGTGCCCTGGCCCACGACGCTTTCGGGCCAGATGCGGCCCCCGTGCAGCTCCACCAGCTCACGGGAGATGGACAGGCCCAGCCCGGTGCCGTTGGCCTTGCGGGTGGCCTCGTTGCTGAGGCGCTCGAAGGGCTTGAATAGCAGGGGCAGTTCCTCGGGCGAGATGCCCTGGCCGCTGTCGCGGATCTCGACCTGGAGCCCCTCGTCGATTTCCGCCGCCTCCAGGACCACGTGGCCGCCCTCGGGAGTGAATTTCACCGCGTTTCCGAGAACGTTGAGCACCACCTGCAGCACCCGGTCGGAGTCGGCGTTCCAGTTCACCGGCCCTCCCTCTACGCGGATTCGGATGGAGCGGCGGGCGGCTTCGGCAGCCATCAATTCGGCCGCGTGCCTCAGGATTCCCGAGACGTCGAAGTCCCGGCACTCCAGATCCACCTTGCCGGCCTCAATGCGGGCCAGGTCGAGCAGGTCGTTCACCAGGCGCACCAGCCGGTCCACGTTCTGGTGGATGATATCCAGTACCTCCAGCTGCTGTTCTCCCACCGGGCCCATCATGCCGGCCTGCAGGAGGGAGACCGCCGTTTTGGCCGCGGTCATCGGGGTCCGCAGCTCATGGGCGGCGATGGCCAGGAAGCGCGATTTGGATTCGTTGAGCTCGAACAGCCGCTGGCGCGCCTCCTCCAGTTCCTTGCCGGACGTCTCCAGCTCGCGGTTGAGCTCGGTGATGTATTGGTTGGCGAATTCCACCGCCATGGCCCGCTCTTCGTTCTCTCTTTCTCGCGCAAAGCGTTCGGTCACATCCACCAGCCCCACCCGCCGCACCCCCGAGTCGTAGCCCTGCTCGGTGTGGACCTCGGCCACCCGGACCTCTCCGGAGGGGTCCTGGATCCGAAGCGTGAACGCCCCGGCAGGCGAAAGGAATTCCTGGCGGACCAGGCGCGGGAGCTGCGGGTCGGCCTCGCCCTCCGGGAGCAGCGAAGCGACGCTCGATCCGGGCAATGCGGAGGTTTCCAGCGCGAAGGGCCGGCTCTCGCGGCTCGCGGCGTGCAGGATGCGAAGAGTGACCGGGTCGAAATCGAGCTCGAGGTCCACCAGGCGCGCGGCCCAGTTCTCGGAAACCCGCAGGCGCGTGGCCAGCTCGCGTGCCCGGCGGGTGGCCCCGGCATGGAGCCCCAGGAGCGCGACCGAGCTTCCCGCCGCCACCGAAAAGGCCAGGATGCACAGGACCGGGGAAAGATCGGTCAGCCAGGGCATCAGCGCCAGCAGCACCATGGCGGATACTGCTCCCCCTCCCAGGGCGCGCAGCCGGGCGGCCCGGCCCGCCGCGGCGGACCCGTCCGCGGCGGCCGCCCCGTACGGAGTCGCGTCCGGGGGATCCAATTCCTGGACCTGGTCGGAAGCCGGATTAGTAGAGCGCATGGCCTGAATGGAGTTCCCCGACGAAGTTTCGGGGCGCGCTGCGCCCGGGCGGCGCGGAATGCGTCGCCACCGGGGTTATCGTCCCCGGATGGCGGCAACTTGAAGCGCCCGGTGGGCCTAGGCCACTTTGCCCGGGACGAGCCGGCGCGAGGCCTCCCGCAGGGCGTGCAGGTTGGCCCGCGGCGTGTTCGGTGGAATGGAACAACCGGGGCCCAATAGGAACCGGCGGCCATTCCCCGCCTTGAAAGCCTCGTCGAGTTCCGCCAGTGCCGAATCCGGGGTGGCCTCCTGGAGTTTCGTGTCCTGGCTGATGCCACCGATGGCCCCGCCCGGCCACCATGGAGTGTGGCCGATGCCGGGGTTCCCGGGCTCGGTGGAAGCCCAGCTGAGCGCCGCCACCGGGTAGCCGCGGAACTCCTCCAGGAAATTGCGCGCGCGGCAGATGTGGGCCACGTTGAAGGGCGCCCCCGACACCGCACCCAGCACCGCCATGTCATCCTCCCGGGAGAGGCGGCGATAGTCCGCGGGCGTCCACAGGTCATGGCTGGCAAACGCGGTGGTCGCAAAGTAGATCCCCGCGGCCCCGCGGCGCAGGGCCTCCGCCGAGAAAGCCGCGAACGTGTCCCTGACCGCGTCTAGGGCGGCGCGCACTTCCGCCGGATGGGACCGAAGGTGGGAGACCACCGCGTGCTCCGACTCGGCCGCGTATTTCAGGACCGAAAGTGGATTGAACACGGTCATGATGACCGGAACGTCGGGCAGCTCTCCGGCGATGCGTTCCACCGCGCGCAGGTGCTCCGAGAGCGCCGGCACCCGGTTGGGATCGAGCTTGCGGATGCGGGAGTAGTCCGCGGGCCCGTGGATGGGATAGTCGGTCCTCACGCACTTGGCGCCCGAGGGCAGAGGGTAGTCGTACTTCACGCCCCAGTCCTCGACGTGATACTGGGCGCGGGGGTTGATCTTGACGAAGTCCCAGCCGAATTCGCGCTGGTCCCGGAGGGTGAACTCCACCAGGCCGTCCACGGAAGTCTCGGCCGCGTAGTCGTGTCCCCAGAAAGAAGCCGGTAGATACTCCGCGCCCTCGCCCCTGCAGACCGCCGCGACCCTCTCTCTTGCGTTCAAAGTACCTCCTGGATCCTCGTGGAATCGCTCCTGTCGGACGATCGATCCACTCTGATGTCTCTGATCGCACGTTTCATTATGTCGCCCGACTTGCGATAAAACTTAATTCGACCATGCCGGGGCGTGGGCCCAGGCGCTCCATGTCGGTATTTAGTGCCTGGCTTCCCCGAATATGTCGGAAGAATAGCCCGATCTGGTGAAATCCAAGTTGTCAGCCTTGGAGCAATCTCTTACGCTGCCTCCGTGGGGGCGGTCCCCTCCAGGATTGGCGGTTTTCCACTCACGGGAATGTAGCACGGACCGCCCGGGCAGGCCGATGCCCGATGCCCGATGCTCCATGACCGATCCTGTCCGCCTGGAGAGCCGCTCTAGAGACCGGGGCCGGGTTATTCCAATGGGAGAATTGTCGATGAAGCGAACCAATCCCCGCCCCCCGAAGACGGAGCACGAGGATTCCAGCGAGTCCACGACGGAGATCTCCGCGGTGCCCGAGGCTCCCGGAGATGTCAGCGGATTTTCGCAGGTGGCCCTGGGCCAGCGGCTCCGGGACGCGCGGCGGGACGCGCACCTGACCTTGCAACAACTCTCCCAGTCGAGTGGCTACTCGGTGACCCACCTCTCCCAGGTCGAGCGCGGACACGCCTGCCCGACCATCGGAGCGCTGCGGCGGATCAGCGACGCCATCGGCCGGGACATCCGGGGCTTCCTGGAAATCAGCCCACTCCCCGAAACATCACTCGTGCGGCGGGATGAGCGCATGAAGCACCTCCACGAGGGCGGCCTGGTCCACTCCGAACCGGCCACCCACCGGGTTCCCGGGGGAGAGATGGCGGCTTCGATCGTGGTGGTCAAGCCGTTCGGCACCCAGGAGATGGCACAGAAGAGCACCGGCGACCGCTCGCGCTTCTTCTATATCCTGAAGGGACGCGTGGAGATGATCCTGAACGGCCAGCCCCGGTGGTGCGAGGCCGATGACGCCGTGCGCGTGGCGGCAGGAACGGAAATGTCCTTCCGCAACGTGGACCGCGAAGCCTGCGAGATGCTTACGCTGACCCTCGGCGGAGAAGTCTAGCCGGGTGCGCGGCGGTAGAATCCAAAGGGGGGAGGCCCAAGCGCCTCCCCCCTTTTCTTTCGCCCGGGGCGGGAAAGGGCTGTCAGCGATTGCCGTCCCCCGCGGGGGCTTCGTCCGGGCCGGACCGTCCAACCGGTTCGGCTTCGATCCCAAGGGCCCGCCGGGTATCCTTGTTGAGGCGGCCCGTCACCTTGATCCCCCGGTTCTTCTGGAACGCTTCCGTCGCTCCGCGGATCTCCGCGCTCCACTTGGAACCGGGCTCGCCCTTGTAGAATCCCAGCTTCTTCAGGGCAGCCGAGGCCTTCAGGATCATCTCTCCGCGGGCCTGCGACCCCTTCTTTCCCGATCCCTCCACTTTTGCCTTGGGCGCCGCAAGGGCGGTGGCCGCGAGCGTCACCAGGAACGCCACGAGAAACGCGGACATCCAATTTGACTTCATGGGACTTTTCCTCCGGGGGAACTGTCCGGGGCCGCGCATCAACGTGGCAGGAAGCATGCCGCCACCGCGGCCCGGTCGCACCTGCGCCGGCCGGGGAAACCGGAATCGTACGGGGGGTCGCCATGCCGTTTCGCCGCCTCCCGCCGGAGTCAGTGTGGCCACAGGTTCCTGCCCGACGCGGCGTGGCGACCGCCCGCAGGGAGTCGTTCCCGGGCGAGCATCACCTGGCTGTCGGATGGAATTTCGGGGGGGCGCCTGCGCATCGGACTGGTGCGGCTTCCCGCTTCGGAGGGGACCCGCGGCGCATTGACGTTGCAACTGCCCGACAGTTCGCGGGACCTCCCCCCCCTGACGCCGGCGAGCTGAGATTGGCACTGGAAAAGGACGAGGGAGGAAGCCCGGGCTTCCTCCCTCGTCTTCGTTCAGGCTGGGAAGCACTAGCGGATGCGCACCAGCTTTGTCGTGGCCGACTTTCCGGCCGCATCAAGGCGCGCAAAGTACAGGCCGTTGCCGGTTTCGTGGCCGGCAGCATCCCGGCCGTCCCAGACGGCGTGGACCGGACCCGCGAGCATGTAGCCGTCCACCAGCGTGCGAACGGCCCGCCCGGCTGCATCGTAGATCCGCAGCTTCACCGGGATTCCGGCCCCGGCGGCCGCAAAGGCTCGCTGGGGGCCTACACGACCCGGGCCGCCCTCGTCTTCGGCACCGGGTGGCAACTGGCCCGGGACGACAAAGGCCAGCGTGGTGGCGCCACGGAACGGGTTCGGCCTGGCGGCCTCGAATCTGATACCCAGGATCGGGCGCGGCGGCGGCGGCGCGGCCACCAGGGAAGGCGTGGCGATGCGGTCCATCTCCTGGACCTGCGGAACACCCGGATCCAGAGACTCATCCACCCACAGCAGGCCGGAAGTTGCCGGCAGCGTGGCGATGGCGTTGTTCACGCGGAACCCGTAGGGAATCGGACTCGGAGTGCCGGCTGGGATCGTGACCAGTGCGGAATAGATGCCGTCCCCGGCCACGCTGTCGGCCCCGACGCCGTTGTCCGCCATGGAAACACCGCTCGAGAAGCCGAGCGCCGGGTTGCCACCCACCAGGGCGACCGCATCGTAAGAGGCAAGGTGGAGAGCGCGGGCATCGGCCCGGAACAGCACCTGGACGTCCGCCTGGCTCAGCTTGGGCGAAGACAAGTTGCGCACGATGTTCCGGGTCATGCGCTGCATGTTGGGATCAGCGTGGGCGTTCGAAATATCGTCCAGCCCCCAGCTCCACTGCACCGTTCCGGCGGCGAACACCTTGCCGCCCCGTCCATTTGCAAATCCATAATCCGGGGACATTTCAAAATAGCACCCGACCGAACGGCTCGGCTCGCTCAGGCCGGTGATGTCGGTGGACAGCAACGTGAGCGCTCCCGAGGGGCTCTCGGGGAACAGGTCGTCCCATTCGTACCCGACGATGTTGCTTCCCAGCAGGTCGCCGCTCTTCAGGGTGGTGCCCTCGAAGATCCAGTGGTTGGCGTCGTGGACCACAGCCGGCTTGCCCACGTAGCTGCTGTTCCCGGCGTACATCACGCCGAAGAGCTGCGATTCGGGCCGGTTCAGGGGCGGATCCCGGAAGCGCACCGTGGCGTGGGAGGGATCATCCCCTGCCACCGGGTCGCTGGCCGCATCCTTGTAGCACACGATGGAACGGCCACCGTCCTCGATCCGGATCTGCCAGTAACCGGTGTTGGCGCTGAAGTCGGCCAGGTTGTGGCCGGACGCAACGAAGCCCTCGATGGCGTCCCGCATTTCCTTGGACCAGTACTCGTCGTGGCCGCTGATCAGGAGCATCTGGTAGCGCGAGAGCATTTCCGGGTGCTGGGCGAGGTCGATGGACGTGCAAAAGTCGGCCACGATGCCGCTCTTCTCCATCCACTGGGTGAACGGCTGTTCGTAGGCGCCGAACTGACCCAGGCCGTTGTCCGCGGAATACGGGCGGAGCAGGCTCACGCGGCTCGAGCGGATTCCTCCGCTGGAATTTCCGTCGTACAGGCTCTTGCCCCCGAAGCTGCTGTACGCCTGGTAGGTCGTGATCGGGACCATGTAGAGGATCCGCGAGGCCTTTCCCGGCCGGGCGGGCCGCACCACGAAGGGCGTATAGGACCACACCTGGTCCCGGTTGCAGCAGATCGCGTACACGCCGCTGCGCCAGTTGGCCGGAATCGTGTAGGTGAGCGCCGCGGGCCAGTTGCAGCCGGCCGAGTAGGCGTCGGGCGGAGTCGGGTAGTTGTGGCCCTGAAACCCTTCGAGATGGTCCACCATCTCGACCTGGGCGCCGAAGCGGTAGACCCGGATATCGTAGGTCGGGAGATCGGTGCTGACGTGGATGGTAAGTGCTTCCCCCGGGGCGACACTGGTGCGGCCCGCGTACAGGGAAATGCCGGCGGCGGATGCGAGCGTGACCGAGCAGACCAGGCCGAGCAGGGCCGACAGAATCCGAAACGCCGGATGGCCTGCCTTGTTGTATCCAAGGAGCATCCCACAACCTCCAAGCTGAGCCGAGACGGACAGGGGGCGGGTGAACGAATGAGGCTGTCGCAGTCTATTCTGTTAGCGGCTGATATTACCACAGAAAAATCTGGAAGTCACTATCTTCTGAGGAGTTACACAACCATTAACTTATTTGACAGGTCGATCCGGGTCAAAAAGAACCACCTTCTCCGTAATTGTCAACCATAGGCGATGGCCCTCCTCCCCACTATAGAACGAACGTTAACTTCGGAGGTCGGACGGGCCGATACAGAAGTACATGAAGGTCGGTTCGACCCCGCCCCCCAGGGAGAGTCACCAACTTGAAGTTCCTATGTTCCCAGTGGCTCGCGGCGCCGCTCATGGCGGCCCTGCTGTCGATCGCGGCACCCGCGCTCGCGCAGACGCCGGCGGCCGGAAGCGCATCCGGAGAACTGCGCTCCATCATGCAGACGCTCCAGGAAATCCGGGTCCAGTACCGGGCCCGCAAGTGGGGCGGAGCAGGTCTGTTCATGAAGATGAAGAAGAGCTTCGCGCACACGACTCCGCAGCTGCTCACTCGCGTGAGCCCGGAGGAGCTCGGCCACTTCAGCTACGCCCTGGCGACCCTTGAAGAAGGCTTCGTGGCCATGGACCCGGAGCAGGTGGAGCAAGGCTATCGGCTCAGCAAGGCTTCGATGCTGGAACTTGAGAACCGCTTCCCCGCCGAACTCAGCCTGGAAGTCGAGGACCTGAAGCAGGCCGTGGCCACCTCGGCCGCGTGCGCCGCACGCGGCGATTTTACGGGTGCGCAGGAATCATTGGAAGACCTGGCCGGCGGCCGGCGACGCCTGGACAACGCCGGAATGAGCTACGCCAAGGAATCCTGGGTGCACTTCGGGCTGGTGGCCGAGGACCTGGCCCGGGCCGTCCGCGGAAAGAACAACGCTGGGGCCCAGAAGGCCGCCGCGCAGGCGCAGCAGGATCTGGACGATCTGCTGGACCGCGTGCCCGGACGATAGGAGATCGACATGCGCGCGTGGAATACCTTGCAGAATCGCCTGCTGTTCTACTTCGTGCTGCTGATGATCCTGCCGCTTGGTATCTCGGGGATCATGGCCTACCAGCGAGCGCGCTCGAGCCTGGTCAAAGTGGAGCACGCGCACCTGCAAGTCCTGCTCGACTCCAAGATGGAGGAAAGCCGGCGCATGATCCAGGTGTTCAACGGCCAGGAGATCGATCCCGCAACCCTGGTCACCATGCTCAAGCCCTTCGTGGAGCGGATCCGGGTCGAGCCGAACGGATTCGCCCTGCTGGTCCGCGGCGACGGCACGGTGCTGGTGGCGCCCCCGGGCCAGCGGCTCCCCTCCCGCCTGGACTTTCCGCAGGGCAACGTCGGCCAGGGCCTCGCAGCCCGATACGTCTGGGGGGACCAGCGCTACTACACCGTGGCGCGGTCCTACCCCTCGCACGACCTGGTGCTGCTGGTGGCCAACCGCGAATCCGACTTCATGCACGAAGTGGAAAACCTGAAGTGGATGATGCTCTTCACCGGCCTGTTCGCGCTGCTCGCCGCCGTAGCCGCCGCGTTGTTTCTGGCCCGCAGCATCAGCCGGCCCGTCACCCAACTGGCGATCGCGGCCCAGGAGATCGCCCGCGGCGACCTGCGGCACGCAGTGCCGCTGACCGGGGGCGTGCAGGAAGTCCGCACCCTGGCGGAATCGCTGTCCGAGATGCATCAGCAGCTCCGCGAGATGATCCTCAGGGTGAAGGACAACGCCGGGGGCGTTTCACAGCTGGCCTCGGGCATCGAGGAAGACTCGCGCCAGGCCGCCGTGGCCGCCCGTGAGCAAACCGATGAGGTCGAGCGCGTGGTGGTGGCCGTGTCGCAGGCCCGCGCCGCCAGCGCCCAGAGCTGCAAGTCGTCGCTGCGCACGGCGGAGATGGCCCGGTCCTCGGCCGAAGCCGCCCAGAGGGGCCACGATTCGGTGACCGACACCATTCGCGGGATCGAGCGCATCGACCAGGTGGTGACCGGAAGCGCCGAGATCATCCGCAAGCTCGGCCAGAGCTCGGCCGAGATCGGAGAAGTGATCATGGTGATCGACGAGATCGCCGACCAGACCAACCTGCTGGCGCTCAACGCCGCCATCGAGGCCGCCCGGGCCGACGAGCACGGCCGCGGATTCGCGGTGGTCGCCGACGAAGTCCGCAAGCTGGCCGAGCGAACCTCGCTGGCCACCCGCGAGATTTCACGCACCATCAAGTCGATCCAGGACGACGCCCGCCGCGCCGTGGCCTCCATGGAACAGGGCACGGCCGAGGTGAGCCAGGGCCGCGAGCTGGCCGACCGCGCCGGGATTTCGCTGCGCGAAATCCTGTCGGTGAGCCACCAGATGCTCACGGTGATGATGGAGAACAACAAGGCCGCGACCGACCAGGCCGAGGCGGCCGATGAGATCGCCGACAAGATCCAGCGCATATCCGCCGCCATCGGCGAAACCGACCGCCGGATCGCCGGAGTCGCCGGAGCCGCCGAGCAACTGGGCGGCGAGACCGAGCTCCTCAACGAGATGGTGGCGCAGTTCCGCCTGGAGGAAGAACGGCATCCGGAGCACGGCCGTCAGCCGCGCAGGGCCGAATCCAACCCCGAGCTGGACATGGCCGCCTGAGGCTCCCCATCCGGCCCGACCGCTTCGATCCCCTTTCGGGTCGATCCTCTTGAAACAAGAAAACGGGAGGCGCATCATGCGCCCCCCGTTTTGCTTTTCTACGGATTCGCAGCGAAGCTTGCTCCGCCGCGAAGAAAACTACTTCTTGGTGCTGTCGGCAGCGGCTTCCATCTTGGCGTGCTTCTTGTGGCCGGCCTTCTTGTGGTGCTTCTTGCCGTGCTTGGCGGCCTTCGGGGCAGCGGTAGAGTCACCAGCGGCGTCGGCGGCGAAAGCGGCACCGGCGAAGGAAACGGCGAACAGGGCAGCGGTCAGAAGCAGGGCAATTCTCTTCATTTGAATCTCCTTGGTAAGTTCGCCATTTCGGCGAGTCCATCTCTTAGAACTTCTTACGATCCCCGCTCCGGCCAACCGGCCGACTGGGAGATGCTTCGTAAGCCACTGACATGCAACCGCAAGGAGCATGCCGGGACGATTGCAATCTTGAAATCCTAGTTCAACTGTTTGTGAAATAATCGTTTACGCCAGTATTGTTCTGGCCGGAGTGGAATCCAGGAAGGTCACGGCAGATTCAAGGGGGTCACATCGAAAAGGGTAGCGTAAGCGCGGTATAGAACTCCAACGTCCTGTAATTACATTACTTATGCCTAGTGCGTCAGGATGTCACGCACGAGCACCGCTGTCGCACTCATTCTTCCTTCATCTCCGCCTCCAGGCCGAACCGCTGAGCCACCCGGATCAGGGTCCTGCGGCTGATCCCCAGGACCTCCGCCGCCCGGGTCTTGTTTCCACCCAGCGCCCGGAGCACCTGGAGGATGTGGCGCTTTTCAACGTCGCGAAGGCTGACCATCTCCACCGGTCCCCCGGCGGCCGGGGCAGCGGAAACGGGGTGGCCGTGGCGTCGCTCGCAAATCCTGGCCGGAAGGTCTTCCACCGAAAGGAACCGATTGCTGGTGAGGGCCACCGCCCGCTCGATCACGTTCTCCAGTTCGCGGACGTTGCCGGGCCAGTCGTACCCGTGCAAGAGCGCCATGGTGTCCGGGGAGATTCCCTCCACTTGCGGCCCGGTGCCGGAAGAGCGGCACTTGTTCAGGAAATGCTCGGCCAGGAGCGGGATGTCCTCGGGCCGGTCGCGCAGGGTCGGAATGGTGAGCGTCACCACCGAGAGCCGATAGTAAAGGTCTTCCCGGAAGCGAGCCGCGCGGGTCTCCTCCTCGAGGTCGCGGTTGGTGGCGGCGATGACCCGGACGTCCACCTGGACGGTCTCGTTCCCTCCAACCCGCTTGATCTCGTGTTCCTGGAGCACCCGCAGCAGCTTGGCCTGCACCCCGACGTTCAGCTCGCCCACCTCGTCCAGAAAGATCGTGCCGGTGTTCGCTTCCTCGAAAAGGCCACGCCGGGAGGCAACGGCGCCGGTGAACGCTCCCTTCACGTGCCCAAACAGTTCGCTTTCCAGCAGCGGCTCCGGGATCGCCCCACAATTCACGGTGACGAAGGGAGCCTGGGCACGGGGCCCGTTGAAGTGAATCGCCCGCGCCACCAATTCCTTGCCCGTGCCGCTCTCCCCCTGCAGCAGCACGGTGCTGCGAGCCTGGGAGGTCCTGGCGATGGTCTTGTACAGCTGCTGCATGGGGCTGCTGCGGCCGATCATCAGGTCCAGGCTGAACTTGCCGGCAAGCGCCTCGGGCTCCTCCGCGTGGTCCCGCTTGAGGTGTTGCTGCTCGATGGCCCTTTTGACCACCAGGCGCACTTCGTCCATCTTGAACGGCTTGCTCAGATAGTCGTAGCCGCCCTCGCGGATCACCTGGATGGCCGTGTCCATGGTGCCAAACGCGGTCATCACCACGAACACGGTGTCCGGGCTGGTCTGCTTCACCGCGCGCAGGAG
Organism: Candidatus Eiseniibacteriota bacterium; assembly: GCA_025351485.1. Lineage (GTDB taxonomy): Bacteria > Eisenbacteria > RBG-16-71-46 > RBG-16-71-46 > JACRLI01 > JANXVU01. The sequence continues at coordinate 31,615 of JANXVU010000005.1, read as the reverse complement.
TTCGACCCCGCTGATCCCGGGCATCCGCACGTCGGTCAGCACCAGATCGAAGTGCTCTTTCCCGCACAGCCGGAGCGCCTCGTCCCCGGTCCGCGCCAGCGTGACATGGTAGCCCTCGCCCGAAAGCACTTCTCCCATCAGCTCCAGCGTGACCGGGTCATCGTCCACCACCATCAGGGAGGCGCGCCTAGCCACGGGGGGCCTCCTCGAATACCGGCAGGTCCAGCGTGAACCGGCTGCCGCGCCCGGATTCGCTGGCGGCCTCCACCGTGCCACCCATCCGCGCCACGATGTCGTGGGCCACGGCCAGCCCGAGGCCGCTGCCCTCCCCGGCGGGTTTGGAAGTCACGAACGGCTCGAAGACGTGCGGCAGGAGCGAGGGTTCGATCCCGGTCCCGGTGTCCGCGACGACGCACCGCACCCTGGCGGGAGAGCCCGGCATGAGCCGCGCCTGGACGGAGATCGTGCCACCGCCGGGCATGGCGTCCACGGCGTTCGTGAACAGGTTCAGGAACACCTGTTGCAGCTGGTTGGGGTCCGCAGCCACCGAGGGCAGGGCCGGGGGCACGTCGAATTCCATCTTGATCTCTCTGGGCTCCAGGCCCGGTTGCAGGAGCGTCCTCAGCTCCTCGAGGACCGCGGTCAGCTTGACCGCCACCTGGGGAACGCCCGGGACCCGGGTGGACCCCAGCAGATCGCGGACGATCCCGGCCATGCGATCGAGCTGGCTCTGGATCACCTGGATCCGATGTTCGTGTCCGGGGAGCACCGCGTTTTTTTCCTTGAGCAGTTCCAGGTGCCCCGAGATGGAGTGGAGCGGAGTCCCGATTTCGTGGGCCAGCTTGGCCGCAAACTGCCCCACGGCGGCCAGGCGCGAAAGTCGTGCCAGGCGCAGTTCAAGATCGAGCATGGCGCGGTTGGCGTCCTGGAGCTGGGTGTTGCGGGTCTCCAGCTCTGCGGTCTTATCGGCCACCCGGCGCTCCAGCTGCTGGTTGAACTGCTGCACTTCGCGGACCAGGCGCTCGTTCTCCTCGCTGCCCTCCCGGATGCGCGTGAGCATGGCATTGAAGCCGGAGCTCAGCCGATTGAACTCCGCGCCCCCGCCGCCCGCGGCGGTGGCGCCCAGGTCCCCGTCCTGCACCTGGGCCATGGTGCCCAGGAGCCGCTGGACCGGCCGCTCCACCAGGCGGTGAAGGAAGAACGCCAGCAGGATCACGCTGCCGAAGACGCTGAACGCACCCACCAGGCGGGCGCGCGAACGCAACTCGGCCACCGACTCGGTGGCGATCTGGAGCGACATGCGCACCTCGATGGCTCCGCGCACCTGCTTTTCCAGGTGCATCGGCACCAGGATCCGCCAGAACGGGCCGGCCTCCGAGTTGCTCACCTTCTGGACGATGCGCTTGCCCAGCCGCAGATCGCGCTGCTCAAGGGCAGTGGGCGGCGGGATATAGGTCGAGTCCTCGGTGGTCACGAACGGCTGCATCAGGCCGCCGCGGTCCCGGTACACCGCGATCAGATCCAGATTTTCCGTGGCCCCGACCAGCTCGTCCACTTCCTGTTTGATCCGGTCCGCCGAAAGCAGGCTGCCCCGGCTCTCGAACCCGGCATCCAGCGCCTCTGCGGTGAGTATCGCCTCGTCACGCAGGTTCGTCTCCAGGGTTCGCCCGATGAAGGAAACCGTGAAGAAGAATACCGAGAAGACACCCAGCACCAGCACCACGCCCACCACGCCGGCGAGCTTGAACAGCAGGCCGTGCCGCCATGAAAGGGGCGTGGAGATCACGGCGGCAAACGGCCCCTTCCCCCGGCTCACGAGGGCACCGCCCGATCGCCCCGGCCTTCTTCCCCGGTCGGCGGCTCGAACGCCGGCCGGCCGGCCGGCCGAAGAAGCCGGGAATAGAGCGACCGCGGCTCGTGCACCCGGAGCAAAGCCAGGGCGATCGCCGGGAGCGCCCGGTTGTTGCGGTAGACCAGGTATCGGCTCTCCCAGCGGTCCGGTCCCAGGCGATGCTTGAAGGTATGCAGCGTCTTGAAGTTGTACACGCGGTTGAGCCTTTCGAACGCGGCGGCCAGAACCCGCTGGGCGCCCGGAGCGCCCTCGCCCGGTTCGGCCACATGGGCCAGGGGAGCCAGCGCCAGGCTGGCCAGCGCGAGCCCCTCGGACTGAAAGCTCTCCAGCGCCCGGTGCACCAGCGCCTCCATGGTGCCCTGGGGCGCGTCCGGGGAGCGGCGCATCAAGTCGAGCACCATCCCGGACGCCGCATAGATCGGAACAAAGGTCACGACCCCAACCACCGTCCCTCCCTTTTCCGCCACGAAGTAGCGGCGGTCGCGCGGATTCCGGAAAGAATATCCGCCCAGAAGATACCCCATCTCCAGCCCGCCGTGGGTCTTCAGCCACTCCGCGGAAAGGGCTTCCATTCGCGCCTGGCGGCGATCCGAACCGGGCGTGCCAGGGATGTGCTCTACCACCGTCACGCCCTCGCGCTCGGCCCGGCTCACGCCGTGCCGGAGCCGGGCGCGCTGGGCGCCGCGGATCGAATATCCGGGCAGGTCATAGACGCACTCCTCCCCGATCTTGAGAGCGGCAAAGTCGCGCGCTTCCAGCGCCTCCCGCGCGGCCGGGGACATCTGGTAGTAGGCCGGCGCCCAGTCGTGCTCCTCGCAGAATTCGGAGAACTCCTCGCACGCCCGGACCATGTCGGCGGAGTCGCACAGCGGCTCGCCTGCCACCAGCGCGGCTCCGGAGCTGTAGGTGTAGGGGACCACTCCCGGCACGTTGCGCAGGAACAGATACCGGGTGTCGCCTTCCAGCGCGAAATAGGAAGTGCTCGATCTGCCGTGCCGGCGCAGGAACGGATCCACGAGCGGCCGCTCCGACTCCTGGAACCGGCGCTCGATGAATGGCGCCAGGATCAGGAACAATCCCGTGAAAAGCCCGATTCCCTCCAGCGCGCACGCGGACCATGCGAACGCGGCCGCCTCGCGGTTCAGAGGAAAGGCTTCCCCGGTCTGGAACGTGGTCAGCAGGCCCAGGGCCGCGAGAAGCGCGTCCGACCCGTCGGTCACCGCGGCGAAGTGGCTCCGCAGCAACCAGTATCCGGCGGCCGTGTACCCGTAGGCCAGCAGCACGGACATGGCCATCACCGACCAGCCCCCCGCACGCGTGACTGGATCGCTCTTCACCCAGAACTCCCGGCCGGAGAGCAGGAACAGCACGGCCATGGCGGCCGGCAGGAGCGCCACGTACTCCAGCTTGCCCTTGAACGGATGCACCAGCGCCGACAGCAGGAAGAGCGCGATGGCGAGCTGCCAGGCGGCGCGCTTCCGGCGGGCGATTGCCCGGGCCAGGATGAGCAGGAAGATCCCGGCGGCTGCGCTCAGGACCCGGCTTCCATGGGTGATCTCCAGGGGCAGCCAGGTGGGGATCGCACCGCCGCGGCGCAGCACGTGGGGCAGCGCCGCCAGCAGGTTGGCCATGGCGGAAAGGACCGTCACACCGGCAAGCAGCGGAGCTGCCAGGGTGCGCGGGCGGGCGGCGGAATTATCGAACCGGGACTGCGGATGGACTTCGGGGATCACGAACCCTCCGGGGCGATTATAAGCCCCGGGGGCCGCCTGTCCAACGGGTCACTGCCGGGCCTGGAGACGGCCCGAGGCACGGGGAGCGGTCAGGCGGCTGCTTCCGGCTTTTCCAGGAGCCGCTGGACGGCCTCCATGGCATCCACGAGGCTGCGGGAGCAGCGGGCGCCCTTCAGGTCGGCGAACCCGGCGAACGAGCGCAGCGTGTCCTCGTCCCCCACGGCCAGCACCGACTGTAGATTCAGCGAAGCGGCCAGCGCCAGGGCCTTCACCACTCCGGAGACCAGCGGCACGTCCGCCGCGCCGGTGATCTTGGAAAAGTCCAGTACCAGCGCCCGCAGGCCGTCCGCGGACTCGCGCTCCAGCCCGATGCGCACTTCGCCGTCCAGCGCGGGCACCCAGTCGCGCACCCGCACCACCGAATCCCCGGGGATCTGGAGCACGCAAACCTCATTCTCACGCTTGAGGAAACGCTGGAAGATGCCCAGGTGCTGGGACGCGAACTCGCGCACTTCCACCCGGATGAAGGGTTTATGGAGCACCGTCGGAATCTTCAGCGAAGCGGCCAGCGCCGGCGTCGGCGTGCCGCGCGGCACCAGACCGACGAAGTCCTCGTGGCCCTCCTGGCGCAACGTGTTCACGAACTCGGTCACCTCGGCGGCCGGCAGGCCGAGATCCAGCCACACCGACTCGGGCCGGCGCTCGCGCCACTGGCGCAGCGCCTGGCGCACATCGAGCGCGGTCACCAGCTCGCAACCTTCGAGCAGGATCTCGGTCAGGACCGACAGGTCTTTCTCGTCCTGGTCCACGGCCATCACGGTCGGGCCATGCACCTTGGTCCGCCCGCCATCCTCGGCGGGCGGCTGGATCTTGAGGATCTTGCATACTTTCAGGATCAGGGTCTTCTTTTCGAAAGGCTTGACGATGAAGCCCTTGGCACCCTGCTTCATGCAACGGAGCACGAACTCCTGGCTCGCGCCCGCGGTGAGCATGATCACCGGGATGCCGGCGATGGCGGAGTCCCGGGCCTTGGTGGAGAGCATGGTCAGGCCGTCCATGTTGGGCATGGCCACGTCCACGATGGCCAGGTCGGGCTTGGCGCCGCGCATGATCTCGAGCCCTTCCGCGCCGTCGGAGGCCTGCAGCACGGTCATGCCGAGCGGCGTCAGATAGTGCGCGACCACCGCGCGGATGGTCTTGCTGTCGTCAACGGTCAGTACTTTCATGCCACGTTCCTCCGCCGGCCGGCGGCGGCCCCGAGCACCTGGTGGATCTCCCCGACGAGGCCGTCCAGGGGCACGATGCGCTCCGCGGATCCGTTCTCCACGCAGGCGCGCGGCATTCCATACACAACACAGCTATCCTTGTCCTGGGCCATGGTGATCCCGCCGGCGGCACGAATGCTGGCCAGGCCCTCCGCCCCGTCGATGCCCATTCCGGTGAGCACCACGGCCGCGGTCCGTTCACCCATCACCTGGGCGACCGAATGGAAGAAGATGTCCACCGAGGGGCGCAGCGGTCGCTCATCCTCGGATTCGACCAGCCGGACCCAGGCGCGGCTGCCCAGGACCCGGTCGAGTTCGATGTGCGAGTGCCCGGGCGCCAGCAGCGCCGTGCCCGGTTCCACCTGGTCGCCGTCCCGGGCTTCGCGCACCTGCATCGCGCTGCACTCGTTCAGTCGGATCGCGAACTGGCGGGTGAACAGCGCGGGCATGTGCTGCACCATCACCACGCCGGCATCGAGGTCGGCCGGCAATTCGGACAGGATCTTCTGGAGCGCCCGTGGTCCTCCCGTGGAGGATCCGATCGCGACCAACCGCAGTCCTCCCGCGGGAAGTTGCCTCACCGGGGCCGGTCCGGCCGACTCGATTCGTCCGCTCCGGGGCCCGGCATGGCGGCAGGCCACGGCCAGCGCCCGGGCCACGAGCGCGTCCGCGAAGCCGCGCGCATTCCCGCGGGCGTAAGCCCCGGGCTTAACCAGGAAGTCCGCGGCGCCAAGTTCCAGCGCCTTCAAGGTGGCCTGGGCGCCCGGCGTGGTATGCGCGCTGAGCATCAGCACGGGCGTCGCCCGCACGGCCATGATCGCCTGCAGAGCCTCGAGCCCGTCCATGACCGGCATCTCGATATCCAGCGTGACCAGGTCGGGGTGGTGCTGCTTCACTAGTTCCACGGCTTCCCGGCCGTTGGCTCCCGTGCCCACCACCTGGATCAGGGGCTCGGACTCCAGCGCGCGACAGATCGCCCGGCGCATCATGCCGGAATCGTCCACCACAATTACGCGAATCGCGGGTCCGGGCGCCTGGGCGCTCCAGGCCGTCAGCGGCATTCCGGCATGGGGCATCGGGTTCCTCGCGTCACCGTTCATAGACCATTTCGACCAGCATCCGAACATCCGCCGCCTCGGAGTCGGCCATCTCGCGAATCGAGTCGGGCGAGACCAGCATGCGGCCATCCCTCGAAATCACCTCGCAGCCGAGCTTCAGGCCGGTGTGCCTGGCATCGAACAGCTCGGAGTCGTGGAAGCCCTTCTCGAACGCGTACTCATCGGCGAGGTGCACTACCGCGGCAAGATCCACCCAGTCGGGGAAGGCCTTCTCAGGGCAGTGGTGCATGCGCGTCGCTTCGATGACGTTCTCCGGCAGGTGCCACATCTGGCCCAGCCAGGAGCCCACGTCGGCGTGCGTGGCCTGCCAGCAAGCCTGTTCTGCGTCCACCAGGTTCGTGCCGGTCTGCCGCACCAGGTCATGCACGCTCGCGGCTTCGTCGGGGAAGTGGCACTCCAGCACCAGGCGCCCGATGTCGTGGATCAGCCCGGCGAGGTAGGCATCGTCCGCGTGATCCTTGCAGACATGCAGGGCGAACAGCCGGGCGTAGATGGCCGTGGCGAAGCCGTGCTCCCAGAAGTCGAGTCCCGGCATCTTGCCCTCGCGCCCCTTGATCGCCTGGACCAGGCCCGAGGAGACCACCAGGTTGCGCATGCCGCTGCGCCCCAAATAGACTGACGCGTCCACGACCGACGTGAGCTGGCGGCGCAATCCGAAGTAAGGCGCGTTGACCATGCGCAGGGTGCGGGCGCTGAGCACCGGGTCGGTGGCGACGATTTCCCCGACCTCGCGCAGCGCGGCATCCGAGTCGTTCAGGAGCTTCATCACCGTGGAAACCACCACTGGCAGCGTGGGCAGGTCCCGCACCAATTTCAGCCTGTCTTCCAACAGCTCGAATTCTCGGGCTGGCTGCACGAAATCCTCCTGGATTCAGGTCACCGCTACGCGCGGCGTCCCCTGTTGATGAGCGCTGCCAACCAGCGCCGGAATATCCACGATCAGGGCCACCCGCCCGTCTCCCATGATGGTCCCGCCGGCGATCCCCTTGACCTTGCCCAGGTAGTCGCCCAGCGTCTTGATCACGACTTCCTCCTGGCCCAGGAGCGAATCCACCAGGAAGCAGACCTGCTTCTCGGCCAGGCCCACGATGACCGCCTTGCGGCTCACAGGACGCTCGCGCAACTTTCGCAGCTGGAATTCCTCCGCGAGGTCCAGGACCGGCAGCACCCGGTCGCGCCAGCGCAGCACCGGCCGACCGTGGAAAAGGTGAAAGTGGTCCTGCTCCTCGTTCACCACCTCGATCACCGATCCCAGCGGCACGGCGAAGTCGTTTCCGGCCACTTCCACGAGCAGGCTCGGCACGATGGCAAGCGTCAGCGGAAGCTTCAGCGTGATCTCGGTGCCCTTTCCGGGCTCCGACTCCATTTCGATGATGCCTCGATACTCGGACAGCCGGGTCTTGACCACGTCCAGCCCCACGCCCCTGCCCGAAACGTCACTCACCAGTTCGTTGGTGGAAAAACCGGGCTGGAACAGCAGCGACAGGATCTCGGCTCGCCCCATCATGGCGACCTGGTCCTCACTGATCAGGCCAACGCTGCGGGCCCTGCGCAGGACCCGCTGGGGATCGATTCCCTTCCCGTCGTCCCGGACCCGGACCAGGATATGATTGCCCTCGTGGACGGCGCCCAGGGTGAGCTCTCCGGCGGACGGCTTGCCCGCGCGCAGGCGCTCCTCGGGGGTTTCCAGCCCATGGTCCAGCGAGTTGCGGACCAGGTGCGTAAGCGGGTCCACGATGGCCTCGGCCACGGTCTTGTCCAGTTCGGTGTCCCCGCCCGTAAATGAAAAATGGACTTCCTTGCCGAGCCTGGCCGCCAGGTCGCGCACCACCCGCGGAAACTTCCGGAACACCCGCTCCACCGGGATCATGCGGACCTTCAGGATGGCCGCCTGCAGTTCGGTAGTGATGGCGTGGATGCGGCCGGCGGTCTCGGCGAGAGGCTCAACCAGCCGGTCCAGGCTCGCGCCACCGCGCGCTTCGGCCACCAGCTGCTGCATCCGATTTCGCTCCAGCACCAGTTCGCCCACCTGGTTCATGATCTGGTCGATCCGCACCACGTCCACGCGCAGAGTCTGCGCATCGCGGCTGAATGCGGCCGGCGCCGCGCTATCGGCATCGCTCCCATCTCCGGGCAGGATCGCGTCGGACGGCAGGATCTCGCTTTCCGAACCGCCCAGCATCGACAGGCGCTGGTGCAGCGACTCGACCTCCGGCGCGGCCACGGTGGGGTCCTTCACCCGCTCGAGCAGCGTCCGGAGCGCGTCGGCCACCAGGAGCAACGCATCCGTCAGGGGGGTCGTCACCCCCAGCTGCCCGGTGCGCACCATGTCCATCAGGTCTTCCGCCCGGTGGCTGAGATCCACCATCGGGCTGTAGTTCAGGAATCCGGCGTTGCCCTTGAGCGTGTGCAGGTGCCGAAACACCCTTTGTATGAGGTCCGAGTTGGAGGGATCCTCCTCCAGCGTCAGCACGTCCTCGATGAGGGCCTCGATGAGCTCCTCGGACTCGGTGATGAAGTCCGCGAACAGCTCCGGATCCAGTCGCTGCTCTTCGCTCACCAGGCTCCCCCGCGATTCCCTAGGCGACCAGGGAAATGACGTCTTCGCCGGTGACCAGGCGAGCGAGCTCCAGGATCATCAGCAGGCGCCCGTCCAGCTTGGCGACGCCCTGCACGTAACTGTCGACCTGGCCCATCGCGCCGGCGGGGGGCGGATCGATGCGGTCCAGCGGTACCCGAATCACTTCGGAAACGGCATCCACCATGAATCCGAGGGTGTTGGGCGGGAGGTCGGTGACCACGATCCGGCTCTGCTTGGACGAGGCGGAATCGGGCAGCCCCAGCCGCAGGCGCAGGTTGATCACCGGGATCACCTTGCCCCGAAGATTGAGCACGCCCTCGACGAACTCCGGCGAATTGGGCACCGGCGTGATCCGGGTCGGCCGGATGATCTCCTGCACCCGCAGGATATCCACGGCATACTCCTCGTCGCCCAACCTGAAGCTGACCAGCTGCCGCGCCTGGGCGGAATTGTCATGCGGGTTCATGAACGGCTCCTTGGGAACGCCAAGACGATGTGGGGCTACAGAATGGAAATCGGCCGGCGGGAGCCACTTCTTTAGCCCCGAGGAGGTATGGACTCCCGGGGGCCAATTTGGCAAACTGGGCCTTTCCGCCCGACTAAGTCCTCTATTCCGAAAGGGATCCATGAGTTCGACGCTCCGCGTGGGCCACAGCCCCGACCCCGACGATGCCTTCATGTTCTATGCCCTGGCCCATGGGCAGGTGAAAGTCCGTGACTATAAGATTGAACATGTGATGGAGGACATTCAGTCCCTGAACGCCCGGGCCATGAAGGGCGACCTGGAGGTAACCGCCGTTTCCGCGCACGCGTTCCCCTACCTCGAGGGCAAGTACCACATCCTCAACTCCGGTTCCAGCGTCGGTCGGGGCTACGGCCCCATCCTGGTGGCCACGGTACCCCGGGGCCTGGGCTCGCTTACGGGCAAGAGGATCGCCGTCCCGGGCCTGCTCACCACGGCCTACCTGCTGCTTCGCCTGCGGCTCAAGGAGTTCGATGCCGTGGTGGTGCCATTCGACGAGATCCCCGATGCGGTGCTCCGCGGGGACGTGGCCGCCGGGCTGGTGATCCACGAAGGCCAGCTCACCTACCGCGCCATGGGGCTGCACCTGGTGGAGTCGATGGGGACGTGGTGGGAACGCGACACCGGCCTGCCGCTGCCGCTGGGGCTGGACCTGGTGCGCGCCGACCTGGGGGACGAACTGTGCTCGGAGATCGGCAGGGCGCTGAAGGAGAGCGTGGACTATGCCCGCGCCCACGAGGACGACGCACTGACCTACGCCATGCAGTTCGGACGCGGGATCGAGAGGGAAACCGCGCGCGAGTTCGTGCGGATGTACGTGAACGACGACACGGCCGACATGGGAGCGGAGGGGCGGGAGGCGCTGCAACTGCTGTGGAAGCGCGGCACCGAGGCCGGCATCACCCCGCCGGTGGGCGAGGTGCGGTTCTTCTAAGGTGAACCCGGATCGGTTTCAAGCAGGGCTGGGCGAAAAAAAGAGGCGGGTCTCGCGACCCGCCTCTTCGTTTTACAGCGCCGTCGCCGAAATCGTGGCGACTAACCCTTGAACTTGCGCGCCACGAGCAATCCGGCCATGCCCAGGGCCACCAGCGCCAGGCTGCCCGGCTCCGGGGTGGTTGTGGGAGCCGCGCCGGTCGGCAGAACGATCGCCGCGTAGACCATGCTCAGGGCGTCCTGGTAGGAGCCGGTGGTCATGCTGATGTTGTTGTTGCCGAGCGACAGGTACGGGGCGATGTCAAAGCTCTTGTCATCCCACAGCGAGCCGTTAGAGACGCCGCCGGTGCCACCGTGGAGCGAGCCCTGGAAGATCGGGCCCGCGGCAGCCAGGGTGTTCCCGTTCAGGAGCAGCGCGTCGTCCAGGAACTCCTGACCATCGCTCACTCCCAGTTCGATGGAGGCGGTCCCGCCGGAGTAATTGATGCCGTTCAAGCTGACGTTCCAGCCGTCGGCGTCGTAGAGGTTGTGGATGTTCGAGTCGTTTCCGTCGAAGAGCACGACGTCGCGGTTGTTGGTGGCGTTTCCGTCATCAAAGGACACCAGCAGGGAGGCCCCGTTGGCGTTGACCACGGTGGGATCCGTAGCCATGCCGCCCACCGAGAAATTGCCGTTGCCGGTCACGAAGGCGGTGACGTCTGCCCGGTACGCCTGGCTGTTCAGGTATCCCCAATTGTTGTCCTGGCTGATGCCGATGTTGGTTCCGGTGATGTTGTTGCCGTTGAACAGGACGTTGGCGTTGGCGTTCGGGTCCGCGCTGTTGGTCGGCCCGTGCCAGTAAAGGAAGGCGTGCTGCACGGTCCCACTCACTCCGCCCAGCGCCATGGTGCCGACGCCGGTGCCGCGCAGGTCGCCGCAACCGGTCGACGCATAGTCCGTGTTGTACCAGGTCTGGTTGTAGGCGATGTTGTTCGCGCTCGCGACGCCGCTCAGAGCGGCGAGGGCGGCAGCGACAAGAATCAGGGTACGAGTGCGCATTGCATCTCCCGCAGAATTGGGGGTAAACGATGACTGCTGAATCGTGGCGCCGATCGGAAATCCGTCCGGCCCATGGTGGCTTCGAACTGCGAAATCGGTTCTCGAACCGCAAAGCTGAAACCGGGACGATCCCTGATTGAACCATTCGAGATTAACGCACGTCTCGATAAAGTGCAAATAATATTTACAACCGCCCACGGAGTCCGTCAGGGGGCCTCTGGCGGGGTCTTCAGAGATTTCGGCCATTCATCTAGATCATTATAGAACAATTTTTTATTCCGAATATTGCATTCACTCCCCGCGGTCCGATTCCGGCAAGAATGGGGCTCCGCCGGACGGATCCGCTCGGACGACTACGAACATCACTTCGATTGCGCCGGCGAAACGAGCCTCCCGGATCGAGGGCTGAATTCGCCCGGGGCCCGGGCTCGAGCGGGGTCTGAGGTCCGGGCTGAATGAGTGCCCGGCCCCCCACGGGCCGATCATGGAAAAAACACCACCCGGTCGGTCGCTGCGCCGCCCCCCGCGACGAGCCGGGCGAAGTAGATCCCCGCGGGCGCGGAAGGATCCCCGGCGCCCGGGTTCCAGTTCGCGCGGGTGATGCCCGGGTCGAGCCGGCCGAACCGGAGCTTCCACACCCGCCTGCCTTCCACGGTGAAGACCTCCAGAGTGCCCCCCTCCATCGGAACTCTTGCCAGGATCATGAACTCCACGCGGTCCCGCGCCGGATTGGCGGCATGAGTCAGCCGGAGCGGCGAATCCCCCGGATGGAACAACGTATCGCCCACCGCGGCCGGCACGCTGGCGGCCGAGAGCAGCCCGAAGCCCCAGCCGGCGTTCGGAACGGAGCCCGAGGCGCCGGTGCCGGCCGAGGCGCGCCGCAGCGCCGCGCGCACCCGCGCGGGCGGAAGGTGCGGGCGGACTTCGAGCGTCAGCGCCGCTGCCCCGGCGGCGTAAGGCGCCGCCATGCTGGTCCCCTCCAGCGCCACGTGGGCACCGTCCTCGTAGATCCGCCACGGGTCGAAGAAGGCGTCGCGGCTCAAGGCCGAGACGATCGCCTGCCCCGGAGCCACGAAATCCGGACGGCCCAGGGGATCGCCCGGCCGGGGCCCGAGGCTCGAGAACACGCTGAGCGCGCCGGGCGTGGCCGGGAGGTCGTGGCGGGCGTATCCGTCCACCGCGCCGCCCGCCCCGTACCACTCCACTTCTGCAACGTAGCTTCCCACGCAGATGCACGAGTCGCACGTCCCCGGCACGGCCAGGGTGTGGAACGAATCCGCCTCCGCGCCGAAGTTCGGCATGGGGCTGATGGTGGTGAAGCCCGCCGTGTCGATCCACAGGTTGTAGAGCGGCGGGCGGAACGAGTTGCCCCCCATGCGCAGTTCCCAAGTGCCGGCGGCGGGCGCGTGCGAGGCCGAGGTCCGGTCGGAGATGGAGATCAGCGCCCACGATTGCCCGGCCCCGGCGGTCGAATCCGGAAGCCGCCCCCTGCCCGCCATATTGTCGATCGAGACATCCCCCTCAGGGGAGGTGAAGTCGCGCTGCTCCCCCGGCGCCACCGGCCCGAACGTCGCCCCCGAGGGGCCGACCAGGGTCAACTGGGCGCCCTCCGGGCTGAACGACCACGCCTCCATGATGAGCGCATCGTTGTCCGCCCCAAACAAAGGCTGGTAGGGAGGAACGACGAAGCGCCTCGACTGCACCTCGGCCAGCCCCCCACCGAGCGGGGCGTGCAGCCTGCGGGCGCCGTCGTTGCCCGCCGAAACGACCAGGATCCTTCCCGGTCCGGTCAGGGCCGACAGCATACGTTCCGTGAGCGTGCTGCCATCGTGGGGTCCCCACTGGGAACCGATGCTCAGGTTCACCACTGCGTCCTCGCCCCGCGACGCGGCCAGGTCGAAGAGGTATTTTACGCCGTTCACGATGTTCACGCTCTGGGTGGGAAAGTCGGCGAAGTACGTGGTGCGCACCATGGCGAGGTCCGCGAGCGGCGCCACCCCGCTGAACACGCGGTGATGCGGAGAGGTCCACGGCGAGCCCGCGGCGATGCCGGCCACGTGGGTGCCGTGGCCCCGGAAGTCCCGCTCCTCCGGTGGAGCGGCCAGCAGGGCTTCGCGGCTCCAGCCGGTCCCGAAGTCCCAACCCGAGGGCGGCGGACCCGCGCCGTTCTGGTCCCACAGCCCCACCAGCCGGGTCGCGCCGAGCGAATCCCGGAAGTCGGGATGCAGGAAATCGATTCCCGAATCCACGAAGCCCAGCAGCACGCCCCGCCCCCGGGGAATGTCCCCGGGATAGAGCGGTGGACTGCCAGGCGGAAGTTCTCCGGCGGGTGAAAGATCTCCGGCGGGCGACACCACCGATGCGCGCTCGAGCGGGCGGGACATCTCGAACTCGACCAGGCGGGGATCATCGAGCAGCCGCTCCAGCGAGGCGCGCGTGGCGCGCACGGTGAACAGCGAGCCCGCCCGGGCCCCGACCGAAGCGCCGAGCAAGCGGAGATCGGACGGCCCGCCGCGAAACCGAGCGATCCCCGAGAGCAGCGTGTCGGGCCGGTATCCGGACAGCGGAGAAGCAAAATGTCCCGGCGCGTCGGGGGCGGCCGGGACATGCCGGATTCGAAACAGGGGGTCCAGCTTCTGCCACGGCTCACCCGCGGAGGCGGAATGGGCCCCGGCCAGTGAAGCGCAGGCCAGGAACGCCGCGCCGATCAGATTTCCCGCGGGCCGATTCCTCACATCAATTGAACGGGGACCTCGTCGTAGGTGCGCAGGATCTCGTACAGGGTCGTCCGCTGCGCCGGCACGAAGCCCGCGTCGCGGATGATGTCCCGGATCTCCTCGATCGTCGTGCGGTTGTTGAAGTCCGCCGATTTGAGCACGTTCTCTTCCAGGATGGTCCCGCCGAAGTCGTCCGCGCCGAAGTGCAGCGCGATCTGGCCGGTCTTCTTGCCCTCGGAGAACCACGAGGCCTGGATGTGGTCGAAGTTGTCCAGGTACAGGCGCGCCAGCGCCAGGATCCGGAAATACTTGTTGGGGCCGGGGACGCCGTGCGTCTTGGGCTCCAGCCACGTGTTGGTGGGCTTGAAGCTCCACGGGATGAAGGCGGTGAAACCACCGGTCTCGTCCTGGAGCGCGCGGATCACGTCCAGGTGCTCCACGATCTCCGCATCGGTCTCCACGGTGCCGTACATCATGGTGGCGGTGCTCCGGAACCCCACGGCGTGCGCCTCCCGGTGCACCTCCAGCCACTCGGCAGTGGTGCCCTTCTTGGCGCTGATGCGCTTCTTCACCCGGTCCACTAGGATCTCGGCGCCTCCGCCCGGGAGCGTGCGCTGGCCGGCGTCCCAGAGCGCCTGGGCCACCTCGCGGACGGTCTTGCCGGAAACGCGGGCCAGGGTGCGGATCTCGCTGGCCGAGAAAAAGTGCGGCCAGATCTCGGGCACCTGCTCTCGCGCCGCGCGCACCAGGCCGGTGTGGTAGTCGAGCCCGACGATCTTCGGATTGTTCCCGCCCTGCAGCAGCACCGTGGTGGCGCCCCAGCGGGCATGCTCCTTGAACTTCTCGACCATCTGCGCAATGGTGTAGAAGTAGGTGTCCGGATCGCCTTCCTTGCGGTAGAACGCGCAGAACAAGCAGTCGGTTTCGCAGATGTTGGTGTAGTTCGGGTTGGTGTCCACGATGTAGGTGACCACGTTGCCCGGGTAGCGGCGCTGGCGCTCCGCGCCCGCCAGCTGGCCCAGTTGGACCAGCGGCGCCTCGGCGAGCAGGAAGAGACCCTCCTCCCGGTTCAGGCGCTCGCGGCGCCGAACCTTATCGCGGATCGAATTCAGCGAGATGGTGCTGTTCAAGAAGCCTCCGGAAAAGTGCCTCGCCCCGGGCCTCGTCGCGGCCCAGGCGATAGTGAAAGCGCCGAAGATAACCTTCCAGGGCCGGCGCGGGAACATCCAGCGCCGGGGCGCGGCGCTCGGCGATCTCCCCCGCGCGTGAAAGTCCGATGTCCAGGGCCCGCGAGAAATCCCCCGCGAGCCGGGATTTTTCCAGCTCCGGCAGGCTGCGCCGCACCGCCCAGCGGGCGAACACGAACGGCAGGCCCTGCCACTCCAGCCACGCCTCCCCCAGGTCCATCACATGGGGGAACCCCTCGACTCCATGGTGCTGCAGGCGCAGCGCCTCGTCCCCGATGGTCAGGAACGCGTCGCCTTCGGGGGCCGCGCCGCGGGCATAGCCGGCCGGTTTCACGCCCACATGCTGCTCCAGCAGGAGCCGCAGCAGCCGCACCGAGGTGGCGCTGTCACGGGTCAGGATCACCGATCGCCCGCCCAGCTCCTCGAACGGCACGCGCGAAAAACACAGCACGCTGGTGACCGGCCCGCGAATGGCGATTCCCATCTGGCCCAGCGGCTCGAACACATCCTCCAGGCGGAACAGCTCCGCCACCGGAAGCGCGCCCACGTCCACTTCGCCCTCGCGGCACAGCCGCGCCAGCTCCCTCGGCGGCACCGCGCGCTGCTCCGCCTCGGACTCCAACCCTTCGAAGAAAGGCTCGGTGTTCAGGTAGGAGATGCGCCCGATGACCGCGGTCTTCGGGGCCAGGCGGTTAGTTGTACTCATGAATGACGTTGTACAGGGCGTCGCGCTCCACCGGGATGCGCTGGGCTTCCTTGATCATGCGCACGAGCTCTTCCCGGGTGTGGCCCACGGCGGACTGGGCCTGGGCCATGTGCACGATCTTCTCTTCGCCGATGGTGCCGTCCAGGTCGTTGGCCCCGAACTGGAGCGCCACCGAGCCGGTCTCCTCGCCCATCATCACCCAGTACGACTTGATGTGCTCGATGTTGTCCAGCATCAGGCGCGAGATGGCGATGGTCTTGAGGTCCTCGATCGAAGAGACCTGCCGGCGAACCAGGCCGGTGTTGCCGGGCTGGAAGGACAGCGGAATGAAGGCCAGGAACCCGCCGGTCTCGTCTTGAAGTTCGCGCAGCCGGACCATGTGCACCACCCGCTCGGCGTGGGTCTCGATGTGCCCGTAGAGCATGGTGCAGTTGGTTCGGAAACCCATCCCGTGCGCCGTGCGGTGAATGTCCAGCCAGCGGCCTGCCCCGATCTTTCCCGGGAACAGCGCCTTGCGGACACGCTCGCTGAAGATCTCGGCCCCTCCCCCGGGCATGGTCAGCACGCCGGCCTCGCGCATGATGGCCAGGATTTCCGCCGGCTGCTTCTTGGTGATCTTGCAGAAGAAGTCGATCTCGGGCGCGGTCCAGGCCTTGATCTGCACGCCCGGATACCGCTCGTGGATGGTGGAGACGATCTCCACGTAGTGCTCGAACGGCCACTTAATGTGGTGTCCGCCCACGATGTGCACCTCGCGCAGCTCCTCGGAGAGTTTGGACAGGATCTCGTCCATGCTCATCTCGTAGGCGTGCGCATCCCCGGCCTTGGCGCCGAACTCGCAGAACTTGCAGTCCAGGACGCAGTGGTTGGTGGGGTTGATATGGCGGTTCAGGACGAAGTAGGTCCGCAGGCCGTGGCGCTGCTGGCGCACGTGGTCGGCCAACCGGCCGATACCGAACAGGTCGTCCGACCGGAAGAGCCGCTCCCCGTCCTCCTGGGTCAAACGCTTGCCTGCCAACACCTTGTCGGCGATTGGCTCAAGTGAAATATCGGTGAATTCCAAGTCCAGCTGGGCTTCGGGCATCCATCCTCCGAGACGCGGCCATGGGTTCTAAGTTCCTGTTTCCGTTAGGAATATCGAAGTTCGGGGGTGGCGTCAAGGGGAGGCGGGATCACCCGCGGCACGGCCAGCGGACGCGGACGCCCCCCCCCGCAGGCCGGCAAGACGAGCCGCATGTGCGATTCGAGGGGGTGGCGCGTTGATTCCATGAGTGCCCCTTGAGCCGTTCGACCACCTGGAGGTAGCCATGAGCATCCTGCACCCCGCGAGTTTCCGTCCCCGCCTCGCCCGGCAGTGCCTGCCGGCCCTGTTCCTGGCCCTGCTCCTTGCAACGCCGGCGCTGGCCGAGCCGCGCGTGCGCAGCGCCGGAGACATCGCCTCGCTCCTGGCCGAGCGCCGGGTGTGGACGGACGAGATGCAGACCCTGCGGGCCCGGGAGCAATCCCGGATCCGGGAATTGCAGGCGCAGCTCCCGGGCTCCGAGGGCTCCAGCCGCCACGCGGAAATCCAGATGGAAATCGAGATGGTGAAGCACCAGTCGCGGCTGCGGTACCTGGAAGCCCTGGAGGCGCGCGCCGAACGCGCGGGCAACACCGCCCTGGCAGCCCACGTGCGGACCCGCATCGAGATGCTCCGTCCCCTGATGGTCCACTCGAGCGCGCCCGTCGGGATGGTGGCGCGATGATTCGCCGGGCAATTCTCGGGGCGGCCCTGGCATCGCTCAGCCTGTGGCTCTCCCCGCCCGCGCGCGCCGAGAGCGGGGACATGACCCAGGGGATCGAAGTGCACGTCAGCGGGATGACCGGCCCCGCGCGCACCGGCCAGGTGCAGCATCTGACCATGAACTACAAGGCACTTCACGACTGCGTGCTCAAGAAGTTCACCTATGCCATGCGGGCGTCCAGCGCCATACCGGATGTCGCGCCGGATTCCGTGCCCTTGCTGGGAGGACAGGTCTTCACCTCGCACGTCACGCTCACCCCGGGCACGCCGGACGAGATCTTCAATTTTGAAGTCACGGTGAACGGCCACCGGCAGGTGTTCTTCCGCGATATGTCCCAGCTCAACTGGGACCGCACCCATCGGTTCCTGGAACTGCAGCGGGACCCGGTCCAGCCGACCGCCCCCCCCGCCGCGCCGTCTCCGGCCCCGAAGTGGAAGCCGGAACCGGCCGCCGCCCCGGTGGGCGACACCTCCGCGTATGGAAACCGGATCCTGCCCCTGGCCGAGGCGCGCCGGCTGCCGGGCGCTCAGGGAACGGCCGGAACGTTCCGGATCTACGGCACGATGAGGTACGAACGGCCCGCACCCAACGATCCGGTCGGAATCGATGGGGCCACTTACTACGTCTACCTCATCACCGGCGCGGGCGACATTCCGGTTGGATTCGGAACCACCGGGTGGGACGGCAGCTACGACATCACCGTCCCGGCGCTCCCGGGCCTGGGCAACCACGCCTATGTCACCATCCTGAGCGACAACCACTTCGTGCACGTGCGGAACAACAGCGACCACGACAACGCCTACAAGTGGAAGAGCAAGGACTTCTACCTGAACCTGAACGGAGACACCGGCTATTCCTTCTACTGTGACCAGGCCCATTTGTCCGCGGCCTTCAACCTGCTGACCGTGGGCGTGCGCATGTTCCGCTGGGTCTTCACCAACACGCACTTCGTCGAAGACGACATCGACGACGTGGACATTTCCTATCCCGAGTCGAACTGGCCGCACTACACCTGGCCGCTGCTTGAAACGCTCTACATTCCCAGCACCGGCTGGGCCTGGCACGACGAGACGATTCTTCACGAACTGGGCCACCATGCCGAGTGGGAACTGCCCATGGACATCACCACCACCGACTACGACGATGGGGTGTGCAACAACCCCAACGGCGATCCCGGGCACTGCCTGTGGTGCGCCGAGCAGGACGCGCACGTGGCCTACATGGAAGGGTTCCCGACCTACTTCGCGGACGCGATCCAGCGCCACTGGGTGGACACCTACGGCCAGCAGCCGTGCGCGACCCGCCCGGTGGAAGATCTTCCTTTGCAGAAGTGCAATGGAGTCTCCTGCGGATGCGATCCCTACAATACCGAGGGATACTTTTCCACGCTGCTGCGTGATTTCGACGACGTCGAGAACGAATCCGATCCCCGGGCGGTGGTGAACATCTCGCCTGGCGGCGCCAACCCCCAGGACGTGATCTCGCTCGGGGGGGCCAATATCCTGTACCTGCTGTGCGACTACAGCATCAAGACCACCCAGGAGCTGATGTCCGCCTTGAATTCCCGATACGCCGCAAACTTCGGGCCCGTGGCGATGTGGAACACCTTCGCCAACGCCGGATTCCAGCTGGACCAGACGCCGCCCGGCCTGGTCACCAACGTCTACTCGACCAGCCACGCGGTGAATCATCCCTCGCCGAACGACGAGCTCGTCCTGGCCTGGGACGCGGGGATGGATGACTACTCGGGCGTCCACCAGTACGAGGTGCAGGTCCTGAAGAACGATGCGCCTTTCAAGATTCTCTACACCGGCGATCAGACACTGACCCTTTCAAACCTTGCGCCGGGAAGCTACACCGCCAACATACGGTCCACCGACAATGCTGGAAACCGGCTGGACAGCTTTCCCACGCCTTCGGGCCCGTGGATCGTTCGCGCCCCCTATCCCTCGGATCTGTCGGCGTGGGCCCACACGGGCTGGACGTACAGCTTCCTGCCCCGGGGAACGGCGGACGCGAGCGTGAACAACTGCGCGCTTCCGGCCACCCTCCCTGGAAACCGGGACACCACCTACTTTAACTGGGCCATCCAGAACACCGGGGAAGTCGTGGTGGATACGACCTGGTGGACGAAATGCCTGGTGGACGGCGTGGTGGTGGACTCGGCGTTCACAATTCCGATCCTGGGCACCGCCAACACCCAGGTCGTACTGAATCATCGGAAGTCCAACATCCGGGGCGGCCGGCACACCATGGAACTTCGGATCGATGCCAGGGGAGCCGTGGCGGAGAGCAACGAGGCCAACAACCGGGTCGGGAAGCAGTTCGTGTGGAGCCCGCTGGCCCTGGGCTGGAACACCATCCTTACGCGCCCGGCTCCGCCTGATCCAACGGGAGGCTGGGGCTCCTTCAGCGTTCCCATCGGGCAGTTCAAGTGGAAAAACTGCGATGGGCTGGCCTTCTCGCACTCCCGGCTGATCCCGTTCGGCACCTCCACCTGGATGGCGGTGGAGGCGCACGTGGTGCCGGGAGTTTCACGCGACCGCATCAACGAGGACGTCGACCTGTACCTGCACTACAACGACTTTGACGGCTCCGAGGGCGGATTCACCGCGGACGGCATCGCATCCTCGACGCGCGGCCCGGGCTCCCTGGATGCGCTCATCACCAATTCGACCAACTCCCTGACCAGCGTCTGGGACGTCGGCGTGGTGAACAAGGGCGGGAGCTCCGCCGACTACAAGGTCCGCGTCACCCCGTCCTTCGCCAGCAACGTGGGCGACTCGACCGATCTCAACATGGTCGCCGACCAGCTGCTGATGCTGCGCGACCTCACCGTGAGCGCGGCCAACGCCGGCCGCATCACGGTGGAAGTCCGCCGCATCTCCGGGGGCGCCCCCATCCGGCTGGCCTGGTTCACGTCCGGTTTCTCCCAGGGCGGCCTGGACAACGCCGCCGTGGACGCTTCCACGGACAGCTCGGGAGTGCTCAAGACCACGTTGAATTGTGCCGCCGGCTCCTACGCCCTGGCCGTCTACCGCGACCCGTCGAGCGGCACCGGCCCCTGGCACGCCACGCTCAAGATCTACCGCGAGCCCACCGACGCGGCGACCAGGAAGGCCACCGGGTGGTACGCCAGCATGACCCCGCGGCCGGCGAACGACGGCACGGTGCTCAACGTCCCCGCTCCCACGATTCTCTACGGGGACGACCATGCGACCTGGTTCAACCTGTCCTACTCCAACCTGAGCGGCCAGAGCACCGGGTCGTTGCAGGCCCGCGTGATGCTGGACAACCAGACGATCTACAACACGGTGTTCACCTCGATCCCGGGCGGTTCCACCATAAGCTATCCGAACCGTTTCAATACGGTGGTCCCGGGCGGCCGGCACGTTGGGATCTTCTCTCTGGATCCCTCCAACGTGACCCCCGAGTTGAACGAATCGAACAACACCTTCGGGGAGCAGTGGGTTTGGATGCCGGATACGCTTTTGCCCAACACCGCCCAGTGGCGCAAAGGACAGATCGGCGGACAGACGGCCGGCTGGGACTTCTGCGATCCGAACGAGGCGCTCGGCTTTGATTGCGATGGCGTGCGGCTGCCGCCATTCAACGCCGCCTCCGGCGTGAACTGGATGGCCGTCGCGGTGACCCCGCGCGACACCTCCGATGTGGACTTGATGATCCACGACATGACCAACCAGGCCAACGCGGGCTTCGACACACCCCTGGAGGACTCCAACTGGGGTAAGGGCTCGACGGATCTCATCGTGACCAACTTCATCAACGGTTTCCGGAAGCTCTATGACATCGGCATCTACCGGGTCTCGCAGGACACTTCCAGTTACGTGGTGAACTTCGTGACCGGGGCGGTGCGCGATCCCGCCGCTCCGCAGGTTGGGCCCTTCAACATGGGAGCGGACCGGCTGGTGGATATTCACGAGTTCCAGCTGCCGGTGGGCCAGCACAAGTTCCACCTGCGGAACCTCGCTGGAACCGTGGACTGGTCGCTCGCGGCCTACAACTCGTCGCGCGTGCACCAGGACCGGAGTTCGGGGAAGGACCTGGCCTGGTCCGTCACCGGAGGCCCGGGGGGCGACGAAGAGATCACCTTCCCGGTGACCGCGGCGGGTTCCATCGCCATCGCGGTCTATAAGAACGGCACGGCCGACCGTGGCCTGAGCGGGCAGTACCGGCTGGAGCACAACCTGGTCTCGACTTCGGTCGACGGGACCCCCGACGTGGGGCGCACGCTCCTCCAGGCCGCGCGGCCCACGCCGTTCCGAAGCTCGACCACCCTGGCGTTCGACCTGGCGCAGGCCTCCCCGGTTTTGCTGGGGATCTATGACGTGAGCGGCAAGAGGGTGCGCACGGTTCTATCACGAAGCCTCCCGGCCGGGCGCCACGCGGCCACCTGGGACGGGCTGGACGATTCGGGGTCACGCCTTTCCAACGGCGTCTACCTGGCGAGGCTGCAGGCGGGGACCTACTCGGGAACGGTGAAGGTGGTGCGGGTGAACTAGGGACCGGCCAGGCTTTCCCGGAAGAATCCGGTCAGGCGGGTGGCGTATTCGGCGGGCAGCTTCAGCGCCGCGTCCACGTGTCCCGTGCCCGCGGGGAACCATGCGGTGAGCCGGGCGCCGGTCCTTCGCGCCAGGGCCTCGAGGTCCTTGGAGTGGTGGAATGCGATCCGCTCATCCTCCAGCCCGTGGACTACGTAGATCGGTCGCCCACGGCTCTGCGTTACCGCAGCGGCCGGGCTGTGGGCCAGCAGATCCACGTGGCCGACCAGCCTGGCCATGAGCAGCGCTCCGTCCGCCAGGATCGCCGGGTAATGCTCCCGGACCAACTCCTCCCGAATGATGGTCTTCAGGTTGGAGTAGGGTGAATCCACGAAGGTGGCGGGCACCCGCGGCTCTTCGGCGAACGCGATCAGCGTGGTTCCGGCGCCCAGAGAGATCCCGTAGAGCCCCACGCGTCCGGGCGCAAGCTTGCGCGCGGCGCGCAGCCAGTCCCACGCCCCCAGGACATCGAGGTACTCGCGATTGCCGATCGTGGTGCGGCCGTCGTCCACGTCGGAGTCGCCGTGGTTGCGCAGATCGGGCATCAGCACACTGAAGCCCGCCCGGTGGAGCATTCCGGCGGGAACCAGCACCGCCGGATCGCCCTTGGACTCGCTGATGCCGTGGGTCACCACCACCGCCGGCATCCCGGAATCCCCCGGAAAGTAGAAGCCGGCGAGCATGATGCCGCTTTGGCGGCTGCGGAAGCGGACCCGTTCAAAGTGGTCCGCGTGGAAAGGGCGGCAGTCGAAGCCTTTCCACTCGCCGTCCGGAATGGTGAAGTTCGCGGGGGTGTTGGCGGCGTGCTCTCCGCCGCCATGGACGACGCGGGAGAGCTTGTCGTACACGACGTAGCTCGCGCCAAGGTAGATCGTCAGCAACAGGATTGCCAGGGCGGCGAGTCGGCGCATCATCTCAGAAGCCGTACTCCTTCCACCGCCGGTCCACCTTCTTGACGATCTCCGGGTCCATCACGATGGGGTCGGGGAATCCCTTTTTCCAGGTGGCGTCGATGGCCATGCGGCCGCTCGGGACGGCGGCGGCGCCCACCAGCTCGACGCGTTCGAAGATCACGTCGCGGGCGGCGTCGAACCGGGTGAACAGGCCCCACATCCAGAGCACCTCGTCGTCCAGCGGCACATCGGGGCTGACGGCGGCGATGAACTTGATGGCTGGGTTCAGCGGTGAGTCCAGCAACTTCCGCAGCACTTCCCTTGGATCGCGCTCAACTTTGACCGTGAGCCACACGCCTTCGGTGACCTTGGAATCCAGGATGCGAGGATCCACTTGCTTCGGATCGGCGTGGCCCCTCGGGCCGGCATCGAACGGGAGTTCTTCCAGCAAGCGTGCCGTGGCTCCGTCGCGCCGGCGGGTGGCGTCCAAGATCATCTTGGAGCCCAGGTTGAGCCGGCAGGAAGTGAAGTCGAGCGTGTCCAGCGGCACGCCCGGCAAGAGGATGAAATCCTCTTCGGCGCGGAAGTTGGCCTTTAGGGCGCGCAGCACCGCGGAAAAATCGCGCACGTGGACGTCGGGGTCCACCACCACCGCCACCTTGGTCAGCGCGAGCTGGCCCTCGCCCAGCATGCTGAGCACGGTCTTGACCGCCTCCTTGGCGTAGCGGCTGTCCACCGAAAGCACCAGCAGGTTGTGAAACCCTGTCTCGTAGTAGGTCCACAGATCCACCAGTTCCGGATGCAGGATCTTGAGAATCGGCTTGAACAGGACCTGGATGGCATCCCCGAGGAACTTGTCTTCCATGGGCGGCTGGCCGACCACGATGGCCGGGTAGATCGCATCCTTTCGGCGCGTGACCTTGCTCAGGTGGAACACCGGAAATTCCGAAGCGTGCGAGTAGTGCCCGAAGTGGTCGCCGAACGGGCCTTCCATGCGTCGCTCCCCGGGCGGCACGAAGCCTTCCAGCACGAACTCGGCCTCCGATGGGGTTTCCAGCGGAATGCTGGCGCCGCGCTGCATGGGCACGGGGTCGCCGCGCAGGAAGCCGGCGAAGGCGACTTCGTCCACTCCCTCGGGCAACGGGCAAATGGCGGAAAAGATCAGCGCCGGATCCCCGCCCAGCACGATGGCCATGGGCAAAAGCTTGTTCCGAGCCTCCGCCTCCACGTAGTGGTAGCCTCCGCCCTTCATGATTTGCCAATGCACTCCGGTGGTGCGCGCGTCGTACTTGTGGATCCGGTAGGTGCCCAGGTTTCGCTTGCCGGTGACCGGGCTGCGGGTCAGGACCAGCGGAAAAGTGACGAACGGGCCGCCGTCCTGCGGCCAGCACTTGAGGATCGGGAGCGAGTCCAGGTTGGGCTCCTCCACCACCTGCTGCGAAGGGCCGCTCTTGAGCGCAGCCGGGCGCATGGCCAGCATGCGCACCAGCGTGCCGCGCTCCTTCCACGCGGCCCCGGGGCTGGGGGGCTGAAAGGCGTGGGCGAGCCGGGTGAAGGAAGCGCCGATCTCTTCCGGGTGCCGTCCCAGCGCGCGCTCCACCCGGCGGTCGGTGCCGAACAGATTGATGGCGAGCGGAAAGCTGGATCCTTCCACGTTCTCAAAGAGGAGCGCCGGGCCGCCCTGCTTGATGCCCCGCCAGGCGATCTCAGTGATCTCCAGCTCGGAGCTGACGGGGGCGGTGATCCGCTTCAGGTCCCCGTCGCGTTCCAGCGCGGTCATGTAGTCCCGGAGGCTTCGAAAACTCATTCTCCTCCCAACCCTTCCCAGGGGCGCGGATCGGGAAAGCCGAGCACGCCCAGGACTTTGTCCACGTAGTGATCCACCAGGTCTTCCAGGCTCTTGGGGTGCTTGTAGAAGGGCGGACTCGCGGGCATCACGATCACGCCTTCCCGCGAGAGCCACGCGGCATTTTCCAGCGCGGCCGTGGAGAGCGGCGTTTCGCGCACGCACAGCACCAGCTTGCGGCGTTCCTTGAGCGCGGTCTCGGCGGCCCGCGAGATGAGCGTGTCCGCGAGGCCCATGCGCACCCGGGCCATGGTGGCCACGCTGCACGGCAGCACCACCATGGCCTCGTAAGCCGCGGATCCGGAGGCCGGCGGGGCGCCCATGGCGCCCTCGGGATAGATGTTGCGCACCATGGGTTTCAGCGCATTCAGCGTGAGCCCCGTCTCGTCCTTCAGGATTTCCCGGGCCCAGCGGGAGACGATCAGATCCTTCTCCCCCGGGCAGCGCTCCAGGAACTTCAAGGTATACGGGGCGCCCGAGGCGCCGCTCATTCCAACCAGAATCGCCAAACCGACCTCGTTTCCTTCCGGCCTATTCCGTGGGCTCCATGCCCAGCTTGTGCATCCAGCTGCTCACCTGGCCGAGATGCTCGTACATGTGGGTGATCGCGATGCCTTCCAGGAATCCGCGGTACAGCTGGCCCATGACCAGCGCCCCGGCCGGGGCGGACTCCACGTGGTGGGCGATGTTGCCGATGGTGATCTTCCAGGCGTCCCGCACCTGTTCCCAGGGCTGGCGCGCGCGGGCGTGCACGGACTCTTCGTTGAAGCCGTCGACGTTGTATTGAATGGGCTTGGCGCCCGGGCCCGCCAGCGAGTCGGCCTGCTTCAGGAACTCCTCCTGCCAGCCGATCATGTGCGCGCACAGGTCCCGCACGCTCCACTTATCGGTCACCCCCACCTGGACGGCGTCGGTGGCATCAAAGCTGTTGAAGCACGATTCCATCGCATCGCGCGCGGCGGCCATGCGCGCCAGCAGGTCCTGCCGAATCTCTTCGCTCATGACTCCCCCTAGATCTTGAGAAACTGTCCGGCCAGGACCAGCGCCAGCACCGCGAAACTGAGCCAGGCGTTGAACTTGAAGAACGCCAGTTCCACGTCCTGCGCCTTGCGCTGCTCCAGGAACAGCAGCAAGCCGCAGACTCCCAGCATGGCGATCGCGCCGGGGTGCGGCCAGCGGGTGAATGTGAGCCACGCCAGGCATCCGAACGCCAGCGCGTGGAGCGCGCCCGAAAGCGCCAGGGCCCGCTCCACGCCGAAGTCCGCGGGCATGGAGTGGAGCCCGTGGGAGCGGTCAAACTCCACGTCCAACGTGGCGTAGATGATATCGAACCCGGCCACCCAGAAGAACGTGAACGCGGCCAGCGGCCCGGCCCCGCGGAGCGCTCCCATGATGTCCTGGCGAAGCGCCAGGTAGGCCCCCAGGGGCGCCATGGCCAGCGCCAGGCCCACGCCGAAATGCGCCAGCGGCGTGACGCGCTTCAAGTAGGGATAGCCCCAGAAGATCGCGACCGGGATGGGCGAGAGCAGCACGCACAGCCGCCCGAGGTAGAAGGCCCCGGCGAGGTAGATCCCGAGCGAGGCGGCGGTGATGAAGACGGCGTGACCCATGCTCAGTTTTCCCGCGGGCAGCTCGCGAACGGCGGTACGGGGATTGTGGGCGTCAATGGCGCGGTCCACGATACGGTTCAGGCTCATGCCCGCCGTTCGAGCTCCCGCCGCCGCCGCCAGCAACACCAGCGACGGCAGGAGGGGCGGCCAGCCGCCCGAGGCCATGACCGCCGCCGAGAGCAGCACCGGCACAGAAAAGAGAGTGTGCTCCAGCTTGACGTAGGAGCGCAGCCGCCCCCAGGAGAAAGCCGGGCGGCTTTCCCGCGGATCGACCCCAACCGCGCCGTGGGCGCTCACTGGCGCCAGGCCCCCGCGGACTCGAACGCGATGGAAGCGTAGGTCACGACCGAGCCGCTTTCCTGTTCAGGCGACTGCTCGTAGCGGAGCAGCCGGCCCTTGGCCCCGCCGAGGGTCCGAAGCATCAGGTACACCGAACTGAAGCCGCAGATGTGGGTGCTGTCGTTCTGGGAGGCGATGGCGTCGAACCACAGGTCCGGATCCCCGGTGAGCGCCGCGTCGATCACCGCCAGGTCCTGCTCCTGGAGCGCGGCCAGGCTGTCCTCGTTCATCTCCCACTTGTCGCCGAAGCGCGGTCCCACGTGCGAAAAGTCCACGCCGGCCAGGAACTTCACCGGGCGGCCGTCCTCCTTGAGCGCTTCCCGCAGGGCCACCACGAACTCCTCCACGATCGGCTCCTCGGACGGCTTCTCCTTCATCGCCAGGAACGGATGGAACGAGCCTCCCAGGATGGGAACCATTTCGAACCGGGCGCCGCGCTCCATGAGGTCGGCCAGGAACACCGCCTGGAACTCCAGCGAGTGTTCCTCGCGGTGAGCGATCTCCTCGGCAAACGCGCCCCGCCCCAGCCGCTGCGCCAGGGAGTCGATCACGCCCTTGCAGCTGGGAACCGTGCCCAGCGGGGTCTCGAAGTCCTTGCGGGTGAGCGCCACCAGGCTGCCCAGCACCGAGTGGCCGGTGCCGAAGGCCACCACGATCTGGGCGGGCCGCTCGCTTCCGCCGCTCAGGATGATCCGGGGCGCGCTTTTCTCCCACTCGCGGTAGGCCAGGGCCATGGTGGCCCCGCCGCGCCTCATGTCGATGTGCGGCACGATCAGCGTATCGGCCGTGCCCGCCTCCTCCATCGGGAGCGGCCCGATCTGGAACTCCTCGGCCTGGCCCTTGAGCCCGGAAAGGAACAGGCGCAACTGATCCGGCTCGTCCGGGTAGCTCAGCCCCGCGAGCGCGGCCGGCCGCGACGGGAGCACCTGGTATTCCTCCGCGTACTTTTCCCATGCCTCGCGAAACCGCGGGGAGTCCAGCAGCAGGCGCTCGTCCAGCGTGCGCACCAGGTTGCGGATGAACTGGCCGGATTCGAGCTCGCCGGTTTCCTTGACCAGCTGCTCGGCCAGTTCGTTCACGGTGCGGGAACCATCCAGGAGTTCGAGCAGCGGCAGGTAGGCGGCCGGAAGCACCACGGAATCCTCCAGCAGGTGCATGGGGTCGGAGAGGATGATCATCTCTTCCCCCTCCTCGTCCACGCCGGTCACATCCAGTGGCCGCAGCAAAGGCTTGAGCTGACCGGGGTCGTTCGGGTCTTCGATCTGGATCAGGTCCGCCATGGTGGGATTCCCCGGGTTGGTGGCGCGCGGCGCGCCTGGCACCGGACTGGGTCGGTGAACGGAAATGGAATTTCAGAAGCCCCAAGACCTGGGCCCCGCTGCGAGATTCTATGGAGCCGGATGTTCCCCCTGCACGACGAATTCGATGAATCTCGGGTCGTCGTGAAGGCTGGCCAAGTCCGGGTCGCGCCCAAACCATCCGCGGCTGGCGGTGTGGGCGGGGAGTTGCGAGAGGAGCTTGATCAGACCGGTCACCGCCTCCTCCTTCCGGCCCGACTTGGCCAACGTGCAAATCCGATTGTAGCCCACGCGCAGGTCCATGGGCGCGATCTCCGCGGCGATCCGGGCCTGCTCGAAGCCGGCCTCGGGCTGGCCGTGGTCGGCGAAACTCAGGGCCAGCAGCGATCGGGCATGCGCGTGGGTCGGGTGCCGCTGCACGAAATTAAGCAGGGCCTCGTGCACCACCGGCACGCGCCGCTCCGCTTCGTCCGGGCGGCCCAGGGACTCCAGCGTTCTTTGCAAATACATCTGTGCGGCATACCGCTCCGGGTAGCGATCCACCAGCCTCTGGAGGATCTCCCGGGCGGCTTCATGGCGCCCGATCGCATTGTAGGCCCAACCGGCCCATTCCAGCGGCTGCGGCCGGTCGGGATCCATCCGGATGAGGCGGTCCAGGTATTCCAGCGTCCCGGCCGCATCGCCATGGACGAAGTGCACCCGGGCCAGGGCGATGTGGGCATCGGGCAGGTCCGGGCACAACGCCAGGGCCCGATCCGCGCTGGCCTTGGCAAACTCCCCGGCCATACCGGCCATACCAACGCTGAACGCGTCGCTCCACATCCGCCTGGAATAACAATCCGCCAGGGCCGCGTGGGCCAGGGCGAAGTCCGGATCGCGCTGGATGGCGTCAAGAAGGAGCTTTTCCGCTCGCTGGCTCGCCTCCAGCGAATCATCTTCTGATAGCTCCAGTGCCTGCAGATATCCCGCGTAGGCGGCGGCATCGCGCGTGGGCGCCCTCTCCAGCAGCTCGCGCTCGCCCGGCTTGAGGCTCACTTGCAAAGCGCTCACGATGCGCTGCGACACCTCGGCCTGCACGTCGAACAGATCCTCCAGCGTTCGGTCGAACCGCTCGGCCCACAGGGTGTGGCCGTCGGAAGCGCGCACCAGCTGCGCGCTGATCCGGGCGCGATTGCCGGCGCGACGCACGCTCCCCATGACCAGGTAGTCCACCCCCAATTCGCGGCCGATGGTGCGCGGCGGCACCTGCCGGTCCTTGAGCGGAACCACCTCGGCCCGGGACGCCACGCGCACCCCCTCCAGCCGCATCAGGTCGGTGATCAGGTCCTCGGTCAGCCCGGCGGCCAGGTAGGCATCGTCCGGATCGGCGCTCATCACCTCGAAGTACAAAACGGCCACGCGAGGGGGCCCCACCGGTTCGCCGGACTTCTCCTCCGAGATCAGGAGGCACTGGTCGCAACTGGTCAGGTCGGCCAGCAACTCCTCCGCGCGGGCGTAGCGCTGCTCGGGGTCCTTCCGAAGCAGCTTCATTGCTATGTAGTCCAGGTCCGGGCCCACACCTTCGCGCAGCCGGCCCGGGGCCTCCGGTTTCTGGTTCAGGATGGCGTAGGCGACCGAATCAAAATTGTCCCCATTGAATGGCAGCCTGCCGGTGAGGGCTTCGTACAGAATGACACCCAGCGCCCACAGGTCGGACCGGTTGTCGGGCGGCATTCCGCGGAGCTGCTCGGGGCTCATCGCCAGCGGCGTGCCGACGTACGTGCCGGTGCTGGTCAGGCGCGGCGAACCTTTCAGGCTGGCGACTCCGAAGTCCAGGATCTTGACCCCGCGAGGGGTGATCATCAGATTGGCGGTCTTGAGATCGCGGTGGACGACTCCCAGCGCATGCACTTCGGCCAGCGCGTCGGCGGCCTGGCGCAGGACATCCAGGGCTTCTTCGATCGGCATGGGGCCCTTCTGGAGGCGCGCCTCCAGGGTCTCCCCCTCCACCCGTTGCATCACCAGGTAGGGACGGCCCTCGTGGATGCCCGCGTCGTACACGGTGACCACGCCCGGGTGGTCGATTCTGGCGGCCGCCTGGGCTTCGCGCATCAGGCGGTCCACGGCTTCCGGATCCGAGGTGAGGTGCGGCGGCAGCAGCTTCACCGCCACCTTTCGCGGCAACTGGGTGTCCTCGGCCAGCCACACCTCTCCCATGGCGCCTTGCCCGAGGGGCTCCAGCAAACGGTAGTGGGCGATCATGGAGGAAGGCTGTGCCTGGTTCATCAGGGCCTCAGGATAGCAAAAGAGCCCGGCGCATGCCGGGCTCCCATGTTGGTAGCGCTACGGGGAGTCGAACCCCGGTTTGATGGCTGAGAACCACCCGTCCTAACCACTAGACGATAGCGCCATGGTAATCAAATTGGATGCTGCGCGCCCTCGGCGGTTCCGCCCGTGATCCGGCTTCGAATATGGCAGCAAACGAGATGGCTGGGGGACTAGGATTCGAACCTAGATTCTACGCTCCAGAGGCGCATGTCCTGCCGTTGGACGATCCCCCAACACCATGATTTTCAATAGATTGTGTTCGAACCTCTGGGCGCGGTTGACGGCCGTAGGGCGGGCGAACCTGAAAAAAATAGCAGCCCGGCGGCCCGACTGTCAAGCTGAGTCAGCCTCCGCCCCGAAGCTCCTGCCCGCGCCTAACTTGACGCGCCCGGCCCGCCCGGCTACGATGGCCCTTCGAACGCAAATTGGGGAGGGACAAGGGGATGGCACAGATCACGCAAGACCCGGCCCAGCGCCGCGCCCAGCTGTCCGAGCGGCTGGCGGATGCCCGCAGGGAGCTCGCCACGGTGCACGCCAGCCTGGACCGTTACGAAAAGGCCCTCGAGCTGCCCAGGATACTCAGGGAAATCAACAAACTGGAGCTCGAAATCCAGGATATCGACGAGAGCTAGGCCCCCCGGGCCGCTCTCATCCAGGGAGACCTACATGGCCAAGCGACACGGACGCAAGCTGGTCGCCGATGCGATCGACCTGATGTGCGGCCACTGCGGAAAAGTGGCGCTGTCCAAGGCGGACTTCGCGGCGATCCAGGACATGGGCGGCATCCCGCTCAACCAGAATCACCCCGCGCTGGTGAAGATTCTCCGTCGCCGCGCCGGCGATGACTTCGCGGAATGTCCGCACTGCCACGCGTGGCATGCGCTGGTGATGAAGGCCGACCTGAACGGTGGCCCGGCGCTGTGGACGATCATCGGACTGAAGCTGGTGGAAGGACCGCCGGCGAAGCGCTACTGGGAAGGCCAGGGCAACGGCGGCCACTAGGCACTGTCTGAAAATTGGAATCTCAGGTATCGCTGGAGCATCGCGAGCTTGATCATGGCCAGGAAATTCACCGCCAGCTTCTCGAACCGTGTGCCAGCGCGGCGGCACTCCTTGAGCCATCCGATGCAGTTCTCGATCACGTGGCGCTGCCGGTAGGCCTCTTTGTCCAACTCGATCGGGCGACCCCGATGCTGCTCCCTTTGATCACTGCGTTGGGCAATCACGGCGCCGATCCCATGGTCGCGCAGCCACTCCCGGATCCGCGGATAACTGTAGCCCTTATCGCCCGCGTAGCGCTCCGGCCTGCGCCGGGGAGGACCC
>JANXVU010000124.1 GCA_025351485.1 Candidatus Eiseniibacteriota bacterium | reverse complement strand
GCACCGGCGGGGGATTCGGCTCGCACCGGTTGTCCTCGCTCGCCGTGGACGCCTCGGGAAAGATCTATCTCTCGGACCGCGAGAATCAGTCGGTGCTGGTGCTGTCCGCAAAGGGGGATTCGCTGGGGGTCCGCGGAGGCTTTGGTGCGGGGCCGGGGCAGTTTCGCCGGATCGGGGCATTGTGCTCGGATGCCCAGGGCGAGTTGTGGGTGCTGGACGAGGCCAGGCGCCGGGTGGTGCACCTGGATTCCGGTGGGGCATTCCTCTCGGAATTCCAGGTCGCGCCTGATTCACTGCTGGATTCCGCCCGTCCGGCGGGAATCGCCCTTTCGGGCCGGCCGCTCCTGGCCATCGCCGATCCGGGACTCAAGCGCGTCAGCATTTTCACTCCCCAAGGCGCCCTGCTGCGGGTGCTCGCCGGCTGGGACGGCGGGAGTTTCGACCGCCCGGTGGCGGTGGCCTGGTCGGGCGACTCCCTCGCGGTGGCGGACGAAGGGACGCAATTTGTCACGGTGCACCGCCCGGCTCTCCAGGCCGGCACTTCTCGCTAGCTTCCTTCTCCTTTTCGCGGGGATCGCGCCGGCCTCCACCGCCGCGGCCGCTTCGATCGAGCGCGCCCTCGGCGTTCGCGAACTCAACTTTCGAGCCCGCTCCACGGACTCCCTGGTCCGCCTCCCCGATCGCTTCATCCTGCGCGGCAGCGACTCGGTGTGGGCGGACTCCCGGCTCCTCCGGGCGGAAGCCGACTATCTGGTCTTGGACGGGCCGTCCCGGCTCCTGTGGCTCCACCCGCCGGCCGACTCCACTCGGATGCGCGTTCGCTACCGCTACCTGCCGGTCGCTCTGGCCGACTTCTATCAGCACCCGGCGGTGTGGTCGCCCGCTTCTTCAAGCGAGCCGCGCCCCGCGGCGGGCAACGCTTCCGCCCTTCCCATCGCCAATCCTCCCCTGGAGCCGGGGGCGGGCTTCGGCAAGTTTTCAATCTCGGGGAGCAAGACGCTCAGTTTCGAGGTGGCGACCAGCCGCGACGTGGCCGTGAAGCAGTCGCTGGATCTTTCGCTCGGAGGGGAGATCGGGCGCGAAGTGAGCGTGGTGGCGATCCTGTCCGACCGAAATCTACCGCTCACCCCGGAGGGACGCACACAGGAACTGAGCAACCTGGACAAAGTGGTGGTGGAGGTGAAGAGCGCCGGCTACGGCGCGAGCCTCGGCGACTACGACCTGCTACTGGACGCGGGAGAGTACGCATCGGTCGCCCGCACGGTCCAGGGCGCGCGCGGCAACGCCCGCCTCGGCGGCGCGTCGTTCGAGGTGGCCGCGGCGCTCAGCAAGGGCGAATTTCTCTCGAAGCAGTTCCTGGGCGAGGAGGGCCGGCAGGGCCCCTATCTGCTCACCGACCGCGCCGGCCGGGCGGATGTCCCGGTGGTGGCCGGAAGCGAGCAGGTGTGGCTGGACGGCGAGCGAATGAAGCGGGGCGACAACTCGGACTATACGGTGGACTACGGCCGGGGAACGCTGACATTCACTTCGAGGCGTCCCATCCATCCGGGCTCGCGCATCGCGGTGGACTACCAGTTCACGGCCGATCAGTTCCGGCGGAGCCTGGTCATGGCACGATCGGATCGGCAATGGTCGCAGGGCACCGGCCTTCACGTGGCGTGGCTGCGGGAGGCGGATGATCCGAGTCGCCCGGTGGGGGCCAACCTGACCGGCGAAGACCTGGACTCGCTCCGGAATGCCGCTCCGGGTTCGGTGGTGAAAACAAGCGGGGCTCACTTCCTGGGAACGGGCAAGGGCGACTATCGGCTTCTGAGGAGCGGCACGCCGGAACAACACTTCCAGTACGTGGGGCGGGATTCGGGCGAATACCAGGTGGACTTCATGCTGGCCGGGGCCGGCGGCGGAAGCTATTCCGATTCGATCGTGGCCGGAGGGCTGGCGTTCGCATGGCGCGGATCCGGCAAGGGGGCCTACGTTCCCGGCCGGCTGTTGCCTGTGCCCGGCTCGCAGGCGATCGCGGACCTGGGTGGAAGCATCCGGAGCGGCGACCTGCGCCTCATGGGCGAGGGGGCGGTGAGCCTGGCGCAGGGCAACGTGTTGCGGGACGCGCCTTCGGAGCGGGGCAGCGCCTGGAATGTGCAGGGGATCTGGTCCCCCGGATCGGGGTTGAGCGGGGGGAAGCCCGGGCGGATCGAGCTGGACTTGCGCGCGCGCAGACAGGAGAACCGGTTCCAGCCGCCGGGCCGCACGCTCGCGCCGTTTGCCGAGGAGGATTGGAACCTGGCCGCCGCGGACCGCGCGCTGGGCCGCACGGTGCTGACCGGGGCGCTGCGCTACCGACCGGACGCCCGGACGCTGGTGGGCGTTGAACTGGGCTCATGGAATTCCAGCAGCCGCCGGGATGCGAGGCGGGCGGTCTATTCGCTTGACCGCGACGGGGCGCTGGCCCTGCGCGGCCGGTGGCACCGGATTTCCAATACCGACAGCGCCGGGGCCGGGCCCGGGTCCGGATCGCGGCGGCGCGGAAACTTGTCGATCTCGCTCACCTCCGGCGCCTGGCGACCGGAAGCGCACTGGGACCACGACCGGGCCGTGGGCGCCCTGGGAAGTGTTCGCCAGGGCTACGACGACTACGGGCTCGGTGCGCGCTGGACCGGGAGTGCCGGGTTGGGGGCGGAAGCGTTCCAGTCCTGGAGGGAAGATCGTCTGGCGGCTTCCCTGGTCGGGGCCGCGCCCGTCCGGGCATCGACGCAGCGGTTCTCGCTGAACTACGCCGGCAGCCCGGACTTTTCCTTCCAGTCTACGGTGGCGCAGCGAACCGTGCTGGGAGTGGGCGACTCGCTGGGCGCCTCGCGCAACGCGCAGCTGCAGATCCTGGTCCGCCGCGGCGCGGCCGAAGGCGAGGCACACTACGAGATCGGCGCGACCCGGTTCCAGGGTTCGGCGAGGCAGATCAGCTTCGTGGGCTCGGGCCTGGGGGCCTACGACAGCCTGGGCAACTACGTGGGCCGGGGCGACTACAGCGTGCACATCTTCAGCGGCGCCGACCTGGGGGCCACGAACCAGGTGAGCCTGAACGCCCGCCTGGAACTTTCCGGGGAGCGTTCCGGGCGCGAAGGCTGGCTGCGCCGCCTGGTCTCGCGCACCGAGACCCAGTCCACGCAGTCCGCGCGGCGGATTGGCGGGAGCTCGGCGTTCGCCTGGCCGGGCTCGCTGGTGGACGATCCGAATGTGCTGCTGGGAAACGCCGTTTTCCGGCAGGACCTGGAATGGACGGACGGCAACGGGCACGGATCGGTGCGGGTGCGCCACGAGTGGGTCGGGGACGCCGACCGGCAGTCCCCGAGCTACATCCAGCTCAAGAGCTTGCGGGCGGAGTCCGCGCGAGTGCGGCTGCTGGGGGCCGGAGGCACGAGCGCGGAAATGGAACTGCAGTTGCGCCGCCGGCGGCTGCAGCTCGGACCGGCGGAGCGGGCTGCCGGGTACGTGAGCCGCGGAGTGGATTCCCATGCGAACTTCAAGTGGGCCCCGTCCGCGAGCGTCTCGGTGGCGGCGCTGGGCCGCTGGCTCAGCGAGCACTCCGATGACGGGCTGTCCGTTTCGCGCCAGATCGAGGCGGGTCCATCCGTGGCGGTGTCGCGGGGGGGGAGCTTCCGGGTGGAGCTTCGCGCGAACCGGGTGGTGGTGAAGGAAGAGGGCCCAATCCAGCCGGGATTTTCCAACTACGGGTCGTTCCTGCGCAGCCGCTTCGAGCATGACGTCAACGTGACCTGCCAGATCCGGTCCGCGCTGCAGGCCAGCCTGTTCGCGCACGGGGTGCACCCGGACGGCGGCCGGCTCACCGAAAATGCACGCATCGAGATGAGGGCCACGTTTTGATCTCGCGCACGGGGTGGGCGGCGGTGCTGGCTCTCGGCCTGTCATGGTCCGGGGCCGCAGCTCTTCCGAGCGTGAGCTCGTGCCGCATCGAAGGAAACCGGCGGGTCGCATCCGCCGAGGTGCGCTCGCTCCTGGGGCTGGAGCAGGGGGCCCGCTTTGATTCCGCGATCACCAGCGCCGGAATGGACGCGCTGCTGGATCGGTACCGCCGGATGGGACGTCTGCAGGCGCGTGCGCGCGTGGACACGCACGGGGACAGTTCCTCGGTCGCGGCCGAGGTCCGCCTGGACGAAGGCCCGGCGGCGACGGTCGGGCGAATCGATCGGGTCGGGGCGGATTTCCTGGACTGGGAGAGCTTGCGCCGGCGCCTGGAGCTTCGTCCCGGCGCGGCGTTTTCCCCGCAGGCCCTGGAGCGCGACGTCGCCCGGGTGCTGGGAGCGTGCGCCGAAGCGGGACGTCCCTACGCGCAGCTCCGGCCAGCGGATTTCTCGGATTCCGCCGGGGCCATCCGGCTGCGCTTCGTGGTGGACGAAGGGCCGCAGGTCCGGCTGGGCAAGTTCGAAGTGGAAGGGAATCTCCTCACTTCGAGCGCGCGGGTTGTTCGCCGCGCGGGGCTCCGGCAGGGGGAAGTCTACCGCCAGAGCCGGGTGGACCACGCGGTGTGGCGGCTGCGTCGCCTGGGCGCGTTCGATCGGGTGGAGGCGGGCGTGCTGGCCGGAACTTCCGAGCCCACGCTGCGCTACCGGGTTCGCGAAGGGGGCACCAGTTCGGCCCAGGGCGCGCTCGGGTACTCCGCCGAGAACCACGCGCTGACCGGGGTCTTCGACCTGGAGTTGCAGAACCTGGGCGGCGGACGCGCGGGCCGCTTCCGGTTGGACGCGCGCGGGAACGGGGTGACCGAATA
Organism: Candidatus Eiseniibacteriota bacterium; assembly: GCA_025351485.1. Taxonomy (GTDB): domain Bacteria; phylum Eisenbacteria; class RBG-16-71-46; order RBG-16-71-46; family JACRLI01; genus JANXVU01. The sequence continues at coordinate 27,345 of JANXVU010000124.1, read as the reverse complement.
CCACGTGGGGGCCCGGGAGCCGCTGGCCTTCAATTCCCCGGTGAGCGTGGATGTGGCTCTGGGCCTGCACCTGGAAGATACGCTCTACACGCAGTCCCTGGCCCAGATCTCGCTGGCGGCGGAGATCGTGCCGTATGCGCTTGCCAGCCTGGGGGTGGAGTACGAGCGCGTGGTTCAGACCACCGGGGACATCCTGCGCGACCGCGCGGTGAAGCTGTCCCTGGGTCTGGAGTGGGACCGGCGGGACGATCCCCGTGCGCCCACCCGGGGAATCCTGGTCCGGCTGCGGAGCCGCCTGGGATCCCGCATGCTCACCCCGCGTTCCGGAGAGGTGGATTCACGGACGTCCACCCGCGAGGACGAACTGGAAATCGATGGGTTCGCCGGGCTCGGCGACCCGGCCCGGGTCCTGGCAATCCGGCTGTTCGCCAGGACCCTGGGCGGCGAGACCCATCCGGTGCCGCTCTACCGGCAGTACACGCTCGGGGGCGCCAATTCGCTGCGTGGGTACCGGGAGCAGCAGTTCCGAGGCTCGGCCGTGGGAGTGCTGTCCGTGGAATCCAGGTGGCTCCTTGGCGGCGGCGGCTACGCGTTCCTGTTCGCCGAGGCCGGCTTCGTCCGGCAGGACCGGCCCGCGGGCTCGGCGACACCCTTCACCGATCTGGTGCGCCCGGGTTATGGTATGGGCCTGCGCATGGCCTCCGGGCTGGGCCAGCTGGGAATCGACTATGCATGGGGCGAGAGCGTCTCGCCCCTGGGCGGCAAGATCCACGTATCCATACGGAGTCAATTCTGACCTCGTCCCGTTCCAACGCCAGGAAAGAGATCGAAGCGCTTCGAGCCGAGATCCGGGAGCACGACCATGCCTATTTCGTGCTCGCCCGGCCGGTCATCGCCGACGCCGAGTACGACCGGCTGATGAAACGCCTGCAAGATCTCGAGGCGGAGCACCCCGATCTGGTCACGCCCGACTCCCCGACGCGGCGCGTGGGGGAAACCCTGACGGAGGGTTTCGCCGCGGTTCGCCACCGCGTGCCCATGATGAGCCTCAGCAACAGCTATTCCGAAGACGAGGTCCGGGAGTTCGACGCCCGCGTGCGCAAGCTTTCGGAGCGAGACGAACTGGAGTACACCGTCGAGCTCAAGATCGACGGCGTCGCGGTGAGCCTGCGCTACGAGGACGGCCTCTTCACCCTGGGCGCCACGCGGGGCGACGGTTCGCAGGGCGACGACGTGACCGCCAACCTGCGCACGCTCCGCTCCCTGCCGCTGCGGCTGCAGGGCCCGGCGGCCGGGGGTTCGCTGGAGGCGCGCGGCGAAGTGTACATGGCCCGCCCGGCCTTCGAGGCGTACAACCGCGCGCGCGAAGCGGCCGGAGAAAAGCCCATCCTGAATCCCCGTAACGGCACCGCCGGCTCCCTGAAGTTGCTGGACCCGCGCGAGGTGGCCCGGCGCCCGCTCGACTACTTCGTGTACGGCCTGGTGGATCCCGGCAGGCACGGCGTGAAGGCCCAGATGGATGCGCTGGCGCGGATGCGCGACGCCGGCCTTCGAGTGAACCCGCATGCATCCCTGGCCCGGGGTGTGGAGGAAGTGCTGGAACTCTGCCGCAAGTGGGAGACCGGGCGGCTGAAGCTGGAGTACGACACCGACGGCCTGGTGATCAAGGTGAACGAGCTTCGCCTGCACGACGTGCTGGGCGCCACGGCCAAGAGCCCTCGCTGGGGGCTGGCCTACAAGTTTGCTTCTCTCAGCGCCACCACGCGGCTCCTGGACGTGGTGTTCCAGGTGGGGCGCATGGGGCACGTCACTCCGGTCGCGGTGCTGGAGCCGGTCGAGCTGCTGGGGACCACCATCAGCCGCGCCACGTTGCACAATTTCGAGGAAGTGGCCCGCAAGGACCTGCGGGTCGGGGACTGGGTGGAGATCGAGAAAGGCGGAGAGGTGATCCCGCAGGTGATGCGCGCCATCGAAGAGAAGCGGACCGGGAAGGAAAGACCTATCCGGCCGCCACGCAAGTGCCCTTCGTGCTCCTCCGAGCTGGTCCGGGACGAGGGCGAGGTGGCGCTGCGGTGCGAGAATCCCGCGTGCCCCATGCAGCTTCGGCGGCGCCTGGAGCACTTCGGCAGCCGGGCGGCCATGGACATCGCCGGCCTGGGGAGTTCCACGGTGGACGCCCTGGCCAACGCCGAGCTGGTGGAAGATGTCGGGGACCTGTACAAGCTGAAGCCGGAGTCCGTCCAGGAACTGGAGGGATTCGCCGAAAAATCGGCCGCCGCGCTGGTGACCGGAATCCAGGCCTCGTGCTCGAGGCCGTGGGCCCGGGTGCTTTTCGCCCTTGGAGCGCCGCACGTGGGTTTCTCCACCGCGGAGCTTCTCGCGGAGGCCTTCCCCTCGTGGGATGCGCTCCTGGAAGCCTCGGTGGACGAACTGTCGGCCGTGGGTGGGATCGGGCCGGTGGTGGCCGAAGAGGTGCACCATTTCGTGCGCCAGGCCCGCCAGGGCCGGGTGGTCGAAAAGCTCCGCAAGGCGGGGGTCACGCTCTCCGGGCCCGCCCGGGTCAGGAAGTCCAACGTCCTTGAAGGGAAGACCGTCGTGCTCACCGGAACCCTGCCCCACCTGACCCGCGACCGCGCATCGGAAATCATCAAGGCCCACGGCGGGACCGTCTCGGGAAGCGTCAGCAAGAAGACCGGTTTTGTGGTGGCCGGCGAGGCCGCCGGGTCCAAGTTGGACAAGGCCCTGGAACTGAAAGTAAAGTTGCTGGACGAGGCTGGGCTGCTGGACCTGCTCGGGGAGTCGCTGTGAGCGGCGTCCCGGGCGCCGACCTGGAAGAGGCGCTGCAGCGGGAGCATCCCGGCTACGAACCTCGGCCCGAGCAGGCCCGCATGGCGCGCGACCTGGGGGAGTGCTTCGAGCACGGCGGCATCCTGCTGGCCGAGGCGCCCACGGGTCTGGGCAAGACCCTGGCCTATTTGCTCCCGGCCGCCGAGTGGGCCCGCAGGAGCGGCCAGCCGGTGGTGGTGGCCACGCACACTCGCAGCCTGCAGGACCAGATCCTGGAATCCGAGTGGCCCATCGTGGCGCGGGCATTGGACGGGGATGCCCGGATCGCCCGGCTCAAGGGACGGGAGAACTATCTATGCCGCTCGCGCGTGGATGCGTATCTGGCCGAGAACGCCGGCACGGCCGACGCCGAGACGCTGCGCGAGTTGCTGGAAGCCATCCCCGAAGGGGACGTGAGCGCGCTCGGAGAGGGCAGCGGCTCGTTCGACTTCTTCCGCGGCGCCGATCTGGACGCCGGGAACTGCCCCGGGGAAATCTGCCGGAACACCCGCGGGTGCTGGCTGCGGCAGGCCCGGCGCAAGGCGCAGGAAGCGCACGTGGTGGTGGTGAACCACGCCCTGTGGCTGAGTGACCGCATGGGGGGCGGCGGCGGAGTGCTTCCGGATTTCTCGCGCCTGGTGGTGGACGAAGCGCACCACCTGCCCGAGGCGTTCGCCCGGGCCCTTTCCACTCGCTTCACCGAGCACGGATTCATGCAGGCGCTGGACCGCCTGGTGGGGCGGGGGCGGGGCGGGGCGCTGCTCCGCAACTACGAGCGCAGCCGCAAGGGTCTGCCCATGTTTGACTCCCAGCCGCAGCTGGCGGCCGCCGGGGAGCTGGCCCGGTCCCTGGAGCACGTGCGAACGCTGGCCGAATCGGCTTTTTCGCGCATGTCGGAGACGCTGTCCGCGAAGGGCCGAATCCGGATCGACGTCGCCACCGATCCGACGGAGTTCTTTCCGCCCGCGCTCGATGATCTGCTGGATGGGCTGCGCGAAGCCATCCGGCTCTTCGGGACTTTGCGCGAGCATCCGCCGGGCGAGGAGGAGAAGGAAGCGCTCGGGATGTGGCCGCACCTGTTGCGCGCCCTGGGTCGCTGGGAGCTCTCTGCGCGCGCGCTCCTGGAATTGACCGGCGCGACCCTGCCAGGGCGTTGTTCCACGCTGGAGTGGCAGAAGCAGACGGGCGTGGCCATGGAAAGCGTGCCCTGGGACGTGGGCGGAGAGGCCCGCATGGAACTCACCACCCACCTGGAATCGGTGGTCCTCACATCGGCCACGCTGTCCGCGAACGGCACATTCGAGTATCTTTGCGACCGTCTGGGGCTGGGCCCCGACATGGCCCGCGGCGAGCGGTACCGCTCCACGCTGGACCCGGCGGAGCAGCTCCTGGCGATGTGCGTGGGCTCCATGCCCGATCCGCGCAGCCCCGGGTACCTGGAGGAGGCCGCGGAAGTGGTGGCAGCGCTGTCGCGGCTGGGACGCAACACGCTGGTGCTGGCGACCTCGTGGGATGCGCTGCGCACCCTGGACCGGCTGCTCTCTTCCAGGGTCAAGTCGCTGCTGGTGCAGGCGGATCCGCGCGGGCGCACCCGGCTGTCCCAGCAGTTCCGCAACACCCGGGGGGCGGTGCTGCTGGGCGTGGCCAGCTTCTGGGAAGGGATGGACTTCCCGGGCGAGGAACTGGAAGTGCTGGTGATGCTCAAGCTGCCGTTCGGCTCCCCGGCCGATCCCATCTTCGAGGCGCGCAGGGCCGACCTGGAGGCGCGCGGGGAGGACGCCTTTCGCAAAATTTCGTTGCCCGAGGCGATCCTGAGATTTCGGCAGGGACTGGGACGCCTGCTCCGCCGCTCCACGGATCGTGGCGTATTCGTGCTGCTGGACCGGCGGGCGCTGCAATCGAGTTACGGCAAGGGTTTCGCGGAGGCCATCGGGTCTCCGCTGCGCACGGCATCCAATCCGGGCCAGGCATTCGAGCTGGCCCGGGAATTCCTGGGAGAAATGTGAAGACCTTCGCGGCCGGATCGAAGGGGCTCACGGCGAGGGACGTGGAGGCGCTGGCCATGGGCGAGGCTCGCCTGGGGCTGGGCGCTCCGGCGGTTGCGCGCATGAGGCGCTCGCGCCGCGTCGTGGAGGATGTGCTTTCCAGTGGCAAGGTGGTGTACGGGATCAACACCGGATTTGGCGACCTGGTCACGGTCCGGATCTCGAACGCCCAGCTGCGGCAACTGCAGCTGAACCTGATTCGCAGCCACGCCTGCGGCGTGGGAGAAAGGCTGACCGATGAGGAAAGCCTGGCCATGGTGGCGCTTCGGGCGCACTCCCTGGCTTTCGGATATTCAGGGGCCCGCCCCCAACTGGTGCGCTCGCTCCTGGCGCTGCTGGACCGGCGCGTGGCGCCGGTCATTCCGCTGCGCGGCTCGGTGGGCGCCAGCGGCGACCTGGCCCCTCTGGCCCACCTGGCGCTGGTGCTGGTGGGAGAGGGCGAAGCCCGCTGCGGGCGCGCGCGCACGGTGCGTCCCGGCGCCGAGGCCTTGAAGATGGCCGGGCTCAAGCCGGTCGAGATCCAGGCCAAGGAAGGGCTGGCCTTGATCAACGGGACCCAGCTCATGGCGGCGGTGGGTTCGCTGGCCTGGTGCCGGGCCGAACGGGTCCTGATGGCGGCCGAGCTCGCGGCGGCCATGTCGGTCGAGTCCCTGCTCGGCAGCGTGACCCCGTTCGATGCCCGCTTCGCGGACATCCGGCCGCATCGCGGGCACGCGGAGTGCGCCGCGCGGCTGCGCGCGCTGGTGCGTGGAAGTGGCATCGTGGCCTCGCACCGCAACTGCGGGCGGGTGCAGGACGCCTATACCGAGCGTTGTGTTCCCCAGGTCCTCGGGGCGGTGCGCGACGGTCTGCGCTTTGCGCGGCAGACGCTGGATTCGGAGCTGCAGGCGGTCTCGGACAACCCGCTCATCTTTGGATCCGAGATCCTTTCCGGAGGGAACTTCCACGGCCAGCCGCTGTCGACCGCCCTGGACGTGGCGGCGATCGCGGTGGCCCAGATGGCCGGCTTCAGCGAGCGGCGCACGTACCGCCTGCTGGACCCCAAGCTCAGTGGCCTGCCGGCCTTCCTGGCCCGAAACCCCGGCCTGGAATCCGGGCTCATGCTGGTGCAGTACACCGCCGCCGCCCTGGTGGCCGAGCTCAAGATCCTGGCCCATCCGGCCAGCGTGGACACCATCCCCACTTCCGCGGGCACCGAGGACCACGTGAGCATGGGCAGCGTGGCCGCGACCAAGCTGCGCCAGGCAGTGCCGCTGGCCGCGCGCGTGGTGGCGGCCGAGCTGATGGCGGCCGCCGAGGCCCAGGACCGCCACCGCCCGCTGCGCCCGGCCGAAGGCACCCGCGCGGGCCGGGACTCGGTTCGCAAGTACGTGCCCGCGCTGAAGGGCGACCGGCCCCTGGGCGGGGATCTCGACCGGCTGGCCGAGGCCATCCTGGACGGGGACTTTCCGGCCCTCCCCGATCCTCGAAAGGCAGGCGTGCGATGACCACCACGCGCACCCTGCGCGCCGCGCGCGGCTCGGAGATCAGTTGCAAGGGCTGGCAGCAGGAAGCGGCCCTGAGAATGCTTCACAACAACCTGGATCCGGAGGTGGCCGAGCGCCCCGAGGACCTGGTGGTGTACGGCGGCACCGGCAAGGCCGCCCGGAACTGGGAGTGCTTCGACGGGATCGTTCGCGAACTGCGGCGCCTGGAAGGGGACGAGACGCTCCTGGTCCAGTCGGGAAAGCCGGTCGGCGTGGCCCGGACCCACCCGTGGGCCCCGCGGGTGATCCTGGCCAATTCCAACCTGGTGCCCGCATGGGCCGACTGGGAAAATTTCTGGCGGCTGGAAAAAATGGGCCTGACCATGTACGGGCAGATGACCGCCGGGAGCTGGATCTACATCGGAACCCAGGGAATACTGCAGGGCACCTACGAGACCTTTGCCGAATGCGGTCGGCGCCACTTCGGTGGCACGCTCGCCGGGCGGGTCGTGCTTACGGCCGGGCTTGGGGGCATGGGTGGGGCGCAGCCGCTGGCCGTGACCTTGAACGACGGGGTGTGCCTGGCGGTGGAGGTGGATCCCTCGCGCATCGCCCGCCGCATCGAGACGCGCTACCTGGACCGGGAGGCCCGCGACCTGGACGAGGCCCTGGCCCTGGCCGCGGAAGCCGCCCGGGAGCGGCGCGGGCTCTCGATCGGGATCCGGGGGAACGCCTCCGAGATCCTGCCCGAGCTGGTGCGGCGCGGGTATGCGCCGGACGTGGTCACCGACCAGACTTCGGCGCACGATCCGCTCGCAGGCTACATCCCGGGGGGACTCACGGTGGAAGCGGCCACGGAACTGCGGGCGCGCGACAGCGCCGAGTACCTCAAGCGCTCCTTCGCCTCCATGGGCCGGCACGTGGAAGCCATGCTGGCCTTTCAGCGCGCGGGCAGCGTGGTGTTCGACTACGGCAACAACCTTCGCGCGCAGGCCTTCAAGGCCGGCGTGGAGCGTGCCTTTGATTTTCCGGGTTTCGTGCCCGCGTTCATCCGCCCGCTGTTTTGCGAAGGAAAGGGGCCGTTCCGGTGGGCCGCGCTCTCGGGCGACCCGCGGGACATTGAGCGCACCGATCGGGCCATTCTGGAGACGTTTCCCGAGAACGAGTCGCTGGTGCGCTGGATCCGCCTTGCGGGCGAGCGAGTGGCGTTCCAGGGCCTGCCGGCGCGAATTTGCTGGCTCGGCCTGGGGGAGCGCGCGAAGTTCGGAGCGGTGCTGAACCGGCTGGTGGAAGAGGGCGAGGTGAGCGCGCCCATCGTGATCGGCCGGGACCACCTGGACTCGGGCTCGGTCGCCTCTCCCTACCGCGAGACCGAAGCCATGAAGGACGGCAGCGACGCCATCGCCGATTGGCCCATCCTGAACGCCATGCTCAGCTGCAGCTCGGGCGCATCCTGGGTCTCGGTGCACCACGGCGGCGGCGTGGGCATGGGCTATTCGCTGCACGCGGGCATGGTGGCGGTGGCCGAGGGAACCGCGGAGTCGGCCGTCAAATTGGAGCGGGTGCTCACCAACGATCCGCTCATGGGCGTGCTGCGCCACGCGGACGCGGGCTACGATGAATCCCTTGGTTTCGCGCGCCGGGCCGGCGTTCGCGTGCCGATGCGGGACGCCTGACGTGGCACCGGGGCGGATTCCGGTCGACGGCCTGCTCTTGCACGCCGGAAAGCTGGTGACTCTGGCCGGAGGCAGCGGGCCACTCGGGGGCCGCGTGAGCGACGCCGGGGTGATCGAGGACGGCGCGGTGGCCTGGGCCGGCTCCCGCGTCGCCTGGACCGGCGCGAGCCGCGAGGCCGAGGCCGCACTGGACCTGGCTCCGGGCGCGTTCGCGCATGACGCCGAAGGGCGCTGCGTGGTTCCGGGACTGGTGGACGCGCACACGCATCTCCTGTATGCCGGCAGCCGCGAGGACGAGTGGGAAGAGCGGCTCCGGGGCGTGACCTACGCCGAGATTGCCGCCCGTGGCGAAGGCATCCTGAGCACGGTGCGGGCCACCCGCGAGGCCGACCCGGAGACGCTTCGTCTGCTGGCCACCGCCCGCCTTCAGCGCTCCCTGGAAAACGGCGTCACCACCGTGGAGGTCAAGAGCGGCTACGGTCTGACGCTGGAGTCCGAGATCAAATCGCTCCAGGTACTCGCGCGCATCAACCTCGATGGTCCCTACGAGGTCGTTCCCACATTCCTGGGGGCGCACGAGGTGGGCCCCGAATTCCGGGGCCGCCGCCCGGACTACGTGCGCGAAGTGGTCCGGAACTGGATTCCCGAGGTGGCCCGGCTGGGCCTCGCGGATTTCTTCGACGTGTTCTGCGAGAAGGGCGTGTTCGAGCTGGAGGACTCGCGCGAGATGTGCGAAGCCGCCGCCTCGCACGGGCTCCGGGTGAAGCTGCACGCCGACGAGTTTTTTGCGCTGGGAGGGGCCGGGCTGGCGGCGGAGCTGGGGGCCGTGAGCGCGGACCATCTCATCTGCGCCCGGACCGAAGACCTTGAAAAGATGCGGGATGGGGGCACGATCCCGGTGCTGCTCCCGGGCACTTCGCTGCTGGTGGGCGCCCCGTGGGCCCCTGCCTCGGTCATGCTGGACATGGGCCTGCCGGTGGTGCTGGCCACCGACTGCAACCCCGGCACCTGCCCGTGCGAACACCTGCCGCTCATGGGCAGCCTGGCGCTGGGCGGGTATCGCATGCCGCCACTGACCGCGCTGGCCGGGGTGACCCGCAACGCGGCCTTCGCCGTGGGCCGCGGAGACCGGCTGGGCCGGATCGAGCCGGGGTTCCAGATGGACGCGGTGCTGCTGGAAGAGGATTCCCCCGCGGGGCTGTTCGTGCACATGGGCTCCCGCCCGGCGCGGGCGGTGTGGAAGCGCGGCCGGCTGGTGTACCAGAAGGAAGGGACGCGGGTGCCCGAATCGCCCCGCGCGGGCCGATGAGAGTGGCGGCCCGGCGCATCGAATCTCTCCCCGAAGCCTGTTAGAAAGGATCCCATGCAACCGCTCATCGAGTGTGTTCCCAACTTCAGCGAAGGGCGCCGTCCGGAGGTGGTGGACGCCATCGTCAAGGAGATCTGCTCGGTCCCCGGCGTGCAGCTGCTGGACCGCGAGATGGATCCGAGCCACAACCGGTGCGTGATCACCTTTGTCGCGCCGCCGGAGGTGGCGGCGGAGGCCGCCTTCCGCGGAATCCGCAAGGGCGCCGAGCTGATCGACCTCACCGTCCACCAGGGCGAGCACCCGCGCATGGGCGCTGCCGACGTCGTGCCGTTCATTCCGCTGGGGCCCTGCACGGAGCAGCAGTGCGTGGAGCTGGCCCGGCAACTTGGAAAGCGGGTGGGAGAAGACCTCGAGATCCCGGTGTTCCTGTACGAGGCCGCCGCCACGCGGCCCGAGAGGCAAAACCTGGCGGACGTGCGCAAGGGGCAGTTCGAGGGCCTGCGCGACCTGATCGGCAAGGATCCCGCCCGCGACCCGGACTTCGGCCCGCGGAAGATCCATCCCACGGCCGGCGCGGTGGCCATCGGAGCGCGGCTGCCGCTCGTCGCCTACAACGTGAACCTGGCCACGCCGGACGTGCGGGTGGCCAGGGAAATCGCCAAGGCGGTGCGCTTCCAGACCGGGGGACTGCGCTACGTGAAGGCGCTGGGGTTCTTCCTGGAGGACCGCGGCCTCGCCCAGGTCTCCATGAACCTGGTCAACACCCGCGGGACCCCGATCCATCGGGCCTTCGACCTGGTGAGGCTGGAGGCCGAGCGCCACGGCACGCACGTCGTGGGCACCGAGATCGTGGGCCTGGTTCCTGCCGAAGCGCTTTACGCCGCAGCCGAACACTATCTGCGCCTGGAGGGCTTCTCCGCGCAGCAGGTGCTGGAGACCAGGCTGGAAGCGGGGGACCGCGGCGCCGGGGCGAGCGTGAAGGACTTTGCCTCGCAGGTCGCTTCCCCCGAACCGACCCCGGGGGGAGGCGCGGTGTCCGCGCTGGCGGGCTCCCTGGCGGCTTCCCTGGGGATCATGGTGGCAAACCTGACCGTGGGCAGGAAGAAGTACGCCGAGGTGGAAGGGGAAATGCACCGGCTGAGGACCGAATGCGAGGCCCTTCGGGCCCGTCTGGAGGGCCTGGTGGAAGAGGACAGCCGCTCCTTCGAGGAAGTCATGCGATCCCGTAAGCTGCCGGCCGGCAACGAGATCGAGGCGTCACGCAAGGCGACACTCGAACTGGCGGCCATGTGGAAGGCGACCCGGGCGCCACTGGAAACTGCCCGGGCGGCCTGCCAGGTGCTGGCAGCCGCCAAGTCGCTGTCCGAAAAGGGGAACGTGAACGCCCGAAGTGACGCTGGAGTGGCCATCCTGCTGGCCCAGGCATCCGGCCGGGGCGCCTTGTTCAACGTGGCCATCAACCTACCGGGGCTGCCCGAAGGGCCCGAGAAGAATGAAGTTCGAGCGGAGTCCGAACGGCTCAAGCTGGTCCTCGCCGGGGCCGATGATATCTTGAAATCCGTGGAATCCGCTTTGGTCTGATCGTCCGGAGGGTGCGTGGAAAGAGTCGCCGACATCAAACGGCGGGCCCAAACCTTTGTAAAGAATGGGCAATGGGACAATGCGATCCGGGCGTACGAACGCCTTGCGGAGAGCGCCGAGCCCGATCCCTACCTGCACATCCTGATCGGCGACGTCTACCTGAGGCGTGGTTCGGTGCCGGAGGCGGTCGAGCGTTACCACGAGGCCATCCGAGGTTACCGCGAGAGCGGCCTGCTCAAGAACGCAGTCGCGCTGTGCAAGAAGATCCTTCGACTGGATCACCGCAAGACCGAGGTGCTGGTCGTGCTGGCGGAGCTCAACGCCCAGGACGGACTGGCCGGTGAGGCGGCGTCCTTCTATCTTTCCGCCGCCGAGGAAGAGCTTTCTTCGGGCAATCGCGGCAGCGCCCTGGGCCACCTCGGCCGGGCCGTGGCCGTGGCGCCCACCCATGGAGAGGCTTCCCAGCGCCTGGTGGAGCTGCACTCCCAGGCCGGGAACAAATCCGAAGCGGCTTCCGAATTGCTGCGCATGGCCGAGGCCTTGCAGATGGCCGGGCGCGAAGAACTGGTCCGCCCGTTGCTGGAGCGCGCGCGGGAACTGGACCCTTCCGTCACCCTGCCGACCCTGGAAGCCCCGGTCGCGCCCGCCGAGCCCAAGTCGCTGAACCTGAACATGACGGGTCTCTTCGAGGCTCCGATGGAAGTGGATGCGAAACCCGAGCTGAAGGCGGCGGCGGAGGACATGGGGGAGGAAGGCGCCACTCCGACCCTGGACGGCCTCGAGACTCACAGCCTGAGCGCCCCGCCAAGCCCGAAGCCGGCTCCGGCCCCGCCGAAGCCGGAAGCGCCCGTCGCGGAACGCCCAGCGCCGCCCGCCACGGAGCGCAAGGCGCCGCCCGCGCCCGCCACTCCAAAAATGGAAGAGGGGGAGCCTCTCGATCTGCCCACGCTGCACGCGGGCCTGCCGCCGTTGGATGCCCCGCCGGCCAGCGCGTATTCGGCCGTTTCGGTGCGCGACGACGCCCCGCGGTCCAATTCGCTGGTGGACCTCTCGGACATCCTCAAGGAGTTCAAGCAGAGCCTTGAAAATCAGCTCTCGCCGGATGACGGCCGGAGCCATTACGATATGGCCATGGCCTACATGGAAATGAACCTGATCGGCGACGCCATTGCCGAGCTCGCCGCCGCCTCCCGCGACTCCGAGCTCCGGCCCAAGTGCTGCGAGATGCTGGGGCAGTGCTATCTGCGCCAGGGCTCGCCAGTGGATGCGCAGCGGTTCCTGGAGCGCGGACTGGATAGCCCCGGGCTTACCGACGCGCAGGCCCTTTCCATGCACTATCACCTGGCCCTGAGCCACCAGCAGCAGGGCGACGACGCGGAGGCGCTGAGGTTGCTGGAAGAAGTGGCCATCCTGGACCCCGACTTCCTGGACGTGCGCACCCGCCTCGAAGATCTGCGTATGCGCCGCGCCTCGTGAACTTCCTTCCCCAGCTCGGCAGGAAATCCCGGCCCGAAATTGACCTGCACATGCATAGCGTCCAGTCGGACGGCTCTTCCACGCCTTCCGAGCTGGTGGAAATGGCGCTGACCCTGAAGCTGGTCGCCATCGCGCTGACCGACCACGACACCACCGCCGGCGTTTCCGAGGCTCGCCGGGCCGCGGAAGGGACCGGCCTGGAGGTGATCGCTGGGGTCGAGCTGTCGGCCAACGAAGGCCGATCGGACGTGCACCTGCTGGTCTACGAATGCGACCGCGACCTGGCCGGCCTGGAAGCGGAGCTGCAGCGATTTCGCCACGCGCGCCTGCGACGCGCCGAGGGCATGGTGGCCAAGTTGAACGATCTTGGCATGACCGTGACCATGGCCGACGTGCAGTCGTTCTCCGGCCCCGGCACCATCGGCCGGCCGCACGTGGCCAACGCCCTGGTACTGCGGGGACATGTCGAGCACCCTCAGGAAGCTTTCCGCAAGTACATCGGCCACGGCGGGCCCGCGTTCGTGCCCAAGGAGGAATTCACTCCCCAGGACGCGCTGGACCTGGCCGCGAAGTTCGGTGGAAAGGTGGTCCTGGCCCACCCCGGGACTCTCCGCCGGGACGACCTGATCCCGGGTCTGAAGGAAATGGGCCTCACCGGCATCGAGGTGTGGCATCCCCGGCACGACGAGTCCGCCCGGCAGCACTATCTTTCCCTCGCCAGGAAGCACGGCCTGGTGCCCACGGGGGGATCGGACTATCACGGTTCCCGCAATCCGGGGGTGGAGCTGGGATGCTCGCATGTGCCCGCGGACATCCTGCCGGAGCTCCGCGCCGCCGGAGTTCCCCGCTAGATCCCGCTCCCCGGCCTTGCCGAGGGGCGCGCTTCCCCGTAGATTCCCCGGGTGAACCCCAACACTCCAGAATCCAGCCGCACGCTCCAGCGCGCCCGCCGCATCGCCGGCGAGGCGGTCCTTGCGGCCTTGATCGTGGCGAGCGGCCGACTCAAGATCATTCCCAACGTGGAGTGGGTGAGCGTCCTGTGCCTGGCTGCCGGAATGTTGCTCGGCCCGTGGGCCGGAATCCGCGTGGCCGTGATCGGGGAGTTGCTGTACAGTCTCACCAGTCCCTACGGACTGGCACCGCCGCTGGTGCTCTTGTCCCAGGTCGCGGGCATGGCTCCGGCAGGTCTCGCGGGCGGCCTGATGGGACGGCGGCATCATCCATTCTGGGCTTTCGGAGCCTCCGGCCTCTTCACCACCCTCTGGTTCGATCTTTGTACCAACCTGGCCAGCGCCCCGTTCGTGGGGGGCATCAAACCCGCACTGCTCATGGCGATACCGCTCAGCGCGGTGCACGTCGCCTCGAACGTGCTGTTCTTCTCCGTGGTGGGTCCGGCGCTGGGCGCCCGGCTCTGGCCGCGGCCCTCTGCCTGATCCTGCTGCTGGGGGGCGGGGCGGCATCCGCCGCCACCGTCAAGCGCCCCATCCCGAAACCCGCGCCACCCGACACGCTCCAGCTTCCGGCCGGGGCCGGCGGGAGCGCATCGAACAGCCTCCCGGCAGATTCTTTGCCCCGCGCCCTTCGCGACACCACCCGAGCGATCCCGACACTGGCGGCGCCCCCCGACACTTCGGGCTACGCGCGCCGCGTGCAACGGGTCAACGAGGGCCGGCGCGTCACCGCGCGTCGGCCGCCTTCCTTTGGCTTCGCGGGCGCTCCTCGTTTCTCGGGAGGCGATTCGTCCCTCACGGAGACCTTTCCGCGCTCCTATCCGGACCGCCTGGCGGAGGCCGGCTGGATCACAGACACCGATTTCGGGTTCGAGGGGCTGGAGCGGTACATGTTCTCGCCCGGGTCTCCGCGCCCGCCATCCATCAGCCTGGACGGCTTTCCGGTGGACCTCGGGACCCAGGCGCTCAGTTCGTTCGATGCCTGGGGCGGGGAACCGGCCCGTTCCGCGGGCGCATGGGCCCCGGTGGGTCCGTCGGTGCCGGCGCCCGGCGGGGCGGTGGATTTCGACCGCCGTCCGGCGGGCGACGACCGGCTGCTCACCCGGGTCTCGCTGCACGGCAACGATGTGGGCGGATCGGATGCGCTGGTCCAGTTCGCGAGGCATTCGGCCCTCGGCGGCTGGTCGGCCGCGGCCGGCATCCGCAAGATCCAGGACCCGTTCTTCAACACCGACCTGGCCACGCTGGTGGACCAGTTTCGAGAGCGCGGGCTGACGTTCGAAGGCTCCCGCTCCACCTCGTGGGGCGCGTGGCGGGCGGCCTTCCTGAGCGTGACTTCGGACCTTCGCCTGCACGACCTGAGTTCGGCCCAGCTGGACACCATCGTGTCGACCCGCCGCGAACAGTACCGGCTGGGCACCGGGGCCGCGTTCGCCGACAGCGTGATTTCGTTCTCGATGGTGCTGGCCTCTTCGGGCACGGACCGGCGCAAGGAGGCCCGCGAGTCGGTGGGGCTTCGTGTCGCGCCGCCCGGACTGCCTGCGAACGCGGCGATCGTGGTGGGGGTGAGCGCCCGCGACCGGAGCCCGGGCGCGAGGTCCACGGCCTCGATCGAGGCGTCGGGCGCGGATTGGCAGGCCGAGGCCGGCCTGGAGGCCGGGGACTCGCCCCGGGTGTTGGCGGGGAGTTTTGCCGTGGAGCGCTCCCCGGGCCGGGGTGTGCACTTCCGCAGCCTCGGGACGGTGCGAGCGGAACTGGGCGGGGCGGGCGGCGCATCCGGCCGGCTGTTCCGGGTCCGGCTCGAGCCCGAGTGCGTCGTTCGCTCGCAGGGTGCGACCGCCACGCTGGCCATCTACCTGGAGCAGGACCGCGCCCTGGGGCGGGAGGTGGCGCTTCCCGGCTACTCGACCCTGCTGGTGGCCGCGGTGGACGAGTCCCATGCCTATGGGGCCCGCGCGAACCTGGATCTGCCGGGCCCGCTGCACACCCGCCTTGGCGGTTCGGCCCTTTTTCAGCATACCCGGGACGAGCGAGGGAGGCGCCTGATCTTCCAGCCTCCGTACTCCGCCCACGGCTTCGTGGCATGGTCCGGGACGCTGCCCTTGCTCCCGTTCGATGCCCACCTGCGGCTGGTGGCCAACGGCGAAGGGCCCAGGCTGGCTGAGGGGGACCGGGAGTCCGAGGCGCACGCCACGCTGGACTTCGAGGCGGTGTTGAAATACGAATCGGCACGATTTGAATTTGGCGCCTACAATTTCACCAATCTGCCCTACGAATCCACGGTCCTCCTGCCCGCGCGCACTTCCCTGGCGCCGGTCTACGGGCGGTCCCTCCGGTTCGGGGTCACCTGGGACCTCTGGGACTAGGGTTTTCACGATTCGCGTCGGACCGCTGTTCGCCAAGCTTCACCGGCTCACCCCCGTGGGATCCCGACGCGAATGCGCGCCCTGCTGCGGCTTTTCCTCTTCGCAGGGCTGTTCGCCCTGGCGGGACTCCATCTAAGCCGCGCCCCGCATAATCCTCCGCAACTTCCACCTGTTCCTGTCCCGGCATATTCCGATAACACCTCTGCTCCCGAAAACTCCAAGACCTCCCTGGTGCGCCTGAATACGGCCCGGCTCGAAGAGCTGGAGACATTGCCCGGGATCGGTCCCGCGCTGGCGCGCCGGATCGTGGAGGACCGGGAAGCGCACGGGCCTTTCCGCACGGCGTTCGAAATCACCCGGGTGCGGGGGATCGGGCCGCGCAAATGGGACGCAGTGCGCCCGTTCGTCCGTCCGTGAATGCCAGCCTTCCAAAGTGAGCGGCCGGGATTGCAGGCTGCAATGGGGCCGGCGGGACTTGCGGGCAGGCGCGGCTGTCCTGCAACGACTTGGGGCAATTCGCCATCCGGCACAGGCCTTGCGCCTGCCATGGCAAGTATCCACCCGTCCGTCCCGTTCCAAAAATTCACATCCTGCTCGCGAGGTTCCGCCGTCTTGGAAGACCTGGGACAGAAACTGCTCGAAGCTCAGCTGGTCAGCGAGGACGGACTTCTGCGTGCCCAGGCACAGCAGAAGAGCAGCGGAGGGACACTCACGGCGAACCTGGTCAAGGCCGGCGTGCTCCCGCAGGACCAGCTGCTGTCCTTCCTCTCCGATCTCTACCACTGCTCGATTTGCGACGTCTCCCGCGTGGAAGTGGACCCGGCCATCACGCGGCTGATCCCGGGCGAAGTCGCGACCAAGTTCATGGCCATCCCGATTTCGCGCATTGGGCGAAAGCTCAAGGTGGCGATGTCGAACCCCGGAAACCTCTTCGCGATCGACGACATCAAGTTCATCACCGGATACGACGTGGAGCCGGTGCTGGCCTCCGAGGCCGACCTGAAGGTGGCGCTGGAGCGCCACTACGACACTTCGGACAGCATGGCCGACGTGATGAAGGGCATGGAAGACGACCTCCAGATCGTGGAGGACGTCGACGAAGAGGCCGACGGCAGCAACCTGGCCGACGAAGCGCCCATCGTCAAGCTGGTGAACTCCCTGATCACCGACGCCGTGCGCAAGGGCGCCAGCGATATCCACATCGAGCCCTACGAAAAGCAGCTCCGCGTGCGCTTTCGCATCGACGGCACGCTGTACGAGATGATGTCGCCCCCGGTGAAGTTCAAGGGCGCCATCATCTCGCGCCTGAAGATCATGGCCGAGCTGGACATCGCCGAGCGACGTTTGCCGCAGGACGGGCGCATCCGGACCAAGATCCTGAACAAGAAGATCGAGCTGCGTGTCTCCTCCCTGCCCACGGTGCACGGGGAGAAGGTGGTGCTGCGTGTGCTGGACCAGTCGAACCTGAACGTGGACTTGGCCCGCCTGGGCTTCCACGAAAAGACGCTGGAAGCGTTCATGCGCGCCATCCTGAACCCCTACGGCATGGTGCTGGTCACCGGCCCGACCGGTTCGGGCAAGACCACCACGCTGTACTCGGCCATGTCCAAGCTGAACACGCCCGAAGTGAACATCATGACCGCCGAGGACCCGGTGGAGTACAACCTGGAGGGCATCAACCAGGTGCTGGTCCAGGAGGACATCGGAAGGTCCTTCGCCGGCGTGCTGCGCGCTTTTCTCCGGCAGGACCCCAACATCATCCTGGTCGGTGAGATCCGTGACCTGGAAACGGGAGCCATCGCCATCAAGGCCGCCCTCACGGGCCACCTGGTGCTGTCCACGCTCCACACCAACGACGCTCCGAGCACCGTGAACCGTCTGGTGGACATGGGCATCGAGCCCTTCCTGGTGGCGTCCTCGCTCAACCTGATCCAGGGGCAGAGGCTGGTGCGGCGGGTCTGTGGCAACTGCAAAAAGACCGTCACCCTGCACCCGGAGGTGTTGAGGGAGCTCCAGGTGCCCGAGGAAGAATGGGCCACCTTCGAAGTATTGGAAGGTCAGGGGTGCGTGGACTGCCGCAATACCGGCTACAAGGGGCGCCTGGCGGTGCACGAGGTCATGCCGGTCACGCCCGCGGTGCGCGACCTGATCCTGGACCGCGCGCCGGTCAATCTGCTCAAGAAGCAATTCATGAGCGAAGGTTTTCTTTCCATGCGCCAGGACGCGCTGATCAAGCTCAAGAAAGGCCTTACGTCGGCCGAAGAAGTCCTGAAGGAAACCGCCGCGGACAATCTGTAGCTTCACGGCCCTAACTGTAAGGATGCCATGTATAACCTGCGAACGCTCCTGGAAGAAATGATCACCCGGAACGCCTCGGACCTGCACCTCACGTCCGGGATCACGCCGGCGTTCCGCGTGGACGGAGCGATCGCTCCCATGGAAGGGGAGCCCCTGAGCCCCGAGGACACCCAGGCCCTGGCCTACAGCGTCCTGTCCGACGAGCAGCGCAAGCGCTTCGAGACCACCAAGGAGCTGGACCTTTCGTTCGGCATCAAGGGCCTCTCCCGGTTCCGCGCCAACGTGTACCAGCAGCGCGGCGTGGTTTCCATGGCCATCCGCCAGATCCCCTACGCGATCCTGGACTTTGACAAGCTCGGCCTGCCGGCCTCGGCCAAAGCGTTCACCGACCTTCCCCGCGGCCTGGTGCTGGTCACCGGCCCCACGGGCTCGGGCAAGTCCACCACGCTGGCCGCCATGATCGACCGGATCAACGGCGAGCGCACCGGGCACATCATCACCATCGAGGACCCGATCGAGTACGTGCACCAGCACAAGCGCTGCATCGTGGACCAGCGCGAAGTGCAGGCCGACACGCACTCGTTCACCAACGCGCTGAAGTACGTGCTGCGCCAGGATCCCGACATCATCCTGGTCGGTGAGATGCGGGATCTTGAAACCATCGCCGCCGCGCTCACCATCGCCGAGACCGGTCACCTGGTCTTCGCCACCCTGCACACCAACAGCACCTTCGAGACGGTCAACCGCATCGTGGACGTGTTTCCGCCCGGACAGCAGGAGCAGATCCGCGCCCAGCTGGCGTTCTGTCTCCAGGGCGTCATCACCCAGCAGCTGATCCCGCACCTGAAGGGGCGCGGGCGGGTGATGGTGTCCGAGGTCCTGGTGTGCACCCAGGCCGTCCGCGCGGTGGTGCGCGAGGGCAAGATCCACCAGATCTACACCTTGATGCAGGCCGGGCAGCGCCATGGCATGCAGACCATGAACCAGGGCCTCTACCAGGCCTATATCAACAGGTTGATTTCCCTGGATGAAGCACTGGGACGCAGTTCCAACGTGCCGGAGCTGGAGCAGCTGATCAACAAGACCACCGCGCGCGCGGCGTAGCGGAAGGAAGGGCCCAGCATGCCGACTTATCTCTGGAAGGGAAAGAGCGTGACCGGTGACCAACAGACCGGCGAGCTCACCTATGAAACACAGGAAGAGGCCCTGTCATACCTGCGCAAGAAGCGCATCCTGATCATCTCGCTCCTGGAAAAGCCGAAGGACGTCAAGTTCAAGATGCCGGGCGGCGGCAGCGTCAGCATCAAGGAGCTGGCCATCTTCACCCGTCAGTTCGCGACCATGATCGGCGCGGGACTTCCGCTGGTTCAGTGCCTGGAGATCCTGTCCAAGCAGACGGAAAACGTGACGCTCCGCTCGGTCATCACGGTGGTGATGCACGACGTGGAATCGGGCGCCACGCTGGCGGAATCGCTCTCCAAGCACCGCAAGGTGTTTGACGACCTGTTCGTCAACATGGTGCAGGCGGGGGAGGCCGGCGGTGTGCTGGACGAGATCCTGATGCGGCTGGCGACCTACATCGAAAAGGCCAACGCCCTGATCCGCAAGGTCAAGGGCGCACTGACGTATCCGGCGGTGGTGCTCACGGTAGCCATGGGCGCGACCATCTTCATGCTCATGTTCATCATCCCGACGTTCGCCAAGCTGTTCACCGACTTCGGCGGAGAGCTGCCGCTCCCGACCAAGATCGTCATGTACCTGTCCAACTTCCTGCGCGCTTACTGGTGGGCCCTCGCCATGGCGGCCATGGGCGCGGCCACCTTGCTCAAGCGCTACTACGCCACCGAGAGCGGGCACCTGGTGATTGACCGCCTGATGCTCAAGATGCCGATCCTGGGCGACGTGATCCTGAAGGGTGGCGTGGCGCGGTTCACGCGCACCCTGGGGACCCTGATCGCGAGCGGTGTGCCGATCCTGACCGGGCTGGAGATCACCGCCCGCACCGCCGGCAACAAGGTGCTGCAGTTGGCCATCGAGGCCACCCGCACCAGCATCCGCGAGGGCGAGACGATCGCCGCTCCGCTCAAGGCCTCCGGGGTGTTCCCGCCCATGGTGGTGCAGATGATCGCGGTGGGCGAGCAGACCGGCGCCCTGGACCAGATGTTGAACAAGATCGCCGTGTTCTATGAAGAGGAAGTGGACGCGGCCGTCGAGACCCTGACGGCGGTGATCGAGCCGGTGATGATCGTGGTCATGGGCACCATCGTGGGTGGAATGCTGGTCGCCATGTACCTGCCGATGTTCAAGCTGATCAACGTCGTCGCCGGCAAGTAGAAATGATCGTTCCGTCGGTATTGCGGGAACTCGCCCCGCAGGACCGGCCACGGGTGGGGGCGGCCCTGGTGCGGCTCGGCCTGATCGTTTCGATCGGCTGCCTGACCCTGATCGGACCTCACGCCAGCGGGTCGCTGGGAAACCTGGCCGGGCTTACGGCGGTCGGGGTCGCCTTGAGCGCCCTGGAGTGGACCTTTGTCCGGCGTATCGGCGCGCAGTTTGAACTGCCCGCCCATTACGTCGGCGACCTGGGCCTGCTGACCGCGGCGCTGCTCTGGGGCGGGGGGCAGAAGGAGCAGTTTGCGCCGCTCTACCTGCTGGTGGTGGCCGCGGCGGGATCCAGCTCGGGACTCGGCTCCGGGCTGCTGTGCGGATCGCTCTCGGCGCTGGTCTATCCCGGGGCCCTGTGGTTTTCCAGGGCGACCGGGTCCTACGAGGGCGTGGACTGGGCGCGGGTCAGCGTCCTCTCGCTGGTGTTCCTGTCGGTGGGCTCCCTGGCGGGAATGCTCGCGCACCACGCGCGGGCCCAGCGGGAAGCGCTCCTGGACGCGGAAGTCCGGCTGCAGCAGCTGCAACTGGATACCGAGTGCATCGTGCGGAGCATGTCGAGCGGGCTTCTGATGGTGGACGGCAGCGGCACGGTGGTCATCTGCAATCCGGCCGCCGAGGAAATCCTGGGCCTTCCGCCGCGCTCGTGCATGGGACGCCATTTCACCGAGGCGCTCCCGAGGGGCCTCGGGCCGTTCGGTCGGATGATCGAGATGGCGCTGTCGCGGGGCCGGGTGCACCTGAGGGCGGAAGTCGACATCATCCGGGGGAACCATCATGGCGCTCCCCTGGGGGTCTCGACTTCGGTCCTGCGGGAAGCCGACGGCTCGCGGCGCGGAGTGGTCGCGATCTTCCAGGACCTCACCGAGTCGCGCGAGCTGGCCCGCCGGGCCAGGCGGATGGCCACGCTGGCGGCGGTCGGGGAGCTTTCGGCCGGCGTCGCCCACGAGATCCGGAACTGCCTGAACCCCATCACCGGATGCATCGAGATGCTGCGCTCGGACACGGCGGTCACCGGCGAGAGCCGGCGCCTGATGGACCTGATCACGCTCGAGGGCGAAAGGCTCAACCAGTTCATCGGGGAGTTGCTCGACTTCGCGCGGATGGAAGAGATCCACCCGGGCGAGACCCAGGTCGGCAGCCTGCTGGAAGAGGTGGCCCGGCTCCTGGAGTGCCACCCCAAGCGCAAGGCGCGCCAGACCGTGGAAGTGAAGCTGGACGGGCCCGGCCTGGCTTGCGTGGACCTGGAACAGATGAAGCGGGTGTTCGTGAACCTCGGGCTGAACGCCCTGGAGGCCATGCCCGAGCAGGGCACGCTGCGCCTGAAGCTGGAGACGATCGGGGAAGGCCCGGCCTCCGAAATCGCGGTCGCGTTCGAGGACACCGGCCCGGGGATCCGCCCCGAGCACCTGAAAGAGATATTCGAGCCGTTCTTCACCACCAAGCGGGAGGGTACCGGCCTGGGCCTGTCCCTGGCGCGCCAGGTCGTGGAGCGGCACGGTGGCAAGATTGTCGCGGAAAACCGCGAGGGCGGCGGGGCACGGCTCCAGGTGTCGCTGCCCCGGGAGATGGTCGAGCTGCCCCTGAAGAGCGCCGCTTAGAGCAAGCGGCCGGGGCCACGGATGAGTGCACGGATGTCCTGTCCAGAGACGGAGAACTCGATGTCGCAGAACAAAATTCTGGTGGTGGACGACGAACAGAGCATGTGCCAGTTCCTGGCCATCATGCTGCGTCGCGAAGGCTACCTGGTCACTCCGGTGACCTCGGGGCCCGAGGCGCTGGACAAGTTGCGCGAGGAAGAGTTCGACGTCGTCATCACCGACATCAAGATGCCGGAAATGGACGGCCTCGAAGTGCTCTCGGCGGTGAAGAAGATCGACCCCAACATCCCGGTGGTGATCATGACCGCCTTTGCCTCCCAGCGCTCGGCCATCGAGGCGGTCAATCGCGGCGCGTTCCAGTACCTGGAAAAGAACGCCAAGAACGACGACATCAAGATGGTGGTCAAGAACGCGCTCGAGATGCGCAAGGTCCGCACGGAAAACGTGTACCTCAAGCGGCAGCTGCGCAAGAGCCACGAGGAGCGCGAGATCATCGGCAGGAGCGACGAGATGGTCAAGGTCTTCAAGATGGTGGACAAGGTCGCGGAGACCGAGAGCACCATCCTGATCACCGGCGAAAGCGGCACGGGCAAGGAACTGATCGCCCGCGAAGTGCACTACCGCAGCCGCCGCTCGCAGGGCCCCTTCGTAAGCATCAACTGCGGCGCCATTCCCCGGGACCTGCTGGAGAGCAACCTGTTCGGCCACATGAAGGGCTCCTTCACCGGCGCCGTCAAGGACCAGGCGGGCATGTTCACGGTGGCCGAGGGCGGCACGTTCTTCCTGGACGAGGTGGGGGAGATGCCGGCCGCCACCCAGGTCAAGCTGCTGCGGGCCCTGCAGGAGCGCGAGATCATCCCGGTGGGCGGCACCAGCCCGATCAAGATCGACGTGCGCCTGGTGGCCGCGACCAACGCCGACCTGGAAAAGAGGGTGGCCGAGGGGGCGTTCCGCGCGGACCTGTTCTACCGGCTCAACGTGATCCCGGTGCGGCTCCCATCGCTTCGCGAGCGCATCGACGACGTGCCGCTGCTGGTGGACCACTTCCTGAAGAAGATGTGCGTGGGCCGCGAGGCCAAGACGGTTTCCAAGGAAGCCATCGAGTCGCTGATGAAGTACGACTGGCCCGGCAACGTGCGTGAACTGGAGAACGTGATGGAGCGCGCCGTGATCCTGGACGAGTCGGGAGTGCTCGGCCCGGAAGATCTCCCGGAAAAGGTGCTTCGCGGGACCAGTTCGAGCGGCAGCCTGGTGATCGATCGTCCGGGCATGACCCTGGAGGAACTGGAGAAGCAGTACATCATCCGGGTGCTGGAGCACACGCACAAGCAGAAGAAGCGCGCCGCCCAGATCCTGGGGATCAACGCGTCCACGCTGTACCGGAAGCTGCTGGCGTACGGCATGCAGAAAGAGGCCGGGGCGGACCCGGGCCACGAGCAGGACCACGAGGACGACGTCGCGGCGTAGTTGGCCGCCGCCGGGGGGGCGGAGTTTGCAAACCGCCACGCCGAGGGATGCAGGTGGCGCAAGATGCGGCGCGGGTTGCGGTCTGCAAATCACTCTGAAATTCGCCACCCGGACGTAACACCTTGAACGGATGCGAAGTGGCCCCCGGAACCCATTTGGAGAGCAGCTGGCACGGGGGTTGCGATGGGAGTACGCAGAGGCGGAAGGCAACGAAAGTCGCCTACAGACAGCTGACGGTCAAGGGAAGTTTGAAGCGTCAGATCACATTTCGAAGCGGGCTTCTGATGAGGCCCAAGCGGGCCCCCCCAAGGGCAACTCAACAAGGAGCCAGACAATGACTCGCAACTCCAAGGGTTTCACGCTGATCGAGCTCATGATCGTGGTTGTCATCATCGGAATCCTGGCGGCCATCGCGATCCCGAACTTCATCGCCATGCAGGCCCGTGCGAAGGAAGGCTCGGTCAAGGCCAACATGCACACCTTCCAGCTGGCGGCCGAGGACTACGGCGTGAAGAACAGCGGCACCTACTCGACCATCGCCGACACCGTTGCCAACGGTCTGCCGCAGAACTTCAAGAACCCGTTTGACCAGACCAAAGGTTTGGGCAACTCGTTCATGAACGCCACCGCCAACAAGATCGGCATCGTGGGCTACGTCGGAGTCGCCACCAACTACACCATCACCGGCGGCGACAAGGCCGGCGCTCCGCTCGCTCTTTCGCTCACCAGCGGCCAGTAGCCAAAGTCGTGAAGAACCAGGGACGGCGGGCTCGCAAGGGCCCGCCGTCTTTGAATGAAGCGAGGGGGGGACCGAAAATGCCTGCAGGAAAGAATGGCTTCACCCTCATCGAGCTGATGATCGTGGTCGTGGTGATCGGGCTCCTGGCGGCCATCGCCATCCCGAACTACCTGAACATCGTCAATCAGACCCGCGAGGGCGCCACCAAGTCAAACATGCACACGTTTCAGCTGGCCGCCGAAGACGTCGCGGTCCGCCAGAGCGGGGCCTACGGGACCGCCACCACGGTGGCCAATAACGTGCTGAACAACACCTTCAAGAATCCCTTCGACGGATCCATCGGCGTCGGGAACTCGTGGAAGAGCTCGCTGGCCGACAAAGCCGGAATCGTGGGCTACGAGGCCAACGCCGACACGGCCACCGGGTACACCATATCCGGGGGCAAGCGCGACGGCAGCGCCATGCCGTTGCGCCTGATCGGCGGAAACTGAACTGAGTATCCGGGCCCGGGCGCTCGCCCCGGCGCCGGCAGCAGTCTGCAGACCTTCCGAAGACGACGTCTCCGCGCCATTCCAGCAGGCTGGCTTGGCGCTCTGACGAGTCCCGCACTTTCTTCCTGCCCCTCGGCTCCCGTTCCTAACTTTCCAGGCCGCGGTTCACCCTGCACATGAAATGCACTGTCCCCGGTCCCCGGCGTGCAATCTGCCTCTCGGCAGCCCGCAAGGTGGCAACATGCGACGCGGCACGCCGGGTGCGAGCCGGCTCGACTCGCGACTCGTCAGGGGTAACGGCTGACCGGGTAACGAATTGGCCGAACGCGGCGGTTCAAAGTCCGGTGGCACAATGGTTGCGCTATGGGGTACGCAGATCCAAGAAGGTGGCAGCAGTCGCCACGGTATGCAAATGGTTCAAGGAAGCGCAAAACGTCAGGCCAGGTCTACAAGCGGGCCGTAGCCAAGAGGCCCCACTCGCGCACCAAGAGGCCACAATCAAAGGAGCCGGACAATGACTCGCAATTCCAAGGGTTTCACGCTGATCGAGCTGATGATCGTGGTTGTCATCATCGGTATCCTGGCCGCCATCGCGATCCCGAACTTCATCGCCATGCAGGCCCGTGCGAAGGAAGGCTCGGTCAAGGCCAACATGCACACCTTCCAGCTGGCGGCCGAGGACTTTGGCGTGAAGAACAGCGGCACCTACACGACCATCGCCGACACCGTTGCCAACGGTCTGCCGCAGAACTTCAAGAACCCGTTTGACCAGACCCAGGGTTTGGGCAACTCGTTCATGAACGCCACCGCCAACAAGATCGGCATCGTGGGCTACGTCGGAGTCGCCACCAACTACACCATCACCGGCGGCGACAAGGCCGGCACTCCGCTCTCGCTCTCGCTGACCAGCGGCCAGTAGCACCCCGTCGCGAAAAAGCAGGACGGCGGCCCCGCAAGGGCCCGCCGTCCTTTTCGTTCCGTTTCGAGCCCGAACCTTCGGGGCCGCACCCTAGGCTTCATCGCAACACTACGAACCTCGTCGTTACCTGGCGCCCGGCGGCGACTATCCGCGCGAAGTAAACCCCGCTGACAGACCCCCGTGAGCCTTCAAGTCGCCACGCCCACTGGTGCCGGCCCGCCGGAAACACTCTGGATGCCATCCCACCGCTCATTCTGCGACCTTGAAGATCAAAGACTTGGATGGACGCGCCACACTCGCGCGGCAGTTCAAACTCCAGTTGAATGGAACCAATCGCGGGCTGGGGCACGGCGCGCAGCCGTGGCAGGGTGAGGGGGCCGGGCTGTCCCGGGGGTACCGAGGTGAGCGACGTGTCGTGGACCAGGTTCCAGTAGAGCGGGGCCGTCACCACGGTGGCGATGTCCACTTCGTTGTTCGTGTCCAGCAGCTGGATCTGTCCAAGGGTGGTGCGATCGGTCTGGCGATCCCAGCGTGCCGGTTGAATGCGGACTCCGTCGGTCGGGGATCCGAGATGCGGGCCACCCTGGCATGCGAAGCTCGAGTCCTCCATGTGAATCCTGAACGCGTATAGAGCGTATTCCTGCCCGGGATCCCTGGGGACGCCACTGGCGCCGGCCGCGGACAACCATGCGACACCGGTGAACGCGTCCGGAACCTGCCACGGCCAGGCCGAGGGCGGGTAGTAAAAGGCGTTCTGGGTGGTAAGAAGGTTTGGAACAGGGCCCCCGGAGGTGAACAGGCTCGGATAAATCGTCCCACCAAATCCTCCTGGCCGAAACTCCCCTCCGTTCTCATTGCACCCGCCGGGCACCACGTGCCAGGCCGGGGGTAGCGCGTCCAAGGGGTTGGTGACGTGGACCATTACATCCGCGCGGCGAAAACTCCTGACGCCGGTCAAGGTCACCAGGATCTGGGGAGTGGGGGAGTCGGAGTCCCGGCCGAGGAAGGCCGAGTCGGTGCCCGCCTGCCAGTAGACGTGGGCCACGGCGCCCGCATTGAGGCCGGCCCAGGTTGGGGCAGCGGTCGCCAACACCACGAGAGCGGAGCAACCTGTAATTCGGAGTAGTTTACGCATTAGTCCAACCTTCGTCTCGCAGCGCCCATCCGCCGCCGCTTGGCTCAACGTAACCCCGGCGCGACCGCCCGGCGAGTGAATGGGGCGGACCCCGCTCTAAGGCTCCACCCGAATCCCGCCGATAACCCGGTACGCGCCATGAGCCTGGCCTCGATTGCCACCGGTCCGGCTGAATTCACCCGAATGGGAGCTGTCAAGGAACATGAATAACCCTTCGTTGCCGCCCACGCCGCTGCCCGGACCTGCGTCCATGGGCACGGTGACGCCCATGCGGCCGGCCCTGCTCAGCCTGAAGAACCTCCGCAAGGAGTTTCGTCACCCTCTGACGCTCAAGCGCCTGGGCGGGCTCAAGGACATCACGTTCGACGTGTTGCGCGGCGAGACTTTTGGACTGCTGGGCCCCAACGGGGCGGGCAAGACCACCACCATCAAGCTGATCCTGGGCCTGATCCGGCCCAGCGGGGGATCCGGCACGCTGCTCGGGCATCCTCTGGGGTCGCTCGAGGCGCGCAAGACCCTCGGCTACCTGCCCGAGAATCCCTATTTCTACGACTACCTCACCGCGCGCGAGTTCCTGGACCTGTGCGGGAGCCTGTCGGGCATGGACTCCCGGGCCCG
>JANXVU010000160.1 GCA_025351485.1 Candidatus Eiseniibacteriota bacterium | reverse complement strand
GTGCTGGAAGTGGCGTTTGACGGAATTCAAAAAAGTCCCCGGCATAAGAGCGGGTACGCGCTCAGGTTTCCGCGGATCGCGCGTTGGCGGACCGATAAGCGTCCCGAGGATTGCGACACGCTGGAGCGCGTGGCGGAGCTTTATGAGTCGACTCTGAACTTGACGGCGTCGCGGGAAAATCAGTGAATCAAAACAAATCGTTGAGGAAAGCTTAACGAACCCCGGTTAGTATTTGTACGATACTGAGGCACAGTTGGCGATTCCTAAGAGGTTCCACGATGAAATTCTCGCTTTTCGTATTTGTGGCGGCCGCGATGCCGTTACTAGCTCAAATCGGCGGCACCGGCGCCATACAGGGAACGGTGGTCGACCCGTCAGGCGGCGTGGTTCCGAATGCCACCGTGACTGCGACCAACGTGGGCACGGGGGTTAAGACCGCGCGCACGACAACCGAGGCCGGACTCTATTTATTGTCACCGTTGACGCCGGGCGACTATACGGTGAGTGTGCAGGTGACTGGCTTTCCCACGCTGTTGCAGCAGAAAATTGCCGTCGATGCGTTGAGCGTGGTGGGCTTGAATTTCACTTTGAAGCTGGGTGCGACGACCGATCAGGTGACAATCACCGACACGCCGCCGCAGTTGAACACAACCGACGCCAGCCTGGGCCAGACCATGCGCAATGAGCAGTACACGGCGTTGCCACTTGCCATGGGCGGCGCGCCGCGCGACCCGACGGGCTTTGTGTCGTTGATGCCTGGCTTTACGGGGGCGGTTGGCAACACGGCGGGCTCAGTACTGGGCGCACAAGGCAATTCAGGCGAGTCCTATGTCGAAGGAATGCCCTTAACAGGCGCCTCCAGCGCCTTGCGGAAGGACGACTTCATGTCGCGCAGCGTCACCCGGTCCTGCGGCCGCTTGGGGCCGGCCAGGCTCGGCTCCACCGTGCCCAGGTCCAGTTCCAGCGTTTCGGTGAACACCGGCTCCGGCGACTCATCGGTGCGAAACAGGCCCTGCTCCTTGGTGTAGCGCTCCACCAGGTCGGCGGCGTCGGCCCGCCCGGTGCGGGAAAGGTAGCGCAGCGTCTCGGTGTCCACCGGGAAGAAGCCCATGGTGGCGCCGTACTCGGGCGCCATGTTGGCGATGGTGGCCCGGTCGGCCAGGCTCATGTGCGAGAGGCCCGGGCCGAAGAACTCCACGAACTTGTCCACCACGCCCTTCTTGCGGAGCATCTGGGTGACGGTCAGCGTCAGGTCGGTGGCGGTCACGCCTTCCGGGAGCGAGCCGGAGAGCTTGAAGCCCACCACCTGCGGCGTCACGAAAAACAGCGGCTGGCCCAGCATGGCCGCCTCGGCCTCGATCCCGCCCACCCCCCAGCCCAGCACGCCCAGGCCGTTGATCATGGTGGTGTGGGAATCGGTGCCCACCAGGGAGTCCGGCAGCGCCACCATGGAGCCGTCCTCCGGGCGCAGCAGCACGCCACGCGCGAGGTACTCGAGGTTCACCTGGTGCACGATGCCCGTGGCGGGGGGCACCACCCGGAAGTTGGAGAACGCCTTCTGGCCCCAGCGCAGGAACTCGTAGCGCTCGCGGTTGCGCTCGAACTCGATGTCGGCATTCCTGGCCAGGGAGTCCCGCCCGCCAAAGAAGTCCACCTGCACCGAGTGGTCCACCACCAGGTCCACCGGGATGACCGGGTTGATCTTTTTCGGGTCGCCGCCAAGCCTCTTGACCGCGGCGCGCATGGCCGCCAGGTCCACCACGCACGGCACGCCGGTGAAGTCCTGCAGAATGACGCGGGCGGGCTTGAAGGGCACTTCGCTGCCGGAAGGCGTGATGGCGCTCCAGCGTGCCAGGCGCTCCACGTCTTCCGCGCTCACCTGGTGGCCATCGCAGGTGCGAAGCGCGGCCTCCAGCAGGATCTTGATCGAGAACGGCAGCCGGGAAAGGTCCACGCCGAGCTTCTTGCCCAGGGTGTCCAGCCGGTACACGAAAGCGGTTCCGCCGGCAGTGGCAAACGTGGAGCGGACGCCGAATGAATTCTGGGAATTGGAAGACTTGGAAGCCATGATGGCCGCCTTTCTAGGGGACACACAGGGTCACCCTGGGAAAGTTGCCTGCCGGATCCCGGATCGCCGCAGGGCGCGGCGGGGTCCCGGCTGAGGTACTGCTAAGAATATCGGCTTTGGGGCGGCGGATCAACAGGTTCGTCCGGAGCCCCTCAAAACGCGAACACCCGCTCCGCCTCCCGGGCGATCTCCTCCCCGATGGCCAGGGAGGCCGTGGCTGCCGGGGAGGGGGCGTTCAGCACGTGCAGCGCGCGGCCACCGGTCAGGAATTCGAAGTCATCCAGCAGGGCGCCGCTGGAGCGGACAGCCTGGGCCCGCACCCCCGATCCGCCCGGGACCAGGTCGTCCGCGGAAAGCTCCGGCAGGAGCCGCCGCAGCGCGCTCACGAACGCGCCCTTGTTCAGCGAGCGCCACACCTCGCCGAATCCAGTGTGCCAGTATCGCGCGCTCATGGCCAGGAAGCCCGGGAACGTGAGGCACTCCAGCGCATCCCGCAGGTCGAAGGAGCTCTTGGTGTAGCCCTCGCGCTTCAAGGCCAGCACCGCGTTGGGCCCGGCCTCGACTCCCCCGTGGACCATCCGGGTGAAGTGGACCCCCAGGAACGGAAATTCGGGATTGGGCACGGGATAAATGAGGTTTCGCACCAGGCCCTCCCGCCCGGGGCGAAACTGGTAGTACTCGCCGCGGAAGGGAATGATCTTCACATCGGGGCGAGCGCCCAGGAGCCGGGCCACGCGATCGCTCTGCAGGCCCGCGCAGTTCACCACGAAGTGGGTGCGCAGATCTCCAGTGGTGGTTTCCAGGATCATCTCGTGGAGCATGTCGCGGGAACCGGTCACCCGGGCGCCGGTGCGAATCTCGGTGCCCTGCGCGCGGAGCCCCTCGGCGATCTTCGCGCACACCTCGGGGTAGTCCACGATGCCGGTGCTGGGAATGTGGAGCGCGGCCACGCCTCGCGTGCACGGCTCCAGTTCCCGCAGCCGCTCGGGGCCGATGCGCTCGACCTTGGGAATCCCGTTGGCCAGCCCGCGGCGCTCAAGTTCCTCCAGGCGCGGGAGCTCGGAATTGTCCACGGCCACCACGACCTTGCCGCACTGCTCGTGCCGGATTCCGTGCTCGCGGCAGAAGTCCAGCATCAGGTCCACGCCGCGCACGCACAGGCGCGCCTTGGCCGAGCCGGGTTTGTAATAGAGGCCGGAGTGGATCACACCCGAATTGTGGCCCGTCTGGTGGGCCGCCAGCCCGTGCTCTTTTTCCAAAATCAGCAGGCGGCGGGCGGGATGGCGGGTGGCCAGGGCCCGCGCGGTCGCGAGCCCCAGGATTCCCCCGCCGATGATCACGAAGTCGTGCGCGCTCGAACTCTCCATGGTCATCAAGGGTAGCACGAATGGGTCGTTCCCCGGGCCGGATGCTCCGCACAAAAAAAGGGCCCGCATGAGCGGGCCCTTTTTGCGCTTCGAACTGTATGCTGCGTTTACCGGATGACGGCTACTTGCGCCGCGAAACCAGCGCGCCCATGCCCAGCAGGCCGGCGCCCAGGAGGATCAGCGTGTTCGGCTCCGGCGTCGGATTCACCGACGTTCCGCGCGCCGTGAGGCCCGCAATCGCGTCGATCTCGTTGTCGAAGCTGTCGTAAAAGAAGTTCGGGTTGGGGTTGCCATTGTTCCCGGCCGTGATGGAAGCGTACCGGGCCGTCTGGGTGCCCGCCAGCTTCCACACCGTGGTGTAGCCGTCGGCGATGTCCGGGTTGGCAGACCAGCCTTCGGTGTAGATGTCGGTCAGCGTCGCGGCGGTCCAGTTGATCTGGTCATCGGACAGCCAGACGTTGTATTCCGAGGACTCGGGGCCGATCGGCCCATGGTCGATGACCGGGAACACCACCACCTGGTTGGCCTGACCGCCCAGATCAAACCTCAGGCCCAGGGCGGGAGCATCGAACGGACCGCTTTGGTCCTGGACCCAGAACCAGTCGCGCTGGTTGGCGTTGCCGCCGAACGGGTCGCCGCCGTTCTTTGCGTTTCCGTTGTAACCGTAACCCGGATCCGCGGGATTCGGGGTGTCCCCGTACCCTTCGGCGCCAGTGAGGTAGGTCCCGAAGGTCAGGCCAACGGGGTCGGTAAAGGTGGTGTTGAAAAGGTTGTAGGCGTGGGCCATCGGGGCGGCCAGCAGGACTGCGCCGGCGACCGCAATCGTGACCAATGTCGTAAGTTTCTTCATGTGGGGCTCCTTCTGCTCACGGTCATGAGCGTGGCCAAAGAACCTTCCGGCAAGCGCCAGGAGGCTCCGTCTGCATATCATCGTGCTGACCGTATTATCTGAACCGCCGCAAATAATGCAAAAAAAATCGAAATCCGCTGACTTTGGATAGATCATGTTCGATCCTCCGGACCCCCGGCCAGCCCTATCCTCATGCCATTCAATAAGAAAGGCGGCCTCAGGAAAGAGGCCGCCCCCCCATGACTCCACCGTCCTCCGCGAATCTCCGCGGCATCCGGCCCCCAGGTCGACCCTACCGCTTCGGCTTGATCCCCGCGGTCTCCGCCACGCGCGAGGCGCCGGCGGCCGTCCGGGCCTCGTCCGCGCCGGCATGCCCGTTGGCCTGGCCCGCCAGCTGGGCCGGCGAGGGGCCACGCTGGACGCCGTGCTTTTTCAGGACCTCGATCTCGATCTTCTTGAAGATGTCCGGATTTTCCTTCAGGAAGATGCGGGCCGACTCCCGGCCCTGGCCCACGCGCTCTTCGCCGTAGCTGAACCAGGTGCCGCTCTTGTTGATGATCCCATCCTCCACGCCCATGTCCAGGATTTCGCCTTCTTTGGAGATGCCCTCGTTGTAGATGATGTCGAACTCGGCCTCGCGGAAGGGCGCGGCCACCTTGTTCTTCA
>JANXVU010000155.1 GCA_025351485.1 Candidatus Eiseniibacteriota bacterium | reverse complement strand
CCGCGCTCCAGGGCCAACTCCTCGCTCGCCTCGTGGCTCGTCCTCTCGATGAAGCTCATCACCTGGTCGGCGACCTTCAGGGCCTCTTCGCTGTTGTAAGGGATGTCCAGAAGCAGGTAGAGGTCCGCCACGCCCATGACGCCCAGGCCGATACGGCGGTTGTCCTTGACGCTGCGGTCGATCTCGGGAAGCGGGTACGGATTGGTCTCGATCACGTTGTCCAGGAAGCGCACGCACACCCGGGACGCCTCGCGCAGGCTGTCCCAGTCGATCCTGGCCGGACCATCGCCCCGGATCACGAACTCGCCCAGGTTGAGCGACCCCAGGTTGCAGGCCTCGTTGGGAAGAAGCGGCTGCTCGCCGCAGGGGTTGGTGGCTTCCACCCGGCCCACCTCGGGCGTCGGGTTGGCCGGGCTGTTGTTGATCCGGTCGAGGAACACCAGCCCCGGGTCGCCGGTGCGCCAGGCGCAATCGACGATCCTCTTGAACACGTCGCGGGCCGAGAGCTTTCCGACCGGCTGGCCGGTGTGCGGTTCGATCAATTCATAGTCCTCGTTCTTTTCGAGGGCCTCCATGAACCGGTCGGTCGCGGCCACGCTGATGTTGAAGTTGACGATCCCGCCATCCAGCTTGGACTCGATGAACTCCATGATGTCCGGATGGTCCACTTGGAGAATCCCCATGTTCGCGCCGCGGCGGGTGCCGCCCTGCTTGACGGCCTCCGTCGCGGCGTTGAACACGCGCAGGAAACTGACCGGACCGGAGGCCCGGCCGCCCGTGGAGCGCACCACGCTGTCCTTGCTGCGCAGGCGGGAGAACGAGAAGCCCGTTCCTCCCCCCGACTGGTGGATGATGGCGGCCTTCTTGATGGCGTCGAAGATCCCTTCCAGGGAATCCTCGATCGGGAGCACGTAGCATGCGCTGAACTGCAGGCCGTTGTTCTTGCCGGCGTTCATCAGGGTGGGCGAGTTCGGCATGAACTTGCGGTCCACCATGAGCTCGTAGAATCGGTGGGCGGTCTCCCGGGCCTGCTCCGGAGTGCGTCCGTAGCGGGCCTCGGCCTCGGCGATGCAGGCGGCAACCCGCCAGCACATCTCCTCGGGGGTTTCCTGGGTGCCGTCCTCGTGACGGATGAGGTAACGGTCGCGGAGGACTCTCAGGGCCGAATCGGTCCAGCGTCCCTGCCGCAGCGGCGTGGCGGGTTCCATCATGGCAGCGTCTCCTTCGCCCGGGGATCTCGCTGAATCCCCTGTAGCATCCTTGCGGTATCCCGGCTTAGCCCTGGCCGGGTCCTTCGTTGAATCGAAGAGAAAGTTGTCCCCTGATCACTGTGGAAAATTTCACGTTACATCTTGTTTGTGGATAACGCTACGGTACTGGATGGGTGACTGCCGGGTTCTTCGCGTTCTCGGTGCGCCTGGGCTGACGTTCCTGTTCAGGACCTGGTCGTCTCATCCCCCTTTCAGGGCGGCGTTTCGCTCAGGCTGCCCCGTCGCTGCCGCAGGCGCCTGGGAGGCGCCTCCGTCTCCTGCAACGGTGCAATTGGTTGTAAGCAAAAGCGGGTGTCGTGTCAACATTTTTGGAAACACGAAAAATCGCCTACGCCTGCAGCAGTTTTTCGCGATGCGAGCGAAGCAGCTCTTCCAGGATCTCGGCGCGATTGCGCGAGGGGTCCTCGATCACCGCGTCCAGCAGCATTTCCTGGGCGGCGCCGACCTGACGGCCCGGCGGGATACCCAGCACTTTCATGATGTCCTCGCCCTTCAGGGCCAGGTCGCGCGGGGCCAGCGCCGTCTCCTGGCGCAGCAACTCCTCGATCCGCGCATGCATTTCTTCCAGGTAGTGCGGGAACCCCTGCTTGAGCCCGTTGCCCAGCGTGTCGGCGATGCGCAGGTCGAAAAGATCGGCGAGGTGCTCGCGGCCGACCCGGCGCACGAAACGCCGGAGCGCCGCGTCGGACCATTCGGCCCGGTAGTCGAACATGTGTTCGCGGATCAGGTGCACGATGTCCTCGCGCTCCGCGTTGGAAAAGCGCAGGCGCTTGAGGAGCTGGTCGGCCATGTCGGCCCCCACCGCCTGGTGGTCGTAGAAGGTGCCCTCGCCGTCGCGGATCACCTTGGTGCGCGGCTTGCCGACGTCGTGCAGCAGGGCGGCCCAGCGCACCCGCGGCTTCTCGCGCGGGGCGTTCTCCAGCGTGGCGAGGCTGTGCCCGAAGACGTCGTAGGCATGGTAGCGGTTCTGGTAAACACCCCGCCCTTCGGCCAGCTCCGGCAGCAGGTCCTCCAGCAGCCCGGTGCGGTCCAGCACCGCGAACCCGCGCCGCGGCCACTCGGCCGCCACCAGCCGCTGCAGTTCCTCGCGGATGCGTTCCATGGCCACCATCCCCACGCGCTCGCGCACCCGTGGAATCGCCTCCATCGTTTCTTCTTCCAGGGCGAAGTCCAGTTGCGCGGCAAAACGCGCCGCGCGCACCGGGCGCAGCCCGTCCTCCAGGAAGCGCTCGATCGGATCGCCCACCGCGCGCAGGATGCCCGCGCGCAGGTCCTCCCAGCCGCCGTGAGGATCGCGGAAGTCGGGCTCCTCGGGATCGAGGGCCATGGCGTTCACCGTGAAGTCCCGCCGCGAGAGGTCCTGCTCGATCGTGTCCACGAAGGTGACGTGGTCGGGGTGGCGCGCGTCGGTGTACTCGCCGTCCGCACGAAAGGTGCTGACCTCGGCGACCACGCGCGATTCCCGCAGCACCGTCACGGTGCCGTGCTTGAGCCCGTGGACCAGGACGTCGGGACCGAACAACTCGATGATCCGGTCGGGCCGGGCGTCGGTGGCGATGTCCCAGTCCGCGGGCGCGGGCCGGCCCAGCAGCACGTCGCGCGGCGCCCCGCCCACCAGCCACGCCTGGTGCCCGGAACGCTTCAGGGTGCGGACCACGTCCAGCACCGGGCCGGGAAGCCGTCCGGGCAGTTCGCGGGCCAGGATGTCCTTCGCGCTCAGGTTCTCGGGCGGTCGCGGGCGGCGGCGCTGGTCGCGGGCGGCGGCCTCCTGCTCGCTGGGAGGCTCGACGTGGATGGCGATGTGCACGTCCCCGAGCGCCTCGCGGATGTCCTGCTCCAAGTGGTCGCAGAAGTCGTGCGCGCGCTCGACCGTCTGGTCGCCGGCCATCACCAGGTGGATTTCGAAATGACTGCGGGCGCCCACGCGGCGGGAGCGCAGGTCGTGGTAGCTGATGATCTGTGGAAGGTGGGCGTCCAGGATCTTTCGGACCACCGACTCCTCCTGCGGCAGGCTGCGGTCCAGCAGTTCCCGGCCGGAGGAGCGCATGGCCTTGAGTCCCACCCATACCACCCAGGTGCCCACGGCAGCGCCGGCCAGGGCGTCCAGCGCGGTGCGCCCGGTAAGCTTGACCAGGGCCAGCCCCACCAGCACGCCGACCGAGGAGACGACATCGCTGCGCAGGTGCTCGGCATCCACCAGGATGGCGGTGGACTTCTCGCGCCTGCCGACCGCCTCCAGGTGCGCGGTGACCAGGAAATTGACCACGATCGAGGCGGCCAGGACGGCCAGGGCCAGGGGGATCCGCTGGATGGGCTGGGGATGGAACCACTTGTTCCAGGCTTCGTGGAGAATGAAATAGGAAGCGACCAGGATCAGGCCCCCCTCCACCACTCCGGAGAGGCTCTCCCATTTTCCGTGGCCGAACTTGTAGCTGGCGTCGGCGGGAGCCTCGGCTTTTCGCACCGCGACGAACGCGACGCCGGAGGCGACCAGGTCCACGCCCGAGTGCAGCGCCTCGGACAGCATGCCCACGGAGCCGGTGGCCAGGGCGGCCAGGAGCTTGGCCAGGGCTAGAAGGCAGTTGCTGGCAACGGAGAGCGTGACTGCCCCCCGGCGCGACTGCCAGAAATTCACAAGCGTCTCCCGAACAGCCTCTGGTAGTCGACCCACGCGCAGCGGTCCATCACCACTTGCAGGCCCGCCTCGATCGCGCGCCGTGCGGCACCCGGGTGGCTGACGCCGACCTGCATCCACACCGTGGGCACCTTGTTGCGGATGGCCTCGTCCACTATCGATCCCACGAACTCCGGGCGGCGGAAGATCAGCACCATGTCCACCGGTTCGGGGATCTCCGAGAGGCTCGGGTAGCAGCGCGTACCCAGGACCTCCTGGAGATTCGGGTTCACCGGGACGATCCGGTAGCCGGCGTGCTGAAGGCTGGTGGAGACGTAGTGGCTGGCGCGCTCGGCGCGATTGGACATCCCCACCACCGCCAGGGTGCGGGAGTGGCTGAGGATTTCCCTCAACTGCTCGTCGGGAGGATTGGAGAACTGAAAGAACGGCGACATGGCTCCTCCGGGTCTGCGGCCCCTTGACACTCGGGTGGCCGGGAATCAGGCTGCGGTCATGAGAGGATCCCTCACCGTGTGCCTGCTGCTGCTGTTCGCCGTGCCCTGCGCGGCCCAGGATTCCACCCTGGCCCGGGCGAGCGCGCCCGACACTTCGATGGCCGCCTCGCGGCGGTTCTGGGCAACCCCCCCGGCCGAAGGCGCGTGGCTGGGGACGGACAAGGCGCTGCATGCCTCCCTGGTCTACTCGACCGCCGTGACCCTGAGGGCCTCGGGCGCGTCCCCCGCCGCATCGCTCCTGGGCGCCGCCGGACTCGGACTGGCCAAGGAGGCCCACGACTGGCTCTGGCGCGACCCCGGCTCGCCCTTCCAGGGGGTGAGCCGGAGGGACCTGGCGGCGGACGGGGCCGGCGTGCTGCTGGCCGCCCTCGCCCTTCACTTATGGTTCCGTTGAAACTACCGCTTGAGCGGTCCGCGGGCGAGTGGAAATTTCATGCCCTCGACCCGCTCCGGACCATCCTCCCCGGATAGCAGACCGGAGTTTCCGGGCCGCTCGAACACCGCGGACATCAAGGGCTTCCGGTCGAGGGGTGCGGCCGGTACTGCGCTCCGCCCTTGCCCCCGCCACCGCCCGTCGTTCCCCCGGTGTTCGGAGCCGGCTGGAACGACTGGATGAGCACCGCGAGCCCGGCGGCCATCGCCCCGAGGAGCGCCCCGGTGCCCAGGAAACTGGAACTGCGGAGTTCCACCGACTCCACTTCGGCGAATGGGACCTTCACTTCTTCCACGTCCTCGATGGCATCCAGGTGCCCGTCCCGCCCCACCACGTTGCGGACGATGTCCACCCGGCCTAGAAAATTGGCGCTGTCCAGGATCACCTTGTTGAACTCGTAGACCTTGCCGTCCCGGGTGGAAATCACGGCCTTGCCACGCCCCTCCAGGCTGGCGTAGTCGGCCGGAGCGATGCGCGCCACGTGGGCGCAGCCTTCCAGGGAGAACAGGGCGAAGGAGCCCAGGCAGGCGGCGGCGGCAAGGCGGCGGCGCAGGCGAACACTCATGGCGCTCCAAATCATGGGGATGGTCCCCTCCCGGGCAGGAAAGCTGCCGATTCAGTTCCGATGAAGGGACGCGGCCTGGTGGTCCTTGCGGACCCAGCCGGTGAAGGCGAAGAAGAGTGCCAGCAGGATGCACAACACCAGGCTCGCGATCGCATGGGAAAAAGCCAGCACGAACGCCACCGCATAGAGCGGTGGCCCGAAGTAATACTGCCGGGTGATGGCCCGGACCTGGTCCATGTCCGCGCGCCGGTCCAGCAGCCGGCCCCCGTGCGAGGCATAGTGCCAGAGCAGGTTGAAGGCGACGCAGATGGCCACGCAGATGGCCGCGTAGATCTTGACCGCCAGCGGTTCCTCGCCCGAGCCGATGTAGCCGGCCAGGATGGCCGTGGGAAAGGGGATCAGGGTGACGAAGAACAGCAGCAGGCCGTTGAGGTACAGGAAGGGCATCCGGCTGCGGCGAATGTGGGTGAACAACGCGTGGTGATTGACCCACATGACCAGGACGGTGGCGAAACTGGTCAGGAACGCCAGGTACATGGCCCACTGCCCGAGGAGCGCCTGCTGCAGCCCGCCTTTCGCGAGAGCGACCTCGCGGCTCGGCACCTTCAATTCCAGCACGAGCAGCGTGATGGCGATGGCGAACACCCCGTCGCTGAAGGCCTCCGTGCGGCCGGTTTCCTTTTCGTCCTGCTCCAACTGATCGTGCGAGACCATTCGCCCCCTCGGCCCTCCGGCTCCTCCCTGATCCTACCAGAGCCGGGCCCTTCGTGAGAAATCTTCCGCCAAATCGGGCACGCTCGTTGCGGCGGGCGTAGCGCATTCCATATACTCCGGGCGGACCGATATCGCCGATCCTTTCATCCTCGAGGACTCCATGCCCAAGTCCGCCGTCCTACTGGACACCCGTGATGCCAATCTTACCGCGTGCCTGCGCGAACTGGTGCTCTTTCGGAGCAACCGTCCGGGAGACCGCCGGCCCATGGCCGCGCTGGCCGAGGGCATGCTGCGCTCCCTCGGCGGCAAGGTATCGCGGCACGGTGACCCGGCCTCCCCCGCCCTGCTGGCCACCTTCGGTCGCGGCGGGGTCCTGTTCTCGGGGCACATCGACACCGTCCCTTCGACCGGCGACTGGAAGACCGGCCCGGCACAGGTAAAGGGCGGGCGGATGTACGGCCGCGGCACGGCAGACATGAAGGGCGGCGTGGCGGCCATCCTCGGGGCCGCCGCCGAGCTGGCGGGCAAGGTCCCCTTTTCCATCGCGCTCACCACCGACGAGGAGACCACCATGGACGGGGCCAAGGCGCTGCTGGCCGCCCCGGCCGTGCGCGCGTGCTCCTTCGTGGTGGTGGCTGAGCCCACCGGCCTGAAGATCGGATTCGCGGAAAAGGCCGCGCACTTCCTGCACCTGGAAACCTCGGGCAAGAGCGCCCACGCAAGCATGCCGTGGACCGGCATTTCCGCCAATGGGCGCATGCTGACCCTGCTGGAGGCGCTGCGCCGGGAGTTCCCGTTCAAGGGCCGCGACGGGATCACCTTCAACGTGGGAGTGCTCTCGGGCGGGGTCAAGGCCAACGTGATTGCGGACGCCTGCGCGGCCGAGCTGGACTTTCGCGTACCGGGAGCGGTAAAGCCGGGGCCGCACGAGGCTTGGGTCCGAAGGACGCTCCGGCTCGCCGGAATTCCCCACCGGCTTAAGCGGGTGCACTGGGTGACGGCGCTGGCCCAGGACACTTCGCACCCGGAGCTCCGCCGCTTCGAGAAGCTGGCAAACCGGCCCCGGGGGAGCATCTACTTCGCCACCGAGGCGGCCATCTTTGCCTCGCTCCGCAAACCCAGCGTGATCTTCGGCCCGGGCGAGCAGGAAAGCGCCCACATCACCGATGAGTGGGTGAAGCTCAAGGAAGTCGGCATCGCCTCGCGGGTCTACCGGGACTTCGCGCTGGCGCACGGGAGCGGCGCTTGACCACGCGCTGGACCCTGAGCCCGCGGGGGAGGCTGAAGGGCATCCTGCTCTTCTTCGCGGTCATGGGCCCGGGGCTCATCACCGCGCTGGCCGACAACGACGCCGGCGGCATCGCCACCTATTCGCTCGCGGGCGCGCACTTCGGGCTGACACTCATGTGGACGCTGCTTCCGACGCTGGTGGCGCTGGTGGTGGTCCAGGAGATGTGCGCCCGGATGGGCGTGGTGACCGGCAAGGGCCTGGCCGACCTGATCCGGGAGCAATTCGGCGTGCGGGTGGCCTTCACCGTGATGGTGCTGCTGGTGCTGGCCAACCTGGGCAACATCCTGGCCGAATTCGCCGGGATCGCGGCCAGCCTGGAGATCTTCGGCATCAGCAAATACATCTCGCTGCCGATCGGCGCGTTCGCGGTCTGGCGCCTGGTGGTCAAGGGCACCGGCCGGTTCGTGGAAAAGGTCTTCCTGGTGCTGTGCCTGGTCTACCTGGCCTACCCCATCTCGGGCTTCATGGCCCATCCCAAGTGGGGCGAAGTCCTCCTGGCCACCGTCAAACCCACCTTCCGGCGCGATCCCGCCTATCTGGCCATGCTGATCGGCGTGATCGGAACCACCATCGCGCCCTGGATGCAGTTCTACCAGCAGTCCGCGGTGGTGGAAAAGGGAATCGGTCCTGAGCACTACCATGCCTCGCTGATGGACACGGTGATCGGCATGGTCTTTTCGGTGGTGGTCGCCTTCTTCATCACCATGGCCTGCGCGGTCACGCTGTTCCAGCACCACGTCCACATCAGCGACGCCGCCGGCGCCGCGCGCGCGCTGGAACCGCTGGCCGGCGTCTACGCCAGCAAGCTCTTCGCGCTGGGGCTGTTCAACGCCTCGCTGTTCGCGGCCTCGATCCTGCCGCTCTCGACCGCCTATTCGGTGTGCGAGTCTTTTGGCTGGGAGACCGGCGTGGACCGCCGCTTCATGGAGGCGCCGCAGTTCTTCGGGCTGTACACCTTCCTGATCATCGTGGGCGCGGGCGTGATCCTGATCCCCCACTTCCCGCTGCTGAAGGTGATGTACTTCTCCCAGGTCGCCAACGGCATGCTGCTGCCGCTCATCCTGATCTTCATGCTCAAGCTGATCAACGACCGCTCGATCATGGGAGACAAGGTGAATTCGCCGCTGTTCAACGTGATCGCGTGGACCGCGTCCGCGGTGATG
This sequence comes from Candidatus Eiseniibacteriota bacterium, assembly GCA_025351485.1. Taxonomy (GTDB): domain Bacteria; phylum Eisenbacteria; class RBG-16-71-46; order RBG-16-71-46; family JACRLI01; genus JANXVU01. Next base: position 16,281 of record JANXVU010000155.1, on the reverse strand, counting down.
ATCCTGTTGACGCTGGCGCTGGTGGTGTCGCAGGTGATGGGCTGGATGTAGAGGGGACTGGCGGGGCTAGAATTTCCGGGCGATCAACAACACCAGGTCCGCCAGGGCGGAAACGTCGCGCAGGTCCACCACCTCGGCGGCGGTATGGGAGTAGCGGAGCGGCCAGCCGAGCGGAATATCCGTGGCTCCCTCGGTCACGAACCGGGCCCCGTCGTTGCCGCCTCCGGTGAGCCCGAACTGGATGTCCACGTGGTTCTCCCGGGCCAGTTTCAGGATCTTCTCCACGTCCGCGCGAGAGGTGATCACGCTGGAATCGATGGCTCGGATCACGCAACCCTCGCCCAGCGGCGCGTGGGCGAATCGGGGACTCTCCAGCGGCGAGTCCGAGCTTACGAAGGTGTCGATCGCAAAGCAAATCGCGCCAGGCTCCGCCCTGGCCGCGAACTCTGCGCCGTTCAGCCCCAATTCCTCTTCCGTCGAAAAAATGAACTTCACCCGGTGCTTGAGCTTCGGCGCGTCGATCTCCCGGATCGCCAGCAGCAGCGCCGCGCATCCCACCCGGTCGTCCATGGAGCGGGCCGAGGCGGCCGTCGCGCCCAACCTCGCGTATCGCTTGGCGACCGTGACCGGGTCGCCGGGCCGCACTCCCATGGCCCCCGTGGCGGCCCACGAGTCGGTTCCCACGTCCAGGCGGCACTCCTCGGCGGTGATGCCGTCCTGGGTGGCCCGGGGGTCCATGTAGCCGGTCCTGGGCGCCACCACCGCGTTCACCGGCCCGACCGAGGTGCCGATCACCACCGGATGCGCCTCATATAGATAATCGAAGAAGCCACCCTTTTTGACCACGCTCACCCGGCCGTCCGCCTCCACCCCCTTCACCTCGTAGCCGATCTCGTCCTGGTGGGCGATCACGGTCACCAGCGGATCGCCCTGTCCCAGTTCCACGATCAGGTTGCCCTTGCCGTCCACCTTTGAGGCCAGATCCCGGGGCAGCAGCGACTGGATGCGCCTTGTGAGGGGCGACTCGTGGGAGGAGAGCGCCTGCACCTCGCACAAGCGCTGCAGGGTCAGGCTCACGTCGGCGAGCCGGGCCCTGGAAGGCGCGGAGGCGGCGGCGAACCCGGCCGAAAGCAGGAGTCCCGCGGCCAGCATTGCGCTGAAAGTACGAATCACGGGGCCTCCATCATGCGTCGAAGGAATGTGGCCAGCGCGGAGACGTCGCCCGAGTCGACCACCTCCGAAGGAGTGCGGGCATACCGGACCGGAAGTCCGAGCACCGCGGCCGGCACGCGCGACAGCAGGTCCAATCCGGGCTGGTCGGCCGGGTACGCCTGGGATTCCTTCTGGATGTCACGCCCGCCGAGCCTGGCCAGCTTCGCCGAGAGTTCCGCGGACAGGCCCTTCAGCGAGTCGGCCTGGACGGCCGCGCCATGCCCCAGGCCTGCCTTGGGAAAGCCTCCCAGGAGATAGACCGCCGAAGGGTTAAAGCGCCGGAGCAGGCGCCGCAGGCCCCGGCCACCCGGCTGGGCCTGCGCGGTGAACGCCGCTACCCAATGGCCCCTGGAAGCCGGCTTCGCCCCCTGGAGCGCGCGGAGCAGGGCCGTGAGTTCACCGCGGGCCTCGATCCCCGGTCCCGCGGACCTTGAGACGCCCAGCGGTGTATATCTCTCGACCAGGCTCACCGGGTCGAGCAGGCGCACGCCCGCGCGGGCGGCCTCGGATGGGGAGTGGAAACCGGCGTCCAGCCACAGATCGGAGACGGTCCAGGGTTCGGCGGTGGCCAGGCCCCGCGGACGAAGGTGGGTGGAAGGCGCGACCGAGACCGCCGGCACGGATCCGGTCGCCGTCAGCACCAGGAAGCGCTGGCCCACGTGAAACTGATCGTAGAGCCGGCCCGGTCCCGCCAGGCGCGATAGGCGCAGGTAGCCCAGGGTGTCCAGTTGAGAGATCACATAACCCGGTTCGTCGAGCGGAGCGGCGACCAGGCGCAGCGGGCCCTCGCCCCCCAGGTCCACCACCACGCTGCCGAGCGCGTCCACCTCGGGCGAGCACCAGCCGGGGAGTTCCGAGAGAACCGCGGCACGGAGGGAATCTTCGTACCCGGACACCGAGGGAATGGACTGGAGGCGGAGCAATAAGTCGGCGGCCGGGGCCGCGCCCGGGAGCGCCGGGGAGAGGGCCAGGACCAGCAGGGCCATGCACGTCTTGCCCGGGAGTCCCTCCCAAGCTATGCTTTGATTTGACCGTGGATTGCGCACGCCCGGACTATGCGGCCGGTCCACGGAGGTGTCAAGTTTGGCCGCCAATGTGCCGAGAATCCCCCTCAACGACCTCGGATCTTGAACAGATCCCCAGAATGAAAAATACCAACGGATTCCCGGGCATAGGAGGCCCTTCCATGCGCTTCACCCTGGCTCACCTCGCGGCGATCGTCGCCGTGTCCACCCTGGCGGTCCCTGCGAGGACCGGCGAGCTCAAGATCGATGGCCAGCTCCGCGCCCTCCAGCATCACGGCCGGCTGGGCCCCCGCGCGCATGCCTTTTCCGCCCCCAGCCTCTCCCCCGCACAGGCGGAACGCTTCTCGTGCTTCATCCAGGGAAGCGTCACCGCGGCCGACCTGGAGGCCATGGGCATCCACGCCGGCACGCAAGCCGCGGGCATGGTGAGCGGCGATCTGTCGTGGAGCGACATCGAGCGGCTCTCCGCGTTCCCCGGGGTCGAGGCCATCCGCATGTCGCACCGCGCGCGCCCGCTCCTGGACGTGAGCCGCGCCGAGATCCACGCCAACACCGTCAACGGCGGAACCGCCCCGCGCTACACCGGCACCACCGGCAAGGGCGTGGTGGTCGGCGTGGTGGACACCGGGATCGACTGGAACCACCCGGACTTTTCCGACACCCTGGGAAACAACCGCATCCTCTACATCTGGGACCAGACCGTCGGGGGCACTCCGCCTTCGGGCTTCGCCTACGGGCGCGAGTGGACCCACGCCGCGATCCAGTCGGGCACCTGCTCCGAAATTGACGCCGACGGGCACGGCACCCACGTCACCGGGACCGCGGCCGGCAGCGGCAAGGCCACCGGCAACGGCAAGACGGCCTATCGCTACGTCGGAATCGCGCCGCAGGCCGACATCATCTTCGTGAAGACCGACTTCACCTTCAGCCACATCGTGGACGGCGTGAACTACATCTTCCAGCGGGCCTCGGCGCTCGGCAAGCCGGCGGTGGTGAACCTCTCGCTGGGATCTAACTACGGGCCCCACGACGGCACCGAGGCCCAGGACCAGCAGATCAGCGCGCTCACCGGACCGGGCAAGCTGGTGTGCGTGTCCGCGGGCAATTCCGGCGCCGACTCGATCCACGCCGAGCTCACCGTGAGCCAGGGCACGAGCTCCAGCGTGACTTTCCGGATCCCGAGCTACTCCGCCAACCAGCCCAACAGCCAGGACGACTATCTGAACGTGGACGCTTACTACAAGGTGGGCGATTCGCTGGCGGTGCAGGTGCAGGCTCCCAACGGCTGGACCAGCCCCTCGGTGCCCTTCCGGACCACGTACGGTGGGCAGTCCGGCGCGGGCCAGGGTTACGTCTACGTGGACAACGGCTCCAACGCCAACCTGCCCCAGCCGCTATCCAACAACGAGTACAACCTGATCATCGAGGTCTTCGACCTGGACTCCACCAAGACTCCCGCGGCCGGCTTCTGGACCATCACCGTCACCGGCACCAAGGTGCACGCGGGCGGACACATGGATCTCTGGATGGCCGACTCGTGGCTGGGGGTCAACGCGGACATCGCCACGTGGCGCCAGGGATTTACCCCGATCCGCGAAGTTTCCACGCCGGGCAGCGCCGATTCGGTGATCTGCGTGGGCGCCTACATGACCAAGAAGTCCTGGCAGATTCCCTCCGGCTCGACGCTGCAGTACTCGGGAGGTCCTTTCACTCTGGGCAACGCCGCGTATTTCAGCTCGCACGGACCTTCCGCGGACGGACGTCCCCTGCCGTTCATATCGGCGCCGGGGTTCGGGGTGGCCTCCAGCCGCTCGAGCCTGGTCCCGGTCGGCAGCTTCACGGTCGAGGACAGCGTCCATTTTGTCGACCAGGGAACTTCCATGGCGTGCCCGCACGTGGTGGGCGTCTCCGCCCTGATCTTGCAGAAGCGCCCCACCGCCACGCCTTCGCTGGCCAAGCTGGCGATCCAGACCACCGCTCTTGCGGACCTCACCGTCACCAACGCCGGCCCGGTGCCCAACACCACGTTTGGATGGGGCAAGCTGCGCGCCGACGCGGCGCTCAGCACCACCCCGGTCGGGATCTTCGCGCTCGATGGGCAGGAGGCCGCCGGCGGCTTCGAGCTCAGCTGGGCCGTGGCGCAGCAGGGCGCCTTCTCCGGCTTCGACGTGGAGCGCTCGGCCGCGGCCGCGGGCCCGTGGCTCAAGCTCAACGACCGTCCGCTGGATCCCGCCGCGCGGGTGTTCCGCGACAAGCCGTCCCCGGGCGTGTGGTTCTACCGGGTCAGCGCCCTCCGCGCCGGATCGGCGACCACGATCGGCCCGTTCCGCGCCGATATCACCGGCAAGGGCCAGTACGCGCTCAAGCTCTTCTCGCCGGTCCCGAACCCGTTCCGCGAGTCCTCCACGCTTTCCTTCGTGATCCCGGGGAGCCACGCGAGCCACGTGAAGTTCGGGATCTTCGACGTGAGCGGCCGCCGGGTGGCCTCGATCTATGACGGGTACGCGCAGCCCGGACGCCACGACATGACCTGGGACGGCTCTACCGCCTCGGGCACCCACGCGAGAACCGGACTCTACTTCGCGCGCCTCGAGAGCGCTTTCGGGATCCGCACCGAAAAGCTCGCGTTGATGCGGTAAGACGCCCCGGCGCCCCCCCGAAAACAAAGAGCCCCGCGGCAACGCCGCGGGGCTCTTTTCATTTTGAACGGCGCCGGACTCAGTCCGCGGCGCGCGACTCGCGCCAGACCCGGAGTGCCGTGGTCAGACCCGCGACGGCCGGAAGAGCGAACAGCACTCCGTAGAATCCCGCCAGCTCCGCCCCCGCGCCGACCGCCAGCAGCACCGCCAGCGGGTGCATGGACAGATGCGACTTCATGATCCTGGGAATGATCAGATAGTTGAGGAACTGGTTCAGGACGATGTAGGCGATCAGCCCCCGGGCCCACACCTCGGGCCCCTCGGGCAGCGCCACCAGGGTGATCAGCACCATCACCACCGTGGAACCCACGAACGGCAGCGTCTCGGCCAGCCCGGCCAGGGTCCCGAGCACCGCCGCGTAAGGCACCCCCAGCAGCGAGAACGCGAGGGTGCACTGGGCGGCCTGGGCCAGGCACACCAGGCTCTGGCCACGGATGTAGCCGATCATGGTCTCGTCCAGCGCCAGGGCCATCCGGTCCCAAAACTCCCGGCGGGATCGCGGGACCCAGTTCATGATGTAGGCAAGGATCTGGGTGCCGTCCTTGACCAGGTAGAACGCCAGGACCGGCACCACGACCAGGCTGATCAGCCGCGGCAGGGTGGCCAGGAGGCTTCTGGCCGAGTCCAGCACCCACTGTCCCGCCTCCGTTCCGAGCCGGCCCACCTGGGCGTCCAAGGCTTCCATCCAGCTCTCGGGTAGCGCCCGCACCAGCCCCTGCCGGAACCCACGCGCACGCTTGAGCGCCTCGGCCGAGAGCTTGGGAAAGTTACGGACCAGGTCCTCGACTTCGTGCGCCAGTTGCGGCACGAACCAGACCGCGAAGCCGGCCGCCGCCAGCAGGATCAGCACCAGCACCAGCGCGGCGGCCAGACCCCTGGGGATGCGCGCCGGCAGCAGGTCCACCACACCCCGCACCAGGTACGAGACCAGCAGCGCCAGCAGCACCAGGGAGACAGTCTCCTGCGCGCGCAGCACCGCCATGAGCACCAGTGCCAGGGCCGCGACCGGCACCAACTGGGACAGCCAGCTTCGAGGAGCGGAATTTGGATTCATTCAGGCCGCCTTGGATCTTGAGATCGGCAGGGTCGCGGTGAATTCCGCGCCTTCTCCGGGCCGGCTGGCCACCGTCAGGCGGCCACGGTGCCGTTCGAGTATGGCGAAGCAATTGGACAGGCCGAATCCGTGTCCCTTGAGCCCCTTGGTGGTAAAGCGGGGCTCGAAGATCTTTTCCATGTTTTCCGGCGGGATCCCGATGCCGTTGTCACTCACCTTGAGCAGCGCCTGGCGGCTGTTGGGGCCGGGAGCGGTGGTGACCACGATCCTGGGATCGGGGCGGTCCTCCAGCGCGTCGGCCGCGTTGGACAACAGATTGATCAGCACCTGCTGGATCTGCCCGGGGTCCATGCTCACCGTGGGCAGGCCGTCGTCCACGCGAAGTTCGATGGCGATCTCCCGGTACTTCTTCTGCGGCTTCAGGAATTCCACCGTGTCCCGCGCGAGCCGCGAGAGCGAGGCCTCGGTCATGTGGGTCTCGCGCCCCGCGCCGGCCAGGCCCTTGGCCAGGATCGCCATGTTGGCCGCGTTTTCGAACACGATCTGGGCGTGGTGCGCGACCTTGTCGGCGTCCAGCCGGTCGGCCTGCAGGATCAGCATCTGGGCCCGGCCCATGATCGGCGCCAGGTAGTTGTTGATGTCGTGCGCCACGCCGGCCGCCATCTCGCCGGTGGCCGCGCTGCGCTCCTTCTTGATCAGGTCGTCGGTGGCGCGCACCAGCTCGATGTAGCGCACGTGCGAGTCGCGGATGAAAAGCAGCGGCACATAGAACAGGATCAGCCCCCAGAAGCCCTGGTTGTGCAGGTCGAGCGCCAGGAACACCACCAGCGCGATGGGGCTCATCAGGAGCATGGCCGCCGAGCTCAAGAGCTCGTCCCGGTAACCGAAGTTCTCCCGCCAGGTGTCCCAGTAACGCTGCGCGCTCTGCAGCGAGATCGCCCCTGCCACCAGGCCGGTGTTGAACACGTGGTAGACCAGGCCCGCCAGGGCCCATGGCAGGAGCCGCTCGGCGCGCAGAAGGTTTTCCACCGTGCCAAAATCGCCGCCCAGAAGCCGGAACGCGCCCGAGGCCACGAAGGTGGTGATCACCATCTGAGCCCCGTTGAACAGCACGCGGTACCAGATCCGCTTTTGGAAGATGCTGGATGCAATCAGGGCGGCCAGGGAAACGATCCAGACGGCCGCAGGTAGAGGCAGGAGCGCGATCACCACGAAGTTGAAGGTGCTCACCATGCTGTGGGAGCCCTTGCCGGTGATGCTCGAGAGCCACAGGTGCTCGGCCGCGAGGCAGGCCAGGAGCCACACCAGGTAGCGGCCGCGGAGTGACCAGTCGAGGTGCGGACTGACCAGGCCGAGGATGACCACGGCCAGGACGATGACCGAGGCCACGTAAGCGAAGAGCTTGCGGTCCAAGGCGGTCGGGCCCCGATGGAAGAAGTCAGGCCCTCGGAACAACTCCCAGTCCGGGGCCCTGCGGCAGGCGGGGTCGGCCGTCGGCCCACTCCACGCCCGAGAACGGATCCTTGTCCAACAGCAGCGCGCCGTCGAGATCCAACCGGTCGACCAGGGGGGCGAGTTGGGCGGCCGCGGTGATTCCCAGCGAACTTTCGATCATGCAGCCCAGCATCACTTCCAGGCCCAGTTCCCGCGCGCGCTGGATGTGCCTGCGCGCCTGGGTGGGGCCTCCACACTTGACCAGCTTGACGTTGATGCCGTCCACGAACGGGGCCACGGCGTCCAAGTCCTCGAGCGTCTCAACGCTCTCGTCGGCGTAGACCGGGATTCCCAGCGCTTCGCGCACCATGCCGAGCCCGGCGAGGTCCCGCGGCGGGCAGGGCTGCTCGATCAGCTCGATCCCGGGGCCCGCGAGCGGGCGGAGCCGTTCCACCGCTTCACCTCCGCGCCAGGCGCAGTTGGCATCGACCCGCACGGTTCGGCCGTCCCGTTCCCGGATCGCCGCCAGCGTGCCCCGGTCGTCGGGTCCGCCCAGCTTTACTTTCAGGATGGAAAAGCCGGCTGCCGCGTCGAGCCGCCCGCCCAGCGTTTCGGGGACGTCGATGCCGATGGTATAAGAAGTGACCGGGCAGTTCAAGGCGCCCGGTCGCCACACCTCTCCCACGCCCTGCCCGCGGAGCTTTCCCCACAGGTCCCACAGCGCCATATCCAGGCCGCACCGCGCGGCGCCGTTTCGCCGGACCACGCCGTCCCAGGCGCGGTGAAGTTCGAGCAGCGGCTCCGTGGGGTCTTTCGACGAGACGATTCCTTGCACCCGGGGGGCGGCCGCCTCCCACAGCAGAGCCGCGCTCGCGCGGGCGATCGGCGCGCGCTCTCCATAGTAGGGGCTGGGGGCGATTTCGCCGAGTCCTTCCGCGCCTTCCCAGCAGACACGGACCAGGAGGTTCTCGAACGACTGGCGGGCGCCCCGCGAAATCCCGAACAGGTGGCGGGTGCGCAGGGTGAGTTCCTGGACCTCCAGGCGCGCCTCAGGCACGGGAGCGCCGCGCGGACAGGTGGGACTTGAGCGCTTCGAGCAAAGCTCCCGGGCCCTGCCGGATGGGATCGCAGGCGGGAAGGCCGGTCTCCCGGGCGGCGCGCACAATCTCGCTCAGCGCCTCCGGCTCTGGGAACCCCTGGGTGTTCACGCACACCCCGATCACCCTGGAAGGGCTCACCCACGAGGCGGCCGTCTCGTAGGCGCGCACCATGTCCCCGTAGCCCGGGATGGGATTTCCGCCGTGACGGATCGCAGTGCGGCCGGCGTGGTGGCACAGCACCATCGCCCCGGGGCAGGCTCCGTGCAGGAGCGACAGGGTCACTCCCGAGTAGCCCGGGTGAAAGATCGAGCCCTGCCCTTCCACCATCACCACGTCGGCAGCCTCGGAGCGCTCCATCACCATGGACTCCACCGCTCCGGCGGCAAAGTCCGAAATCATCCGGTCCACGGAGAGGCCGGCTCCCTCGACCAGCACACCGGTCTGGCCGGTCGCGACGAACCGGGAGCGGATCCCGTCCGCAAGCGCGGCCCGGTGCAGCTCGAGCGTGGCGGTCATCTTGCCCACGTTGCAGTCGCTCCCGACGGTCAGCAGCACCTCGCACGGCAGGGACGCCGCCCGGCGCGCGGCCACCGGCATGGAAAGCGGCACCCGGCGCAGATCGAAGATCCTGGCCCCGTGCTCGGCGGCCAGCGCCCAGAGCGAAGCGTCCTCCGAGAGAAACGTGTGCATGCCGCTCCACACATCCAGACCTGCGCGCAGACCCTCTTCCACCCACAGGCGCCATTCGGCCGGCAGTTCTCCGCCGACCGGGGCGATCCCCACCAGCAGGGCGTTGGCTCCCCGCTCCAGGCCTTCTGTTACGGAGGACACCACCGGAACCCGGGATGAAATCCCCAGCACTTCACCCGCCACCCGGCCGGCCCGGGAGCGGTCCAGCACCGCCACCACCTGCTCGGGGATGAATCGAAGCGCTCCCACGGCGGTCTTGGCATCGAGCGGGGTGAGCGAGCCGTCGGCCAGCACCAGGAAGCGCCGCTCCCGCTTCACGCGCCCTTCCCCGCCCCGTTCACCACTTCCAGGTACAGGTCCTCGTAGCGGCGCGCGATCTTGTTCACGTGGTACTTGCGGATCGCCACGGCGCGAGCGTTGCGGCTCATGTCGCGGGCCTGCGCCGGATGGCGCAGGATCCGGATCGCTAGGCGCGCCATGCGGGCCAGGTCGTGCGGCCGCGCGGTGTAGCCGGTGCAGCCGTCCTCGACGAACTCGCGCGGCCCGCCGACGGAGGTGGCGATGACCGGCACCCCGGCGCTCATCGCTTCCAGGGCCACCAGCCCGAAGCTCTCGCTGGCGCTGGGCAGCAGGAACACGTTGGCGCATGGCAGCAGCTCCTCGATGTGCTCCTGGTTACCCAGGAACATCACCCGGTCCTCCAGGTGCAGCCGGCGGACCCAGCGCTCGGCCGAAATGCGTTCGGGGCCGTCGCCCAGCATCACCAGCCGCGAGGGCACTTCCTTGGTGATGCGGGCGAACACCTTCACCACGTGGTCCACGTTCTTGATCGCGCGAAAATTGGAGGCGTGCATCACGATGGGAACGCCGTCCGGGGAAAGGTGCTCGCGCCGGGCGTTAATCGCCCGCGGCGTGAACCGACGTGGATCCACGAAGTTGGGGATCACCTCGATCTTGAGGTCCTTGCCGAAGCTCTTGCGGGTGTGCACCGCGAGATATTCGCTCACCGCGGTGATGCGGTCGCTCTTGCGGATGGAAAACCGGGTGATCTCGAAGTACGAGGGCTCCAGACCCACCAGGGTGATGTCGGTGCCGTGGAGAGTGCACACGATCGGGATGGGCCGGCCCAGCATCTCGCGGGCCAGGAACGCGCAGGTCGCGTGCGGCACGGCGTAGTGCACGTGGAACAGGTCCAGGTCGTAGGCCCGGGCCACCTCGGCCATCTTGGCCGCCAGGGAGAGCGCGTAGGGCGGGTACTCGAACACCGGGTAGGACGTGACCTCCACCTGGTGGAAGTAGATGTTGTCCTCGTAGCCCCGGAGCCGGTACGGCAGCGTATGGGTGATGAAGTGCACCTCGTGGCCCTGCCGGGCCAGGTGCAGGCCCAGTTCGGTGGCCACCACGCCCGAGCCGCCGACGCTGGAATAGCAGGTGATTCCGATCTTGAGCTTGCGGCGCGCCGTGGTCATCCCAGCAGCCTCCCGGTTCGCGCTCCCGCGAAGGCCGAAAGCGGATCGTCCACGGGGAGCTCCTCGCGGGACATGAAGGGCTCTCCGTACTTCACGCCGATGCGCGAGCCGTAGAACTGTCCCCGGGCCACCAGGCTGGCCAGGAATTCAGGGCTGGTCAGGCGCGTGGGATTCGGGTCTTCGGGATCGGCGAACACCTGGGAGCGGTGCGCGCGGATCGCCTCCATCTTGGCGTCAAAGCTGTCCGAGACGTCCACGATGAAGTGGGCGTCGAACGGGCGGCGGTACATCGAGTAGATGGTGGAGACCGGGCGGTGCCGACCCATGGTGGGCGTCTCGAACTTGGCCAGCCCGGCCACGAAGGTGGCTCGGGTGACCAGCGCGGAGGCCTCTTCGTGGTCGGGGTGCTGGTCCACGCCGTAGGGCGCGATCACCAGGCGCGGCCTGAACTGCCGGAGCGCCTCCACCACCGCGGCCAGGTGCGAGCGGTCCTGGCGGTCCACGGCGGTGTCCGGCAGGCCCAGGTTCGCGCGCGCCTCGACTCCCAGGATCCGGCGGGCCTCCTCGGCCTCGCGGGCCCGGGTCTCCACGTCGCCCCGCGTTCCCATTTCGCCCCGGGTGAAGTCGCAGATCGCCACTCGGTAGCCGCGCAAGGCCATCTTGTGGACCAGCGCGCCGCAGGTGATTTCCACGTCGTCGGGATGCGCCCCGAACGCCAGCAGGTCGAACGACATCAATCCTCCCAACCGGGCAGGTAGTGCGCGGCCTTGCCGGCCAGCGTGTCCTGCACGTGAAGGCGCGCCAGGGCCAGCACGCGCCCGCCCGCCTCGGGGCCCCAGCCCGCGAACAGGGCGGCCACCGAGAGGGTGCGCTCCTGCAGCTTCTCCCCCGGCAGCAGGAATCCCTTGAGCCTTCCGAGGCGCGGGTTCTGCCGGTCCTGCCTGGACTTGACCTTGGAAGCGATGCCCTCGGCCAGCCGGCCGAGCTGGAAATCCATCTTGGAGCGGGCCGACTCGATGAGCTGGCTCAGGCTCGGGTCCAGTTCGTGGGTCGCGCGGGCCAGCGCGTCGGACCGATCCCGGAGGTCCTGCCCGAAGGCTTCCACCTGGGAGCGTACTTCGGCCGGCACCATCGCGGCAAAGTGGGCCCGCAGGAGCCGGTCGTAGTCCTTGAGCAGTTCCGCGGGCTCGACCTGTAGCTCCCGGACCATCTGCGCCGCCTCGCGCGGCCAAAGCGACTGGCTGAGCCTGGGGAAAAGCGCGGGCCTGGAAACCCCCAGGGCTTCGGCCACCCGCCGGACCTGCACCAGGTAGGCAGCTTCCCCCGGCCCCACGATCTGCGCCAGCACCGGCAGCACCGTGTCCTGCGCCAGCGGCCGGAGCACCACATTGGCGCTGATGGCGCCCGCGGAGGCCTTCAGTTCCGCCTGCGCCGCTCCCGGGTCGGTGGGCACATCCCAGCGGTCGCGAATGTCGCCCACGGTTCGGTAGAGGCTCGCCTCGCCCGAGCGGGGCTCGATTCGGGGATCATGTCCAAGCTGCTGGAGCCAGTGAGCGCTGTCGGCCAGTGCGGAGAGAACCTGTTCGCGGCGGTCAAGGTAGGCGGAAAAAACGGGGAGCGAAGCGGCGCGCAGTTCGGGACATCGGGCGTCCACCACCAGGAACGGCCACCCCGGGAGCAGCTCGAAGAAGAACGCGGCGCAGATCTCGCCGAAGTCGGCTCCGCGGGCGCACGCGCGCTCCCACGCCTCGCGGACCCACGCGGCCCCGCGGCCCTCCGCCTGTAGCAGCAACTCGCGGCCCACGCCGGCCGTGGCGCTTCCTTGCATCGATCCCACCATGCGATGCACTGTGTGCAACACATCGGGCAGGACCGCGCCGGGAAGCTCCAGTTCGCGCGCCACCCGGGCGCCGCGTATCTCCGGAAAATCGGTGTCGTCGGCGGCCATCCAGAAGATCGCGCCGGCGCTGCGGCCGCGCTTTTCCGTGGCGCGCTCGGCGGTGGCCACCGCGGCGGCCAGCTTGTAGACCGAAAAGAGCGGCCCTCCGAGGAGGCCCGGCTGCTGCCCCGCCACCACCGCGTCCGCGCGGCCCGCGGCCATGGCCTCTCCCAGCTCCAGCGCACGCGGAGAGGCGCCCAGGCGGCGGTTGAATTCCAGGCAGGCCTTCCAGAAGGCATCCAGCGCGGCGGGCTCGGCCCGCAGTCCTTCGGGGCGGATCCATTTCGCCGGATCCAGCGTGGGAGACAGAACCTCTCCGAGGGGCCCCGGGCCGGACAGCCAGTCGGAGTAAAGCTTGCCCAGCAGCGGGGACCTGGCCAGCTCCACGCGGGGCGCGTCTTCAAAAGTATGGATGGTCATGAGATCTCAGATGCAGGCGGGCAGGTCATGGTTGGCGCATGATACGGGAATAGTTGGGCTTACAACAAGGGGAGGGGCATGAGGATGGGGGGTGGACCGAAGATAGTGTCCGGGCCGGGAAGTCCCCCGAAACAGCCCGGTCATCATCCCAGAATCCGCTGGAGCTCTCCGCTCGATGTCCTTGCGGGGCCATCCTTTCCACTCAGCGGCCCTCGGAGCTCTCCAGGGGTCTGCGGATCCCGTGCTTGCGCATCTTGTAGCGGACGGCCTGCTCCGAGATGCCCAACTGGCGCGCGGTGAGGCTCTGGTTCCAGCGGTTGGCCTCCAAGGCCTCCCGCAGCACCGCCACCTCCCGCCCGGCCACCTCCCCCTTCAGGTCGGCCGAAGGCGCGGCGGAAGGCGCGTTCCAGCCCGCCGGTGGCGCCAGCGGCCGGCCCGGCTCCAGGAGGATGGCCCGCGTCAGTTCGTTGCGCAATTCGCGGATGTTCCCAGGCCACGCCCGGGCCAGCAGGAACTCCCGGAATGCCGGAGTGAGTTCCGGGCGGGCCACCTTCATCCCGGCTGCGAGTTCGGTGAGCAGTTGCTCGGCCAGACCGACGATTTCCGCGCGCCGCTCTCGAAGGGGCGGAAGCTCCAGGATGGACAAGCTGATCCGCGAGTAGAGGTCTTCCCGAAAGCTCCCCTCCTGCACCATCCGCTTCAGATTGCGGTGGGTGGCCGAGATCATCCGGACATCCGAGCGCAGGACATCGCGGCCGCCCACGCGCCGGATCTCGCCCGTCTCCAGCACCCGAAGCAGCCTGGCCTGCAGCGAGAGGTCCAGGTCCCCGATCTCGTCCAGGAACAACGTGCCCCGGTGCGCGAGCTCGAAAGTGCCCGGCCTGGCCGCCGCGCCGGAGCCGCCCTCCGGCTCGATCCCGAACATCTCCGCTTCCATGAGCCCGTGCGGCAGCGCCGCGCAGTTCAGCACCACCAGCGGCTCGCCCGCGCGCGCGCTTTCGCGGTGGATGAATTCGGCCAGCCGGCTCTTGCCGCTGCCGTCCTCCCCCAGGATCAGGACGCTCGAGGACCCGGAGGCGATCCGGCGCGCCTGCGCCAGCAGCGCCTTCATGGCCGGGGAGTCCGACGCCAGCATCGGCGGCTCTCCCGGCCGCGCGGCGGCCTCGTGCAGGCGCCGGTTCTCCTGCTCGAGAAACTCCAGGCGGCGCACGTGGGACCGCCATTCGAAGGCTTCGAAAAACCGTGAGGCGAGGGCGCCGGCCAGCGAGCGCAGCAGGGCGCGCGGCTCTTCGCCATGGAGGCCCGCCAGGCAGGCGGCGCCCAGGTTCTCCCGGCCGAAGTGAAGCGCCACGCTCGTGAGCGGGTCCGCCGGTCCACCGGGCTCCGCGAAGGTTCCGGAGGCCACCTCTCGGGCGCGCTTGAGGGCGCGCTGCGAGGCCTGGCTCTTCCCGGCGGCCTCCGCAAGGCTTCCCTCCCGAAAAGAATCTGCAAGAACCAGCGCTCCGCCCTCGGCCCCCAGCGCCTGGACCAGCCAGTCCAAGGCGCGAGCGGGCAGCGAGTCGAAGTCGCGCCCGCCGAGGGCTGCGAAGAATCCGCCCAGCAGGCCCGCGGCCGGCGGCGGGGAAGACGGGACCACGGGCGAGGCGCGCATTTCGCGAATGACGGATTCCTCGCGCGAAACCGCACCCGCCGTCCGGAAGAGTTCCACGGCGCGGGAGCGCAGCGCGAGCGACTCCTCCATGGATCCCGTCTGCGCAAAACGGCGCGACTCAAGCCCGGCCAGCACGGCGCGCTCGAACGGCAGCCCTTCCGCGGGAAGCACCGCGTCCGTCTCCCCGAGCAATGTCCGCACCTGGCCCAGATCGCCTTCCCGCATCGCGAACCCTGCGCGCGCCAGGGCAAGGCGCGCGCGCAAACGGAGCAGCGTGGTGCCCTCCAGCCGGATCGCCAACCGGCGGGCCTCCTCTTTCACCTCGGGGCCGCTTCCGAGTACGAGGTGGGCGGCCGTCGATTCCACGCTCAATTCCCATTCTTCCGTTGAACGCGGGTGAGCCCCCTGTAGTTGATTCGAAGCGGCCTCCAGCGACCCGGACAGGTCCTTGCGATCGCCGGCCTCCCTCGCCGCACGAATCGCGGTCGCATGCCATCCCGCGGCGGCCCCGCCGCTCTTCCACCGCGCGGGATCGCCGATCGCGGCCGCAAGAGCTCGGCGCAGCGAGGCGGTTCCGCCGATCCGGGTTCGCACCGCAAGGCGGAGCGCGGCCAGCTCGCGCGGACAAATTTCCTTCAGGAAGGTCCTCTCCCGGCGAAGCAGCGCAGCCGCCCTTGATGGATTGCCGGAATCGACCCTGGCCATCACCACCGCGCGAGTCGCGGCCGCCAGGGTCGCCGGATCTCCCGAGAGCGCTGCCGCAAGCCGGGAACGCAGCGCGATCCCGGAGGACGCATCTGCGCGACCCAGCTCCCGCAGCGCCCCGGCGAGGGCGATTTCGATCCCGGCCCTTTCACCCAGCGAAAGCATCCTGGACCCGGCCTCCTCGCGCAGGTCCGCCAGGATCCACTGGGCTCGTTCGACCTGGCCCTCCGCCAGGAATGTCTCGGCCAGGTCGAGCCGGGCCCGCGATTCCTGGGCCAGGTCCACCGCGGCGCGGGCCGCTTCGGCGGCCTTGAGCAAGAGCGTCTCGGCTCCCGGCAGATCTCCGGCGCGGGCGCGCCAGCGGCCCCATTTCAGCAATATTCTCGCACGCTCGGAGTCCTCCCCGGAGGCGAGCGCCTCCAGCGCTTCCTCGAAGCGCGACTCGGCCAGGTCCGGCGTCCCCTCCGAGCCCGCCAACAGCGCCATTTCCGCCAGCACCCGGGCCCGGAGCCACGCCTGGCCACTCGATGCCCGGAAGGCTTCCTCCAGCGCCAAACGCGCTCCGGGCAGCAGGGCGGTCTCTCGCCGCGCCGCGCCCAGGCGCAGCAGCCAGCTCCCGCGCCGGGGATCGTCCGGAGGTCCCATCAGCAACGACTCCAAGAGCGCCGCCACCTGTAAATGGTCCGCGCCTTCGGAGATATCCGCCAGCCGCCGTTCCAGCTTTGGCCAGCGGCTGGCATCCTGGGGGAGCGCAGCGAACCAATCGGACCACGCGGCATCCACGGGGTGGCCGGGGGCGATGGCCTCGCGGAGTTCCTCGGGATCCGGGGTGGCAGGGCCGACGCCGGGAAGGCAGATGGTGTCGGCGGGGCCGGGCAGCGCG
>JANXVU010000121.1 GCA_025351485.1 Candidatus Eiseniibacteriota bacterium | reverse complement strand
GCCTGCTGCTCGCCACGGGGATCTTCGTCGCCGGGTGCGGCAAGGACATCACCCCTCCGGCCAATACCGACATCATCGCCGGCCCGCAGTTCACGCCCGTGGTGCGCGCCTCGATCGGCCGATCCTCCATCGGGCTCACCTGGACCGTGGGAGATTCGAGCAAGGCCAGCGAGTACCGGGTCTATCGCAGCCGCCAGGTCACCGGGACGTTCGCATTCCTGGCGTCGGTGAGGGTGAGTGCCTACCTCGATCCGACCGTGATCGAAGGCACTCCGTACTTCTACCAGGTGGTGCAGATCCTGTCCGATGGACGCAGCAGTCCGCGTTCCGAGACGGTCGCTGTGACGCCGGGCACGTTCGCGGTGCTGATCGACCAGGGCCGGGAGCGCACCAACAACTTGAACCTTTCGCTGCAGCTGATCGCCCCGGCAGGCACCCAGCTCATGGAGGTTTCCGATAACCCCGACTTCACCGGAGCGGGATGGGAGTCCTTTAGCACCTCACGCAGCATCAATCTCGCGCCTGGCGACGGTCCGCGCACGGTATACGCCCGGTTCAAGCAGGGCGGGCTGGCGTCCGAGACCGTGAGCGACGAGATCATCCTGGACACCCAGGCCTTCATCCAGTCGGTCAGCTGCGCGCCCGCGGGCGGGATCCTCTCGCCCGGCACGGCCATCCACCTGCGCCTGGTGCCGCGGGGCAACGAAACCGGCGGGCTGGCCACGGTGGACATCGGCCAGCGCATCAAGGGCCTGCAGCTGCAGGACCAGGGCACCCTGGGCGACCAGACCGCCAATGACGGGGTTTATGAGCTGGACTACACCCTGCCCCGCAACTCCGACGTGCTGCGGGTGGCGCTGGTGGGGCACTTCACCGACCTCGCGGGCAACAAGGCGCCCGACTTGCCGGCGGACAGCCTGTTCAGCCTGCACACCCCGGTCTCGCCGGTGGAGATCCTCTCGGTGCGCCCGGTGGGAGATCCCACCAGCTCGTCGCTGGATGTGAGCTGGAGCCCGACCAACGCTCCCGGGTTCCTGTCCTACCAGGTGATGAGGGCCGACGCCCCGAACGGGCAGCCTGCCTCCTCGGCGTTCGGCAAGCTGACCACGATTTCCGACCGGAACACCGCCACCTTCAACGACAACGGCGCCCGGGACGGGCAGCCCTACGCCTACCGGGTGGACGTGGTGGATTCGCTGGGCTTTACCGCCGCCGGGTCCCCGGTCCTGGCGTCGGCACGGAGCCTGGCGGGCGTGATCCTGTCGGACCCCCAGGCGGCCATTCCTCCGGACACCCTGAACGTGGTTCTCAACTGGACCCAGACCACCGACCCCTCGTTCTCCAGCTACCAGGTGCTGCGGGCCGAAGGAGCGGACATGGGGAACGTTCCGGCGGATGCGGCTTTTTCCACGATCCGCACCGAGACCGGCAAGACCACGTTGAGCTTCACCGACTTGGCGCCCCGGGAAAATTCGTTCCTGTGGTACCGGGTGGACGAGATCAGCTCCACCGGCGGTCGGCACCGCTCCAACGCGCGCCCGTACCAGAGCCCGAACGCGCCGCCTCCGGCGGTGACCATGGCTGCCCCGTTCGAGGGCACGGACCTGCACGTCTCGCTCAGCTGGACACGTTCCCAGGCGAAGGATTTCCTGTACTACCGCGTGTACCGCGGGCGGGGCTCCAACGTCGACACGTCGCTGGCCACCCTGGTTCGCCGCAGCGCCGACATCAACACCGGCAGCGTGATCGACAGTGCCGGCCTGCTGGATGCGACCCAGTACTTCTACAAGGTGTGGGTGACCGACCGGGGAGGGCTGGCAACGGCGAGCGGGGAACAGAACCTGACCACCAAGAACCAGCCGCCGCCCCCGGTGAACATCATTTCGTCCGGCCAGGCGGCCCAGGGCGCCTCCATCGTGTGGCAACCGAGCACGGCGGTGGACTTCGACTCCTACAAGATCTACCGCGCGCGCGACGGCAGCGTGAGCAACGGCTCGACCCTGATCGGGACCATCAACGACAAGTCGAGCGCGAGCTTCCTGGACTCGTTCGGGCCGCACGGGTCGCCCGACACGCTCCGTCCGAACACGGACTACTACTTCCGGGTGTACGTCTACGACAAGGGCGGCCTGTCCGCCGGCGGAAACGTACAATTGGTCCATACGGGCCCATGGTCGCAGGCGGCCATCCTGCCCCAGGCGGTGAAGCCGCGCCGCATCCCGACTCGCACCGGAAGATAGGCATCCAAGGGGGGGCCACGCGAGTGGCTCCCCCTGATCGGACCACCCCATGAAGACGCTCGCCATCCGAAGTTCCAGCCATCCGCCCGAGGAGAGCACGCCCCTCGGCCGCGGAATAGGGCCGGTCAAGCGCGTCTTCGACGTCCTGCTTTCCGTGGCCGCACTGCTGGTTCTCGCGCCGCTCTTCCTGGTGGTCGCGATCGCCATCAGGATCGACAGCCCCGGCCCGGTGTTCTACCGGCAGGACCGGGTGGGGATGAACCGCCGTGCCCGCAGCCGCCGCCTGTCCTCCGATGCCGGGGGAGAGGGGGGCAATCGTCGGCGGGCGGACCGGCGCCAGGACGACCTGGCGGGGCGGATCTTCTACATCTGGAAGTTCCGCAGCATGCGCCAGGACGCCGAGAAGTCCGGCAAACCAGTGTGGGCATCCCGCAACGACCCGCGGGTCACCCGCGTGGGAGCCTTCCTGCGAAAGTCCCGCCTGGATGAACTGCCCCAGCTCTGGAACATCCTGAAGGGCGAGATGAGCCTGGTGGGACCTCGTCCCGAGAGGCCCTACTTCGTGAAACGGTTGCAGGAGAAGTTTCCGGGGTACCGGAGCCGGCTCAACGTGCCTCCGGGCCTGACCGGGCTCGCCCAGATCGAGCGGGCCTATGACGAGGACGAGGACGACGTGCGGCGGAAGCTGGCGTATGACCTGTTCTACATCGAGCACCGCCACTTCCTGGTGGACATGAAGATAATTGCGCAAACCATTGGAGTTGTGTTGAATAGGAAGGGTGCGCGCTAGCCAGGTTCGGCAGGGTTGACAACGCGGTGCGGTTACGCCATAATCGTTTGATAATTTAGAAGTACCCGGTGGCATGGAGTGCCGATCTTGCAGGCGCGCCGATGGCGTTGCGCGGCCTGCCGTTCTAGTTTCAGACTGAGGAGGATGTCCCCATGAAGCTTAAGGCTATTGTCTTTGGAGTGATCGCGGTGATGGCGCTCGGCCTTTCCAACCCGGCCCGCGCGACCGTAGCCACGGATGTCGTCGATGTCTACGAGACGGGCCTGGACCAGTTGCTCCCGTTTGCGTCGGTCACTCCGGGTTACGTGGTGATGCTGGAAGCGCCGACCACGGATGTTTACAACACCGACTACTGGAGCGACGTGGCCGTGTTCTTCAGCGTGTTTCCGGAGAATGCTCCCAGCCTTCCATCCCCTGACCCGGGCAACTACGTCCACCTGTACTCGAACACGCCTGGACCGGCCCAGACGGATCTGTCTGGTTTCCTTCCGGCGGTCCAGAACACCGGCGCCTCGTTTTTGGTTGAAGACCCCTCGGGGGTCACGGATTACATTGTCGGTGGCGACAACGGCAGGCTCCGCGACTACAAGTTCCACGAGGGCAACCTGACTCCCGAGCCGGGCACGGCCTCCAGCGCGCTGCTTGGACTTGCCGGCCTTGGCTTGGTCGCCCTGGTACGGCGCCGGGCCTAGCCCGCCGAACCTCTGTCCGTTGACAGGCGCCCCGGGGAACTCCCCGGGGCGCCTTTTTATTGGGTTGTGCTTCGAAGAATGTGTCTTGCATGGTTCATGCAGTAGTTAGTCTGCATGAGAACACACCTGCCACCGCACTGTCCCAACCCCAGCTGCGCTTTCCATTGCAGCCCAACGGGTTGGCGCTTCAAGAGAATCGGGTTCTTCCACCCCGAGCACTCCCGCCGCCGCCCCGTCCAGCGCTACCTCTGTTTACACTGTCGCCGCTCGTTCAGCTCCCAGACCTTCAAGGCTACCTACTGGATGCGCCGGCCAGACATCCAGACCGCCATCTTCTACCGCATCCTCGCCTGCTCCGGCTTCCGCCAGATCGCCCGCGAGTTCGGCGTCGCCCCGACCACCATCCTCAACCACGTAATTCGCCTCGGGCGCCACTGCCTGCTCTTCCAGCAACTGCACCGCCCCATCCCCAAGGAACCCGTCGCCCTCGACGG
>JANXVU010000118.1 GCA_025351485.1 Candidatus Eiseniibacteriota bacterium | reverse complement strand
CTTCGGCGGCGGGGCTTGAAGGATGGGGGCAAATGAAAAGGGGCCGCGCCGGGGGAATCTCCGGCGCGGCCCAATGAGTCCCGGGTGGACTATTTACCGGTCGCGGCGGCCGGGGCGCCGGCGGGCGCGGCGGCGGCGGCCACGGAGTCGGCGTGGGCCCGGGCGGCGGCCAGCGCGGCCAGCCAGGCGGTCTCCAACTGCGATCTTCCCGCATGGACCTCGTAGACGAACACATCCTCTCCGCCATTCAGGTTCGCATCCTTCAAACCTTTAAACAGCAGCGCGTCCTCGGACTCCCAGCGCGCGGGCCGGGTGTCCAGTTCTCCCGAGGGCTCGTTGATCCTACGCAGGTCCGAGGCGTTGTCCGGATTCACCACCACGGCGTGGCTGCTCACGGTGGGATTTCGTGCGCTGTGACTGTACTCATAGAAGGCGATCCACTTGCCGTCCGGCGACCACAGGATGGGCAGGCCGGGCATGAGGTCTTCCGCGGGCGTGAACTTATAGTTGGTGAGCTTGGTCTTCACCTTTCGGGTGCGGTTGCCCACGAACAGGTTGGGGCCGGTGCCGTCGTCGGCGATCCACGCCCAGCGGGACTTGTCGGGCGAGGCCACCGGGGAACCGAAGGCTTCCGGAGGAATGCCGGCGCGCAAGCTGGGGGTACGGCCACCCTTGCCCAGGCCAGGCTTGCCCTTTGCCGCGGCGCCTTGCGCTTTGAGCGGGGCAACCGTGAGGATCATCGTGGCCGCGATCAGGGCCGGGAAGCACAAGATGTTCGTGTATCGCATGTTGGATCATTCTCCCTGTGATTTGAATTGGCAGGCTTCCCGATACTCTCGCAAGCCCTGTTCCCAAACCTTATCCTACCACCCGCCGCCCGAACCGCCACCCCCCGTGGAGCCTCCGCTGAACCCGCCGAACCCGCCACCCCCGCCGCTCCCCCCGCCCCCGAATCCGCCGCCCCCGAATCCACCTCCGCCGAAACCTCCGCCACCCCAGAACATTCCGCCCCCGCGCCCGCCAGAGCGGTTGATGCGGCTGGCAATCGAGACAAAGACGAAGAACAGCAGCAGGATGAGCATCACTTCGCGGGGGCTCATCCTTCGGCGCGCCGGCCGTGAGATCCCAACCTGCCCGGTCAATGTGACCTTGTGCTCTTCCGCCAGGATGGTGGCGATCCGAACGGTGCCCTCGGCCACGCCCTCGTTCATGCGGCCGGCCCGGAACTCGTCGCGCACCATGGTGTAGATCTCGTGCGCGGTCACATCCGGAAGCGGGCCCTCGGCGCCGTAGCCGGTGTTGATGAACATCTTCCGGTCATTGGGGGCGATCAGGAACAGCACCCCTTCGTCCTTGCCCTTCTTGCCGATGCCCCAGTGCGTGAAGGCCCGCACGGCGTAGTCGTTGGGTTCGAGGCCGCCTAGGCTCGGAACGGTGAGCACCGCCACCTGCGCGCCGGTCTTCTGGTCGAGCTCGGTGAGCAGGGTCTCCAGCTGCTGGCGAGTGGTCTCGTTCAGCATGCCCGCAAAGTCGCTCACGTAGCCGGTCGGGGTGGGGAGCTTGTCCGGGTCAGCCACAAAATCGGCGCGGGCCGGGAGGGCCCACGCCAGGAGCAGAGCGAGGAGGATGGGGAGAAAACGTCTATAACGCATCGTTGACGCGCTTCACCAATGCGTCCAGGGAGCCGAGGAACTCGCGGTACAACGCCGCGGCCGGGCGCGCCGCCTCCCCGCGGTGCCCCTGCTTGAGCGCCAGCACTTCCAGCCACGGTTGGACTGGGAACTGGTATCGCCGGGCAAGCGCCTCGATCAGGTCGATCGGGGAGTGGGGCGGCACCTCGCCCCCGAGGCGCAGCATGCTGCGGCCAAGCGGGAGCACGCCCGAGTAGACCCGGACCATCAGGGCTCCCAGCTCCTTGTCCTTGCCGTGGCATTCCAGGAAGCCCTGGCGGAGCGCCAGCATCTTGGTGCGCAATTCGAACTCGCACTGGTGGCGCAGCCAGGTCCCCGGGATCATCACCGATTCGAAGATGTCCATGCCCTTCAGGACCAGGTGCCGCTCGCGGATGTCCGAGAACTCCACGGCAAACACGTCCAGCGAGTCCCTAAGCTCCTGCTCGGAGAACAGGACCGGAAGGATCCGCGACTTCTGCCAGTGCCTGCGGAGCACTTCCGCGCCGCGCTCCAGCACTTCCGCATCCACCTTGGGCAGCACCAGTATCAGGTTCACGTCGGAAACCTTGTCCTGGAAGTGCTCGCCGACGGCGCTGCCGTAGGCGATGAGCGAGACGAGCTCCGGGTAGACCACGGAAATCTCGTCGCGGAAGGACTCCAGCCGGTGGCGGGCGTTCGCGTGCGGGGTCAGGCTCATAGTTTCTTCAGCCGGTAGCCGTCCGGCGTGTCCTCCATCACGACGCCCTTGTCTTTCAGGGCGTCGCGGAGCTCGTCGGAACGCTTGAAGTCCTTCGCCTTGCGCGCGGCCACGCGCTCCTCGGCGAGCTTCACGATCTCATCCGGCCATGCATCGCCCGCTGCGGGGCGCTTCCAGAACAGGCCCAGGTTGCCGCCCAGTTCCAGCAGCTTGCGCCCCAGGTGCCAGGCTTCCGAGCGCTCCTCCGCGGTGGGCATGCCCTCCAGCGCCCGGTTGACCAGGCGCGAAAGATTGAACAGCTCGCCCAGGGCCCGCGCGGTGTTGATGTCGTCGTCCATGGCGTCGAAGAAGTTCTTCTCCACCTCGGCCACTTCGGCAGAAAAGCGCGGAGAGAGCGGGGGCATGGGCGCGTTGGAATCGTTCCATGCGCCGGCCTGGTCCAGCGCGAACTCCAGCCGCTGCAGGGCCACGTCGGCCTCGGCCAGCCGCTCGCGGCTGAACTCGATGTTGGAGCGGTAGTGCGTGCTCACCAGGTAGAACCGCACCGCCTCGGGGCGGAACTCCTTCAGGATGTCCTCGGCCAGGAAGAACAGTTGCTCCGACTTGCTCATCTTGCGGCTGCCCAGGTTCACCAGGCCGTTCTGCGTCCAGAAGTTCACGAAGGTCTTGCCGGTGGCGGCCTCCGACTGCGCGATCTCGTTCTCGTGGTGCGGGAACACCAGGTCCTGGCCGCCTCCGTGGATGTCGAAGCTCTCGCCCAGGTACTTCATGGACATGGCCGAGCACTCGATGTGCCATCCCGGCCGGCCGGGGCCCCAGGGGCTTTCCCATCCCGGCTCGTCCGGCTTGCTGCCCTTCCAGAGCGCGATGTCGAGCGGGCTCTTCTTGGCTTCTCCCAGTTCGATGCGGGCGCCGGAGCGCATCTCGTCCACCTTCTGCTTCGACAGCTTTCCGTAGTCGGACTTGCGGCCCACATCGAAGTACACGTCGCCGCCCGCCGCATAGGCGAAGCCCTTGGCGATGAGTGTCTCGATCATCTTGAGGATTTCGGGAATGTGCCGCGTGGCGCGCGGATAGAAGCTGGCCGGCTTGACGTTCAGCATGCCGGCGGCGAGCATGTAGGCGTCGATGTTGCGCTCGGCCACCGAGGAATAGTCGATGTTCTCCTGGTTGGCGCGGGCGATGATCTTGTCGTCCACGTCGGTGAAGTTGTAGACGTAGGTCACCTGGTAGCCCAGGTGCTCCAGGTAGCGGCGGATGCAGTCGCCCGCGATGCTGGAGCGCATGTGCCCGACGTGGGGCCGGTCCTGCACGGTCATGCCGCACACGTAGATGCCGGCCATGCCGGCCGTCACCGGGACGAACTCGCGTTTGTCTCGACTGAGCGTGTCATAGAGTTTCAAGGGCACGGAAGGGTTCCTTAGACGGTGAGGTCCTGTTTGCGCCTGCGGGCCTCCAGGGCCCGCGCGCACAGTTGTTCGACGAACTCGGCGAAACCCGTTCCCGCGGCCTGCGCGGCCATGGGCACGAGGCTCGTTTCAGTCATGCCGGGAATGGTGTTCACTTCCAGGCACCAGGCGACATTCTGTGGATCCAGGCGGAAATCCACGCGGGCCGCGCCTTCGCAGCCCAGCGAATCGCAGGCGCGAACGGCCAGGCCCTGCACGTACGCGGTGACCGCCGCATCCAGCGGGGCCGGGCACAGGTAGCTGGACAGTCCGCGGGTGTACTTGCACTCGTAGTCGTAGATGCCGTGTGTCGGCTGGATCTCGATTACCGGAAGGGCTTTGCCCGAAACTACCGGCACCGACAGTTCGCGGCCCGGAATGAACCGTTCGATCAGCACGTCACGCGCGTACTTGCGCGCCAGGTCCACCGCGGCCCGCAGTTCGATGGCCTCCTGGATGATGGAGAGCCCGATGGTGGAACCCTGGTCGTTGGGCTTGATCACCAGCGGATAACCGCCCATGTTGGACACTTCGGCCGCCGAAAGCTCGGGTGGCGCGCCGGGCTTGATCCACGCCCACGGGGGCGTGGGAATACCGCCCTGGGCAAAGACGATCTTGGACATGCGCTTGTCCATGGCCAGCGCGCTGGATAGAACGCCCGAACCGGTGTAGGCCACTCCGGCCAGGTCGAGCAGCGCCTGCAGGGTGCCGTTCTCGCCCTCGCCGCCGTGCAGGGCGATGAACACCACTTCGGTGTCGCGGATGGCCGGAGCGCTGACGATTCGCGCCGGCTCCAGGGCGGCGGAAGCCGGATTGATCGCCACCGCGCTCGCGGACGGCTCGGAGGCGCCCTTGAGCGCGCGGACCGGGTCGGCGGGGTCCAGCAGCGTGACCTGGTGGCCGCGCGACTCCAGCGCCTTGGCCACTCCGGCCCCGGACTTCAGCGAAATTTCCCGTTCGGCGGAATGGCCGCCGTAGAGGACGGTGATCTTCATTGGATTCAGGTGCTCTCTTTCACGATGCGGGCGATGGCGAGCGCGGCCAGTCCTTCGCGGCGGCCCACGAAGCCAAGCCCTTCATTGGTGGTTGCCTTCACGGACACCGATTCGACGGGCACGCCCAGAGCTCCGGCAAGGGCCGCACGCATGGCATCGCGATGGGGCGCGATCCGGGGCGCATCGGCCAACAGCGTAGCATCCACGTTGCCGATCCGAAAGCCCTGCCCCTGCAGCATGGAGGCGATTCGCGAAAGCAGCGCGAGGCTGCTGGCGTCCTTCCACTTGGAGTCGGCGGGGGGGAACCACGTGCCCAGGTCTCCGAGGGCGGCGGCCCCCAGCAGCGCGTCGCCCAGAGCGTGGGAGATCACGTCGGCATCGGAATGCCCCAGGAGCCCCCACGAGGAGTCGAACTTCACGCCCCCCAGCACCAGGGGACGCCCTTCCTCCGTGGCGTGCACGTCGTAACCCATCCCGATTCGTTCGATCATGCGCGCGGTTCCTCCGCCGGTTGAGACAGCCACCATTCCAGGAATGCCAGGTCGCCCGGCGTGGTGACCTTGAGATTCTCCCAGGCCCCCCGCACCCATGCGACGCGTTGTCCCACGCGCTCCACCAGGGCCACATCGTCGGTGGCCTTAACCCCCGCCTGGTCCGCCCGCGCCAGCGCGTCCCGGTACACTTCGGTCCGGAAGCCCTGGGGCGTCTGGGCGAGGCCCAGCCGGTCCCGCTCCAGCGTCGCGCCCACAAGGTCCCCCTCGAGTTGCTTCACCGTGTCGGTCGGGGGCACCACCGGCAGGGCCGCGCCATGCAGGGCCGCCGCCTTCAGCACCTCGCCGATCAGCGAGGCGGGCACCAGCGGGCGCGCCGCGTCATGGATCAGCAGGAGCCGGGAGTCGGGGGAGATCGCCGCCAGGCCGCTGCGCACGGAGTCCTGCCGCTCCTCGCCGCCACCCACCGCCGCCCGCAGCTTGGGCGAAGGGAGGTCGCGCAGCAGGAAGTTGCGCCACGGCAGGTCCTGTCCGGGGGGCGTGACCACCACCACCTCGTCCACGTCCGGATGTTCCAGGAACCGCAGCAGCGAGTGCATCACCAGCGGTTTGCCCGCGAGCGGCGCCAGGGTCTTGACTCGATCCGGGCCGAATCGGGTGCTTCGGCCGGCCGCGAGCAGGATGACGGAATTCAATGAGATCCCCATGGGAGTGTGCGGACGATTCAGCGGCGAAGATAGCAGCCGGGGGCGGTCTTCGGAAGGGATGGTTCGGGTGGCGGTTCGGGCGGTGTCCGGCCCGGTGCGTGCCGCCCGGAACAAGTCCGGTTCCGCGCGATATCGCCCGCCGGAATCGGAGTGTGGCCCGGCGCCGGCTGGGCTAAGCTGCACCCATGCCCGTTCAAGAGGCCACGCCGCGCTCCGCGACCAGACTCCCCGTCCTGCTTGCGCTCCTCACCATCTACCTCCTCTGGGGATCCACCTATCTGGCGATCCGGGTGGCGCTGACTGGATTTCCGCCGCTGCTCAGCGCCGGTTCGCGGCACCTGTGCGCCGGAATCCTGCTCTTTGCCTGGCTCAAGCTCCGGGGCGCTCCCTGGCCGTCCCGCCGGGAGTGGGGTGGGGCGGCGCTCCTCGGTTGCCTGTTTCTCGTGGGTGGCAACGCGGCCGTGGTGTATGCGGAGCAATCGGTCAACTCCACCATCACCGCGCTTTTCCTGGCCACCATGCCGCTCTGGATGGCGCTGTTCCAGGGGATGACCGGCCACTGGCCCCGGAAGCTCGAGTGGATCGGGCTGGCGCTGGGGTTCGTCGGCGTGGCGCTCCTGAACGTGCAGGGCGATCTGCGTGCGAGCCCGCTGGGGGCGGGACTGCTGTTGCTGGCCACCATCAGCTGGTCCTTCGGGGCGATCTGGTCGCGCCGACTGACCCTGCCCGCCGGACTGATGTCCGCGGCGGCCCAGATGATCTGCGGTGGGGTGGTCATCCTGGCCCTCGGCGCCGTGCGCGGAGAGGCCCTGCGGCCTTCCGTTCCCTGGCAGGCCTGGGCTGCCCTGGTCTACCTGACGCTGTTTGGATCCATCGTGGCGTTCAGCGCATTCACCTATCTGCTCCGGAAGGCGCGCCCGGCCATCGTGAGCACGTATGCGTTCGTGAATCCCGTGGTGGCGCTGGCGCTGGGGGTGGGGCTCGCCGGTGAAAAGCTGCCCCCTGCCGGGGTGGCGGGCACGGTGATCATCCTGCTCGGGGTCGGGGTGATCACCTTTCGAAAGGTGTTTCCAAAGAGCTGAGTGACGGTTGGAAATCCGGAAAGGTTCAAGCGTCCCTTGAAACCACCAGGCCCGCCAGGTCCAGGGCCTCCCGCAGCGTGGACACGGCCACGATCTTGAGCGGCGCGGGGGTGGGCAGGTCGCCCACCGAAACCTTGGGCACGAATGCGCGCTCGAATCCCAGGCGCGCCGCCTCGCGGATGCGCCGCTCGGGATCGAGCGCCCGGCGCAGGTCTCCCGAAAGCCCGATCTCTCCGATCGCCAGGGTCCGCGCCGGCAGGGCTACATTGCGCGCGCTGGAGGCGACCGCCAGCGCCACGCCCAGGTCCGCGCCCGGATCGTCCAGCGCAAAACCTCCCGCCGTGGAGACAAACAGGTCGCTTCCCGAAACTCCGATTCCCGCGCGCCTCTCCAGCACCGCCAGGATTACCGAGAGCCGCCGCTGATCGAAGCCCGTCGCCACCCGCTGCGGCATGGCGAAGGCCGTCTTGCAAGTGAGCGCCTGCACTTCCACCAGCACCGGCCGGGTGCCGGTGAGCGGGGCCACCACCGCGCTGCCGGGATGGGATACATCCAGGTCCAGCAGGAACGCGCGCGCCGGATCGTTCAATTCCATCAGACCCTTGGCGCGCATTTCGAACAACCCGATCTCCTGGGTGGAGCCGAAGCGGTTCTTGGCGCCGCGCAGGATCCGCAAGCCCTGCGAGCGCTCGCCCTCCAGGTACAGCACCGCGTCCACCAGGTGCTCCAGCACCCGCGGTCCCGCCACCTCGCCCTCCTTGGTGACGTGCCCGATCAGGAATACCGCGCACCCGGACTCCTTGGCCCGGCGCATCAGCCGGAGCCCGCACTCCCGAAGCTGTCCCACGCTGCCCGGAGCGGCGGGCAGGTCCGGGGCGTACAGGGTCTGGATGGAGTCCATCACCGCCAGGTCCGGCTTCATCTCGCCCATCGAGTGGAGCACGTTGTCCAGGTCGGTTTCGGTCAAGAGCCAGATGCCGTCCAGGGCCACGCCCATGCGCTCGGCGCGCAGCCGGATCTGGTCGGTGGATTCTTCTCCGCTCACGTACAGCACGCGCTTGCCGGTGCGGGCCACCTGGTCGGCCGCCTGCAGCAGCAGCGTGGACTTTCCGATTCCCGGGTCGCCGCCGATCAGCACCAGCGAGCCCGGAACGATGCCGCCGCCCAGCACGCGGTCGATCTCCTCCATGCCCGAAGGGAAGCGCGGATCGCCCTGCGCGGGCACCTCGGAAAGCTTCATCGGCCGGTGGGTGGAGGGCGAGGACCACGCGCGGGTCTCCTTCTCGGGCCCCACCTTCATTTCGGATACCGTGTTGTACTCGCCGCACGAGGGACAGCGCCCGAACCACTTGGGGCTGTCGAAGCCGCACTGGGAGCACATGTACTCGGTCTTGCTTGCCGTCTTCTTGGGCATTTCTCGTGGTTTCCCGGGGGAGTGAACGGGGGCTGCGCGCCCTAGAAGATGCTGATTTTCAGGTATTTCTTGGGATTGGCCTTCATGTCCTTGACCAGGTCGTCCAGGTCGGTGGCCGTCTTGCGCAACTGCACGTAGATGGTGGAGTCCTTGGACAGCTTGCCCAGCGTGCCCTCGCCGCTTTCCAGGCGCCGCGCGACCGTGTTCACCCGGGTGGAGGCGTCCTCGAACTGCTCGGTGATCTTCTTGAAGTGCTCGCTGGCATCGGAGAAGCGGTCCACGGTGGTTTCGAGCCTGGCGTTGCGCGTGTCGGTGAAATGGCGCAGGGAGCCCGCGGCGGCGGAAAGATCGCCCACCGCCTGCCGCAGCTGGCCTCGCGTGTCCTTGAGCAGGGTGGCGATGTCGGCGCTGGCCGCATCCACGTTCTTCATGGAGCGCTTGAGCGATCCGGAAGAGTGAAGGTCGTCGGCCACGTGCCGCAGGGACACCAGCACCGTGTCGATGTTGTCCAGCATCGGGCCGATGCGGCTCATCACCTCCGGCGCGCCGCTCGAGAACTCGCCCACAAGAAGCGAATCGTGGGGCCACGGCGGTCCCGGCGGCCCCAGGTCGATCTCCACCAGCCGCTCGCCCACCAGCCCCTGGCTGGCGATGCTGACGCGCGAGGCGCGGGTGAGGGTGATGGCCCGGTTGAGGCGGATGGTGGCGACCACCTCGCCGCCCGAGAGCGAGATGTTGTCCACGTTGCCCTGTTTGACTCCCTGGACCAGCACCGGGTCGCCGCTGGAAAGCCCGCCCACCTCGTGGAAGTCCACCTTCCAGGTGGTGGTCGCCGAGTGGCGCTTGTACTCCTGCAGGTACAGGATCCCGCTGGTGAGCACCACCGCGCCGAGCAGCACCAGCACGCCCACCTTCAGTTCATTGCTCGCCATCGGATTCCTTTCCCTGCTTCAAACGGTCGACAGGGGCCCGTTTTCCGAGAACCCCTCCACGAACTGCCGCACCACCGGGTCGGACGAGTTTATGATTTCCTGGGGCGTGCCCGTGAACCGGATGCGCCCGTCGTGCAGCATGGCGATGCGGTCGGCCACGAAGTAGGCGCTGCGCATGTCGTGCGTGACGGTGATCGAAGTGACTTTTGCCTCCCGCTGCAGCTTGCGGATCAGGTGGCTGATCGAATCCGCCATGACCGGGTCCAGCCCCGTCGTAGGCTCATCGTACAGGATATACGAAGGCTCCATGGCCAGCACCCGCGCCAGCGCCGCCCGCTTGCGCATGCCGCCGGAGAGCGAGGAAGGCTTCAGCGCCTCCACGTCCTCGCTCAACCCCACCAGGTGGAGCTTTTCGCGGACGATATCCGGGAGCAGTCGCCCGCCGGTGTCCAGCCGGTTTTCGGTGATCGGGAGCGCGACGTTCTCCGCCACGGTGAGCGAGTCGAACAGCGCCGAGCTCTGGAACAGGAATCCCACCTTGCGGCGGACCTTGAGCAGCGCCTCTCCCTCGAGCCGGGTCACGTCGTGGCCGTCGATCAGGACACTGCCTTCGTCCGGCTTCATCAGGCCCATGATGTGTTTGAGCAGCACGCTCTTTCCCGTACCGCTCTGGCCGATGATCACCACCGATTCCCCGTCCACGATGGTGAAGTCCACTCCGTTCAGGACCCAGCGCCTGCGGAGACGCTTCTTCAGGCCGCGGATTTCGATCATGGCCGCGCCTTCACTGTCCCGAGATGGGGAAGAGGAAGGTGGTCAGGAAGTAGTCCGCGATCAGCACGGAGACGCACGAGGCCACCACCGCCTGCATGGTGGACTTGCCCACGCCCTCGGCGCCGCCTTCGGTTCGCAGCCCATAGTGGCAGCCCATGATGGCCATGAACATTCCGAACACGCCCGCCTTGATCAGCCCGGCGAACAGGTCGCGGGCCTCGAACGAGTGACGCAGGCCGATCACGTAGGTGTAGGTGCTGATGCCCAGCAGAATGTTGGCCACGAGGTAACCGCCCAGGATGGCCAGGAAGTCGGCGAACACCACCAGCACCGGCAGCATCAGGGTGGCGGAGATCAGGCGAGGCATGACCAGGTAGCGCGCGGGGGGGATGCCCATCGCCTCCAGGGCGTCCACTTGCTCGGTGACCTTCATCGTGCCCAACTCGGCGGCCATGGCCGCCCCGATCCGCCCCGCCACGACCAGGGCGGTGAGCACCGGCCCGAGTTCGATCATCACGTTCCGCCCGATCACCGACCCCAGGTACTTCACCGGGATGAGCCCCTGGATCTGGTAGGCGGCCTGCCACGCCGCGACCGCGCCGGTGAACACGGAAATGATGATGACCAGCGGCATGGAGTCCACGCCCATCTGGGCCATCTGTTCCAGTACCAGCTTGCGGGAGCGGAACGCGGAGGGAATGGCGCGCAGGGCCTGGCCGACCATGATGGCCATGCGGCCGACCTCCTCGACGACGTTGATGAGGAATTCGGCCACCCGCACCAGCCGGGGCAGCCGGGTGACGATGACGGTGGCGGTTTCTTCTGCTCGCATGCTCGGGCCTCCCTGGCCCAGGAACCGGCGGTGCGCGCCCAGGTGGGCAATGCCGGCACTGGGCCGGCGGCTCGGTCAAATCCGATCCTACTTTAGTCCTACCGGCACTTCCTGCACAATGGGCCGTCATGGAACTCGCGCGGTTCATTCTTGCCCGGTACCTGGAGATCGGCGCACTGGCCGTCCTGGCCTGGGCGGTGGGGCGCGGGGCGTTGCGCGGCCTCCGGTTCGATTCGGCGCTGGAGCAATTCGTCTTTGCGTCGGGGATCGGCGCAGGGGTGATCGGGACGGCCGTGTACCTCCTGGGATGCGCGGGACAAATACGCCCGTGGCCGGTCGCGCTGGCGCTGGGCGGGTTGCTGGCGGCGGGGCTCCTCCGTGGCGGCGCGCCGGGGCCTTCTGGTGGGCGGGACCCCAGGCCCGGTCGCGGGGCGGCGCCCGAGGGGATGCCCCGGGTCGCGTGGACGCTGCTCGCCGCGGGGCTTCTCTGGCTTCTCTGGCCTCTATTGCGCCTGCCGCTCTATCCGCCCGTGGAGTGGGACGCCACCATGTACCACTTGCCCGTGGCCCGCGCCTTCGTGCGGACGCACGGGGTCGGGCCGCTGCCGTGGGTGCGGTATCCGGTCTTTCCGGCGCTCCAGGAGGCGCTCTTCGCCTTGGGCTTGCTGGTCTCGAAGGACGGAATCGCTCAACTGACGCAGCTCTGGCTGACCCTGGTCACCGGAGTCGCGCTGCTGGCGTGGGGCCGCCGCGAGGGCTCGTGGCGGGTCGGCGCCCTGGCGGCCTCGCTGTGGCTGGGGGCCTCCAAGGTGATCGAACTGGGCGTGATCGCCTACGTGGATGCGGCGCTGGCGTGCTTCGCGGCGCTGGCGTGCTACGCGTTTTCCAACTGGCGGATTTCGCGGGACGGGCGATGGCTGGTGGTGTGCGGTTGCCTCTCGGGCTTCGCGGCGTCCACCAAGTACAGCGGCCTGATCCTGCTCGGCGTGCTGGGGATCGCGGTGCTCGCAAACTCGAGGCGGCCCGGTCCGGTGGCGCGGTTCGCGGGGGCGGCGGCGCTGGTCGCGCTTCCCTGGTACGCACGCATCTTCTGGTTCAGCGGGAGCCCAGTTTTCCCGTTCCTGTCGCGAATCTTCCCCAACCGCCTGTGGTCGCCCGTGGATCTTGCGCGACAGATGGCCGACCTGGGTTCCCACGACGTGCCCCGCACGTTCGCGGGGGCGGTCGCCGTGCTGGCCCACCTTGCAGTGCGGCATGGAGACCTGCTGATTCATCCGGCGAACGGGTCCGTGCTTGCCTGGGCCGCGGCTCTGGGCGCGGCTCTCGCACTGGCGCTGCTCTTGGACGGGCCAGGCCGGGCGTTGCTGCTCATCGTGCTCGCGTTCTTAGGGCCCTGGTTTCTCTCCGCCCCGCAGGGCCGCTACCTGCTCCCGATCCTTCCTGCGGTGATCTTCCTGAAGTCCCGCTGGGTGGACGCCCTGCTGAAGCGGCTTCCGATACCGCGGGCGAACGCCGTGGCGGGAGTGCTGGTGGGTCTGGCCGGGTTCCTGATACTGCGTGACGGGGGCATCCATGCGGCCGGTATCGTGCGGATCCGGGGGGAGATTCCAGCTAGCGCCGCGGCGCGCGAGGCGCACCTGGCGCGGGAGCTTCCAACCGGGAGTTACCCGGCATACGCCCTGCTCAACGAGAAGCACGGACCGCGCTACACGGTTTACGGTTTGTACGCGGAGAACATGGCGTACATCTGTGAGGGGACCCACATCGGGGACTGGTTCGGGCCGGGAAGGTTCTCGGACGTGGAGGCCCGGCTGGCGGACGGAGAGAAGCTCTATCGGCACCTGCGCGGGCTGGGGGCGGAGTACTTCGTCATCGATTTGAAGCGGCTCAAGCAACCCCTGCCTTCCGGGCCGGCGTTCGCGCGCCGCTTCGCGCCCATACTGAGCCTGCCCGGATGCGTGGCCTACCAGCTTAGGGGCGCCGCGCCCCAGGACGCGGCCATGCCCCTGGAGCTCCTGTTCCCGCAATCCGGATCAGGGGAACCCGTCGTCCCGCTCCGAGGACGTGTCCTCGAACCGCGTGCAGTCCGGCAGGAAGGTGAGCGGCACCGAGCCGGTGGGGCCGTTACGCTGCTTGGCCAGGATGATCTCGGCCTTGCCCATCTCCTCGGGCGTGCGCTCGTTGGGATTCTTGTAGTAGCCGGGGCGGTAGACGAACATGACCACGTCGGCGTCCTGTTCGATTGCGCCCGAGTTATGGCTCACGATGCCATCCGCGAGCCAGGATGCGGGGCCGGGGACGGTGAGATCGAAGACTTCTTCTTCGCCTGCGGGCAGGATGGAGACGATCGCCTCCAGGTAGAGATCACTTCCAAGCCGGCCGACCAAAGTGGGTGCTTCCATGACGGCAACACCGGCGTCGGCCCAGCTGCGGTTTGAGAGAGAAGCTCTGTCCACCGCCACCCCCAGGGCAAACGCCAGCCCCGGGATGCCTTTCGCAACCGCGAGGCGATCCCCGATTCGTAGATTGGCCACCCGCACCCAGCCGTTCGCCCCATACAGCCTGTGCTTCGCCGTGGCACGAATGGAGCGCCCGCTCGCAAGCTTTACGTCGAACACCGGCCGCACGCCTACCGACCAGACTTTGTCGCTCAACGCGCGCATGAGCTTGCCTTCCGGCGACATGGCGATCACTTCGGGAGTCTTTCCAACCAGGTCCCGGATCGGCACGCGGAGACCGTCCGCCTGCACCACCAGCGTGTCGCCGGTCACGCATTCGCGAAGATCCGACAGCATCGGCCGCCCGGCGTTGCCGCGCGATTCCACGGCGCGGGAGAGCTGTGAGAGCGCCACCACCGGGAGCTCCAGTTCCTTGGCAAGGGCCTTGAGCGAGCGCGACACCTGCGAGATTTCCTGCTGCCGGTTCTCGGTGCCGGGGAGCCCCGATACAAGCTGCAGATAGTCCACCAGGATCATGGCCAGGTCCGGGTGCTCCATCTTGAGCCGGCGCGATTTGGCGCGGATTTCCATGATGTTGCTGGAGCCCGAGTCGTCGATGTAGATCTGCGCGTTGTCAAGGTCTCCGGCTTTGAGCGCAATGGTGCGCCACTCGTCTTCCCGAAGGTAGCCGGTGCGCAGGCGGTGGGCGCTGATGCGCGCGTGCGAGCACAGCAGTCGCAGCACCAGGCTCTGGGTGCTCATTTCCAGACTGAAGATTCCTACCGGCCGCCGCGGCCCCCTGGGATCGATGGCCACGTTCTCGGCCATGTTCATCGCGAGGGCCGTGTTGTGGACGCACATGTCCTGGGCGATGAAGTTGGATCCGTCGGGGACCGTCAGGTCGTAGACCTGGTGATCGCCGATGGGCTCCACCGAGACGATCATGTCCCAGTAGATGTCGGGGCTGGCCAGGCGGGTGAGCGGCGCGTTCCCCAGCAGTTCGGCGTACGCCGCCAGTCGGTTCCTGGGGATTCCCCTGTGGACGTGCATGTTGTAGCCCTTGCAGCCCTTCCATTCCCCTGAGAGCACCGCCAACTGGCTGATGGACTTCCCGTCGGCCTGCGCCTCGGCTTTCACCAGCGGCCAGACGGTGCCGGGGATGTGTCCCACGTTGGACCGCCGCGCCGGCGGGTCCACGATGAAGCGCGACGCCTTCTCGCCCTCCCAGCCGATCTCCGACCGGTACGTCGCCACCGACTCCGGTTCCGCGATTTCCACGCGCCAGCAGCGCTCCTTCTTGCGCCACAGCTTGGAGATGATGCCGAACCGGACCAGCGCGTGGTGCACATCCTGGGCGAGGCCTTCGGAGGCGGCCGCAAACTCGATCCTGGGATAGCCGGCCATCGGATAGACCGTGGCGTCGCAGGAAAACAGCACCCGGATGAAATCCCGAATGACTTCCCGCGGCAGCCGCCACACGAAGTCGGGAAAGCGCTTGTGCTCGGCCTTCTTTCCGTCGAGCCCGATTTCCTTGAGCCACGACTTCAACGGGTTGGGGTGGCTCTTCCGGTGAGAGATCCGGAAGGAGATGCCGTCGGGTGAAAGCCGGCACATGGGAAACTCCCGATCCACCGCGCGCTTGAAGTCCGCGATCAGCACCGGGTCCGTGTTGGTAAACCTCGGAGTGCCGGCGCTCAGTCCGCCTTCGGCGACCAGGTAGGCTGCAATGACCGCCCGCTCCCGGGAAACGGAGGTGTCGGACCCGAACAGCGGCACGAAGCGCGGAACGGCGATCGGAGTCCCCACGGTCAGTTCCCGAAGCGGGATCCATCCGTGAGCGGTCAGGAAGGGATGGTGCCCCGTGACCTCCACCGAGCGTCCGGTGCGGGTGCACACCCGGAAGCACGGCTTCACGCCGCTGTCGATCCAGTCGCCCACCTGCTTGACCTCGACGCGACCCTCGGAAGAAAGGCCGTAAACCCTGGACCGCCGGGCGCGCACGAAATCCTCGATGGTGCGCCGCTCCCCGGTTTCCGGATCGTCGATCAGCGTGTGCGCGGTGAGGCACTTGCCCATCGAAGGTCTGCCCGCCACGATCACCAGGTCTCCCGACTGGAACCCCGAAGTGAGCTGGTCCAGGTCCTTGAATCCGGTGGGCACTCCGCTGATGTGTTCCTTGCGGTCGTGAAAGTCCTGCACCGCCTTGAGCGTGGCGGAGAGCATCTCCTTCACCGCGATGAAGGACTTTTTTCCGGAGGCCTGGTGCAGCTCGAAGATCCGGCCCTGGGCGCGGCTCAGCACGTCGCGCGCGGGCTCGTCGGCGCGGAAGCACTCGCCCATGACTTCGCTGCACGAGTCGATCATCTGCCGCATCAACGAGCGGTCCTGCACGATGCGGCAGTAATACTCCACGTTGCCGACCGAGGCGACGCTCCCGCACACCGCGGCCACCGTGGATTCTCCGCCGATCTGCTCCAGCACGCCCATGCGGCTCAGTTCGTTGGAGACCGTGACCAGGTCCACGGCGGAATCGTTGTTGAACAGGGCGGTGATGGCCGTGAAGATGCGCGCGTG
Source organism: Candidatus Eiseniibacteriota bacterium (assembly GCA_025351485.1). Taxonomy (GTDB): domain Bacteria; phylum Eisenbacteria; class RBG-16-71-46; order RBG-16-71-46; family JACRLI01; genus JANXVU01. Next base: position 10,952 of record JANXVU010000118.1, on the reverse strand, counting down.
CTCCGGGCGATAGAAGTCTTTCGAGCGCAGGTGCTCCATTCCCGTCAGCAGCGCCTGCCGGTTGAGCATCATGGCTCCCAGCACGGCGCGCTCGGCGTCGAGGTTCTGCGGGGGCACCAGGCCCATTTGATTCATGGTGGTCATACGTTCTCCGATCCAGCGATGACGTCCGGGGAGAAGGCTACCAGCAGCTTGTCCGGGATCAAATCAAACTCCCGGTAAGTCCAAGTCGAAAAACAACAAGAGAGACGGGGCCCTGCCATGGGCCGCGGAAGATCAGGACTTCAGGAGATCCGGAACGTCCTTCACGTCCGCCCACACATCCCAGGCGGCCTTGGGATTTCTGAGCACATAAGCCGGGTGATACGTGGCGATCACGAGTATTTCGCCGAGCTGATGGCGCGTCTTGCGCAGCAAGGCCATCGTGCTCTTCGTTTCCAACAGCGCCTGCGCCGCGGTGAGTCCGAGGCAGATGATGATCCGGGGCCGGATGAGCAGGATCTGGCGCTCCAGATAGGGCATGCAGGCCGCCTGCTCGTCCGCTTCCGGCACCCGGTTTTCGGGCGGGCGGCACTTCACCACGTTTCCGATGTAAACGTCTTCGCGCTTCAGTCCGAGCTTTTCGATCAGGCTGTTCAGTTTCAAACCGGCACGTCCCACGAACGGCTCGCCCTGCGCGTCCTCGTCGCGCCCCGGGCCCTCGCCCACGAACATCAGCTTCGCGTCCGGGTTTCCCACGCCGAACACCGCCTGGGTGCGCTGCGCGTGGAGCCCGCAGCGCCGGCACGCGCGCGCGTGCCTGGCCAGCAGTTCCAGTTCGGCCACGCGGTCTTCGCGCGACCTCGGGCGGGGCGTGTCCTGGGTCGGGATCGACTTCCGGGTGGTGGCGGGCACGCTGGGGGCCTCCTGGCCAAAGAGTTCGTCGCCGGGCGCCGCGGGCGCCTTGGGCGGATGGATCAGGGTCAACTTGTCGAGGGCATCGGCGATGGCTTCCGGGACGTCTTCGCTCGGCGGGGTGAAGGTCGCCAGGCTCGAAGGCAGGGGTTCGGAGGGAATTCCTTCGTTCCCGGATCCGGCAGCCGGGCACCACGCACCGTTCGCCAGCCGCCTGCGCGAACGCAGGTTCTTGAGCAGATCGACGAGGGCGTCGTTCCTGGGATCACGTTCCGTCAACGAAGCACTCCAGGGAGGGTGGTGAACAGCCGGGACTGCGGATGCGAGAGGGGGACTCTACGCCCTGCGGATGTTTGATTCCAGAGAGAAACCCGCCGGCACGGAGGAAATTTCAACCCACGCCGGTTGTGCACCGCTTGTGCACCGGCGCGGGGGAGAAGGGGTGGACAACCCTGTGGATAACGCCGTGTGCAGTGCGGGGAAAAGTAGCCGCGGGCCGCTGCGCGGCTAGAGCGCCCGCACCGGCGCGCTTTGCTCCGGCCCGACTCGCCCGGTCACGATGTCCGCGCGGAAGTAATTCTCCCCGTTCACCGGCGCGCCCGCCATGCGCCGCAGCATCATCAACTGTCCCACGTGGGTGAGCGCGTCGGCCACCGGGCCGGCCAGCAGGCGCGGGATCTCCGCGTGGATGGGCTCCTCCGAGGCCAGGCAGGCGTCCAGCTCGGCGAGCGAGGAATAGAAACGCTGCGAGCAGCTCTTCCAATCCTCGGTCGGCCCGGTCACCCAGTTGGTCTCGTTCCGGCACATCGTGAGCGCCCAGGCGTTCAAGTCCGCGATGTGGCCCAGTACCTGGAGCGGCGTCACGCCGCCCCCGCTGTCGAAGTGCACGAAGGACTCGGGCGCATCACGGAGCGGCTTGCCGCCCCGGTATGCCAGGATGGCCAGCGCATGCCTCAGGAGTTCGCGATCGGTCATGGAGTGCCTCCCTCAGGGTTCTTCGATGATCTTCTGCAGATAGTCGTCCAGCGCGCGATCCAGCCCCACATCTTCCTGCGCCTGTTCGGACATGTACCACTTGTGCTCCAGCACCTCGCAGTAGAGCTGCGCGGGATCTCCGCCGGCCTCGAGCCGAGGGTTGAGGCGCGCGATCGCGGGTTCCCACATTTCGCTCTTCCAGCGGAACGCCGCGATGGGCATGGCCACGCTGCGGTTGAGCTCGCGGGAAACTCGCGCCTTGTACTCCTGGATCTCGTTCAGCATCAGCTCGGCCTGGCGCTCCTCGGCCACCAGTCCGATCAGGTCGTGCAGCAGGTGCCGGTGATAGTCGCGGTCGGTGACCACGGTGCGCATGCGCAGCCGGTCGCCTTCCCCGGTGGCCACCAGCTCCACTTCGCCCACGGAAAATCCCAGCGCGTTGAGCGCGCGGATTCGCTCCTGGATGCGCCAGCTTTCGCTCGCGCCGATCACCACCTCGCGCGTGACCTCGCTCCACAGGCCTTCGTAGCGCCTCACGATGCTGGGGCCGGTCTCCTCGGGAATCATCGCCGGGGGCAGGTCGGTCACGATGGCGATATCCAGGAGGTCCCCCAGCACGTTCTCTTCCAGGATCATCAGATCCTGGTTTCGCTGGCCATCGGATAGCGTTTCGTGAATCTCGGAGGTCTCGGCATCCACCATGTAAGCGCCCAGTTGCCCGGCATCCCGCCGAAACAAAGTGTTGGAAAGCGACACGTCACCCCAGTACACGCCGGCCAGGTGCAGCCGCACGATGAGCCCGGCCATGGCATCCAGCAGCCGTTCGCGGTAACGCTCCAGCCCGGGATTCTGGAACAGCACCCGGTAGGGGTGCGAGGCGTCGAGGTAGCGGGTGATCAGGACGCTCACATTCTCACTGCCTTCGCGCCGGTCGTGCACGTGGCCCACCGGGGTGACCACCGGCAGGCCCAAGTCTTCCATCTGCATCAAAAGGTCGTATTCACGCTCGGCCGCGCCTTCCACCAGTTCCTTGAACGCGTACACCGCATTCTCGTAGCTCACGAACTGGACTTCGTGCCTGGAGAGTCCGCGCTGCAGCTCCACCGAGCGGGCGCACAGTTCGGGCCACGCCGAGAGCGGCGCGCCCCACGGGAGGTCCAGGAAGTCGGGGTGGCCGGATCGGGCGTGCAGGGCCAGGGGAGGGGTCACGGTGCGCCCTGGCCGGGTGGGGTGCGACGAATCGGTGTAAATTCCATCCTGTCAGTCTAACACGGCTTGAACCACGGCCCGGCATCAGGCAAGATGCGCGCGACCGGGGGCCGGCCGGCTCGCCAGGCCCGGTGGTCCAATTGCCCGAATGGAGACACCACTATGCCGATGCGAGATGCGCTTCTTCCCGAGTTCGACCACGAGATGGCCAACACCCGCAAGACGCTCGAACGCGTCCCCGAGGACAAGTTCGACTGGAAGCCCCACGCCAAGTCCGGGACCATGGGGTGGCTGGCCAGCCACATCGCCGACATGGCGGGCTGGGCCGCCGAGACCATCACCAAGGACGAACTGGACCTGTCCCCGGACGGCAAGCCGTATGTGCCGCCGCCGCCGCCGAAGTCGCGCGCGGATTTGCTGGCCAAGTTTGACGGGAACGTCAAAGCGGCCCGCGAGGCCCTGGCCAAGGTCAGCGATGAGGAGCTCGGCAGAATCTGGGCGCTCAAGATGACCGGCGCGACGCTCCTCAGCATGCCCAAGGCGCAGTGCCTGCGGTCGTTCGTGTTCAGCCACACGATCCATCACCGGGCGCAGCTCGGCGTGTACCTGCGCCTGAACGACGTGCCGGTGCCGGCGATGTACGGGCCGAGCGCGGACGAGCAGGGGATGTAGGCGGAGCATCGACCCCCGCCGAACCCTGTCAAGATGAGACGGCCACGTCCGGATCCCCGGGCGTGGCCGTTCCATGTTCACAGGAGTGACTGCTTCGGCGCGAGCTATGCCGGCGTCTTCACCGCCCCCAGCCGCTCCGCCACCCGCCGCAAGAGCTTTTCCGCCACCTCGCGCTTGGTCATCTGCGGCCAGGGCTCCGAGGGTTTTCCGGTTTCCAGGATCGTGACCTTGTTGGTGTCGCCTCCAAAAGCGGAGCCGGGGGCCATCGGGTTGTTGAGCACGATCATGTCGGCCTGCTTCTCGCGGAGCTTGGTTTCGGCGTTGGCCATGCAGGACTCCACCTCCAGGGCGAAGCCCACCAGGAAGCGGCCGTTCTTTTGCCGGCCGAGCGCGGCCAGGATGTCGTTGTTGGGAAGCAGCTCCATGGTGCGCGGCCCGCTACGCTTGATCTTGCCGGGGTCGGGCTCGGCCGGGCGATAGTCGGCCACCGCGGCGGACATGATCACCGCGTCGGCCCCGGCGGAGCGCTCCATGACGGCCTTTTCCATTTCGGCGGCGGTCATCACATCCACCCGCTCCACGCCCGGTGGCGTCGGGAGCGATACCGGGCCGGACACCAGGATGGTGCGGGCTCCCAGCCGCGCCGCCTCTCCGGCAAGGGCGTACCCCATCTTGCCGCTGGAGCGGTTGGAAATGTAGCGCACGGCGTCGATGGGTTCTTCGGTGGGGCCGGCGGAAATCACGATGGTGCGGCCGCGAAGGGGAGCATTGGAACCCGTGGCTGCGCCCGCGGCGCTCGAAAACGGAATCGCTCCGGACGCGCCCCGGTGGGTGTCCAGATCTCCGCCCAGGCATCGGACCAGGTGTTCCACGATCTCCTCGGGCTCGGGCATGCGGCCCTTGCCCTCCCAGCCGCAAGCGAGCATGCCTTCGCCCGGTTCCAGCACATGCGCTCCGCGACGGCGCAGCGTGTCCAGGTTCTCCTGGACCGCGGGCGCGTTCCACATGTTCACGTTCATGGTGGGGGCAAAGATCAGCTGTTTGCGGGCGGCCACCAGCACGGTGCTCAGCGCGTCGTCGGCCATGCCGTGGGCGGCCTTGGCCAGGATGTTGGCGGTTGCAGGGGCGACCAGGACGGCGTCGGCGAATGCGCCCAGGTCCACGTGTCCCACCGGGCCCGCGGGGAGTCCTTCGCGCGGCTCGAAGTCCAGCGCGAGCGACGGGGTCTTCCACAGGTTGGTGAGGACGGGGTTTTCCGAGAGTATCTGGAAGGTGAGCGGCTGGACCAGCCGGGTGGCCGAGCGGGTCATGACCACGGCCACGTGAGCGCCCCGCTTCTTCAGCAGGCGCACCAGCTCACACGATTTGTAGGCGGCGATCCCGCCGCTGACGCCCAGGACGATATTCCGGCCCTTCAACATGGAAGCCCTCGATGCGCCCCGGGCGGGACGCGGAGTTTAGCTCTCTTCGGCCGGCTCTGTGGGGGCCGGCTCGGCGGGCTGCTCGTAGACGTAGTTCACGTTCCCCAGGCGCACGTTTTCGATGGCCATCTGTGTGACTCGCGCAGATAGCGACTCGCCCGTCACGCGGGTGATGTCGTTGAGGCGGCGCGCCTCCATGGCCGACACGATCGCGGCCTCGTACTTGTTCTGGACGCTGCGGGAATTGTACACGGTGGTCTGCATGGACTTGTCGTCCGCGGGCAGCGGGGCTTCCGTCATTTCTTTAACCGCCTTTCGACTCGGCTCTGTTCCGTCTCGATGATGCCGATGAGCTGCCTCACCGCCTGCTGGAGGTTCTCGTTCACGATCACATAAGAATACTGTGAAACTTGCCTTAACTCAAGCCGCGCGTTTTCGAGGCGGCGTTCCACCACCTCGGGCGGGTCCGTGTTTCGATGCTGCAACCGCTCCCTCAGGACTTCGATGGAGGGGGGTAGGATGAATATGGAGACACCGTTATGGAACGCATTCCGGAGGCTGGTGCCGCCCTGAGTGTCCAGATTCAGCACCACCACCCGGCCCTGCTTCAGGAATTCCTCCAGTCTCGATCGCGGAGTTCCATAAAGAAAACCATGAACCTGAGCGGTCTCCAGGAAGGCGCCGGAGGCCTTTAAGCCCTCGAATTCATCGGGGCTTACAAAATCGTAAGCCTGCCCCGAAACTTCACCCTGCCGGGGCGGTCGCGTCGTCGTGGAGATGCTGGCTCGCCACTCCGGTCGCTGCTCAAGGGCTGCCTGGACAATCGAGGTCTTTCCCACCCCCGAGGGCCCGGAGACCACCACCGGAAAGGCGGGGCGTACATAGATCAAAGATTTGAAATCTGATTCGGAGGATTCATTCACTTTTTGCCAAATCTCCGATCTATCTCATTCGATATTTTGAATTTGCTCCCGGATCTTTTCCACTTCCTCTTTAATCGACATCGACTTGTGACTTATTAGAGAATCATTACTTTTTGATCCGATGGTGTTGCCTTCCCGGTGCATCTCCTGCGAAAGGAAGTTGAGTTTGCGACCCGCGCTTGGTGAAGCGTCCAGGAGTTCACTGAAGTGGTGGCAATGCGCGCGGAGCCGGACGCACTCTTCGGTGACATCCATCCGGTCCACGTAGAGGGCTACTTCCTGGGCCAGCCGGTTCGGGTCGATGGTGCCGCTCTCGAGGAGCTGCCCCAGCCGCTCCGTCAGCCGCCGGCGGGCGTCCTCAATTCGAATGGGGGCACGGACTTCCACATCATCGAGGTCGGTCAGGATCAACGCGGTGCGGGCCTTCAGGTCCTTCGCCAGGGCCGCGCCCTCCTGGTCCTTCATGCGGGCGATCTCGGCGCAGCCTTTGGCCAGCAGCTTCTCGATCTCGATCCATGGCCCCTCGTCATCGCCGGCCCCGCCATCCCACAGGAACACATCGGGCATGGTCGCCAGCGTTCGGACATCCAGGGCGGCATCCAGCTTGTAGCGGGTCTTGATCTCCAGCAGCAGCGAGTGATAGCGGTCCAGGAGTGGCAGGTCGAGGTGCAGGCTGGTGGCGTCGGGGGAAAGCTGCCCCTCGAAGTTCAGGCTAGCCGTGACCTTGCCCCGGACCAGGTTGTCCTGGAGGTAGGTGCGGACGCGGTTCTCCAGGTGCTGGACGAACCGCGGAAGTCGAAGTGAAATCTCGCAATACCGGTGATTGACGGAGCGCAATTCAATGCTCCAGCGCCCTGCGGGGGTGTTGTGCTCGGCCCGGCCGTAGCCGGTCATGCTTCGAATCATGGAAGTTCCTGTCATCCTTTCAGGTGGATAGGAAGATCGGGAACATACCCGGGATGGCAGGCGCGGTCAACCACGCGGACGTCCGGGGGACTTTGTGCATTTTTTCACATTGACCCCGAAGGCCCGATTTTCTAGAATGCGGGGGCTTTGAAATCCGAGCCTTGCGCCTGCGTACAGCACCCGGACATTTGGTGATTCCCTTCACGTTCGGGATCTCGGGAGGATGGGTGTCGGACCGCCGCTTCCTGAACTTGCGCCAGCTCAGCTTGCTTGCCGCCATTCCCGCGCTCATGGTAATCGCTCCCTTGATCGGCATGTTCGGGGGACAGTGGGTGGACCGGAAGTTCAACACCGGACCCTGGGGGCTGATCGTTGGCCTGGCGATGGGTTTTGCCGCCGCCGTCCGTGAGATCCGCGGGATCCTGCGAAAGGTGAAAGAGGACCAGTGAACCTCGAATTCCTCCACCGGTCTTACCGCAGCGCCCTGGTGGTGCTGCCCGTGGTGGGACTTTTCGTTTTCACCTACCTGGGTCCGATGCAGGGGGCCGGTTTTGCGCTGGCCGCGCTGCTGGGAATCGTGAACGTCCGGCTGATCGAGGAGTGCGCCGTCCAACTCATCCGCGTGGGCGGCCCCCGCAAGCTTCGGTTCGTCCTGGCCGCGCTGCTCAAGCTGGTGCTGGTCTACGGTATCGGCGCCTTCCTGCTGATCCGGGGCATCGGTTCGCCGGCGGCGCTGGTTGCCGGGTTTTCCATGATCTTCGCCGTCATCGTGCTCAAAGCCGCGGGCCGGCTTTACGTCGACCGCACGCAGCCCGCCGGCCCCGTTCTTGAAAGAAAGGATTCGCGTTGATTCTGCCCCTCCTGGAAGCTGCCGCAGGCGAGGAAAACTCGCTCGAGCTCCCGAACTTCGTGCACTGGATCGCCAAGACGATGCCGGGCACCAAGACCGGCGAGTTCCTGCACAGCTGGGTGGATGTCATTTTCAGCTGGATCGTGATCCTGATCCTGGCGCTGGTCTTCTCGGCCGCCTCGCGCAACCGCAAGATGATCCCGGGACAGCTGCAGAACATCGCCGAGATCGCCGTGCAGTGGCTGTACGACCTGGTCACCGGCGTGATGGGGCCGCGGGGCAAGGCGTTCGTGCCGTTCCTGGGCAGCATCTTCCTGTATATCTTCGTATCCAACATCTTCGGCCTGATCCCCCTGATGAAGTCCCCGACCTCGAACCTCAACACCACCCTGGCGCTGGCGCTGGTGGTGTTCGTGGTGGCGCAGGCGGTGGGCATGATCAAGCTCGGCCCGCTCGGCTACCTCGACCACATGGCCGGCCAGCCGCGGGATCCGATCGGCTGGATCATGGTGCCGCTCCTGATGCCGATCCACGTGATCGGCGAGCTGGCCAAACCGGTCAGCCTGTCCTGCCGTCTGTTTGGCAACATCTTTGGCGAGGACATGGTGCTGGCCGCCTTCATCGGCCTGGGGATCACGGTTGCGGGCGCGCTGCACTTCAAGTTCTTCGGGGTGCCGCTGCACCTGCCGTTCATTTTCCTGGCGATGCTGACCAGCCTGATCCAGGCGCTGGTCTTCACCCTGCTGAGCACGATCTATATTTTCCTCATGCTCCCGCACGAGCATGCGCACCACGGACACGAGGTGGAGGACGCCCTGGCGCCCGGCTACCCGGTCCCCGGGGAGCACGCGTAGGCCGGAGCGCAGGCCAGCGTCCCTCAAACATTCCTATCAACCGGAGGTAGTCACACAATGGATCTTTCAGCTGCTCTTGGATTGGCCCTGCCGCTGGGCGTGGGCATCGCCGCCATCGGTTCGGGAATCGGCATCGGTCTGCTCGGTAAGGGCGCCATGGAAGCCATGGGACGCCAGCCGGAAGCCGCCGGCCAGATCCAGGTCTCGATGATCATCGGTCTGGCGTTCGCCGAAGCGCTCACCATCTACGCCTTCGTGAACGTGTTCATGCTCCAGAAGTTCCTGGGCCACTAGACCTGGCTGGAAATCGGCGCGCCGCCCTCCCTCGAGGTGGGCGGCGCCGGAGAAATCAATGGATCTGATCAACGTCCCACAGTTACTGACCCAGATCATCGGGTTCCTGATCGCCTTCTGGATCCTGAGCTCGGTGGGCTTCAAGCCGCTGCTCAAGATGCTCGACGAGCGCAAGCAGAAGATCGCCGCCGACTTTGCGGCGGCCGAAAGGGCGCGCGCCGACATGGAGCGCCTGAAGGGCGAGTTCGAGGCGAAGATCAAGGAGATCGAGGGCACGGCCCGCGCGCGCGTGGCTGAAGCCGTGAAGGAAGGCGAAAAGATCCAGGCCCAGATCGTCGAGGAAGGCCGCGCCAAAGCCAAGGAAAGCCTGGACAAGGCGCTCACCGACATCGAGCGCGAAAAGGACAAGGCGCTGGCCGAGATGCGCTCCACGATGGTCAACTCGGTGCTTTTCGCGACCGAGCGCGTCATTTCGCAGAACCTGGATGACGCCGGCCACCGCAAGCTCATCGAGCAGTTCCTTGCCGAGATCGAGGGCGTGAAGAAGTGAGGGAGCCCGCCGTCGCCCGCAAGTACGCGGTGGCCCTGTTCAACGCGTCCCAGAAACGCGGCGAACTGGATGCCGTGGACGCCGACATGGCGTCGGTGCGCGCGCTGGTCTCCAGCGACCACCGGGTGGTGAACTTTCTTGGCGCGCCCGACGTGGCCGTCGAGAAGAAGCGCGCCTTCATTGCCACCGTCCTGGCTGGCCGGGTGAGCCCGCTGGTGCTGGAGCTGCTCGATCTGTTGTTGGAAAAGGGCCGCTTCCAGTTCCTGCTGCCGGTGGCCGCGCAGTTCCACGAGATGGCGCTGGAGGCCCGCGGCATCGTCCGCGTGCAGGCCACCACCGCCGTGAAGATGGGCGAATCCGAGCGCACCGCGCTGGTCGCCCGGTTGCAGAACCTTACCGGCCAGACCGTGCAGATGACCGACGCCGTGGACCCGCGCATCATGGGCGGGGTGGTGGTGAAGATCGGCGGAAAGATCCTCGACGGCAGCGTGAAAACCCGGTTGAGCGAGCTGCGCGAGAGCCTGATGTCGGCTCCGCTCAAGTCGTAAGCGGAGCTTTTGAACCTTTAAGGAGTCGCAGATGAGTTTCCGTCCCGAAGAAGTCAGCACCGTCATTCAAAAGGAACTCGAGAAGTTCGAGTCGAAGCTCGAGATGAAGAGCGTGGGGACCGTCCTGCAGGTCGGGGACGGCATCGCGCGCGTCTGGGGCCTGGAAGACGCCCTCGCGGGCGAGCTCCTGGAGTTCCCGGGCGACGTCAAGGGCATGGTGCTGAACCTCGAAGAGGACAACGTGGGCGCGGTGCTGTTCGGCGCCGACAACCTCATCAAGGAAGGCGACCTGGTCAAGCGCACCGGCCGCATCGCCGAGGTGCCGGTGGGCGACGCCCTGATCGGCCGCGTGGTGAACGCGCTGGGCCAGCCGCTCGACGGCAAGGGCCCGATCGTGACCAAGGAGTTCCGGCCGATCGAAACCAAGGCGCCCGGCGTGGTGCAGCGCCAGCCGGTGAAGGAGCCGCTCCAGACCGGCATCAAGGCCATCGACTCGATGATCCCCATCGGCCGCGGGCAGCGCGAGCTGATCATCGGCGACCGCCAGACCGGCAAGACCGCGGTGGCGGTGGACACGATCATCAACCAGAAGGGCACCGGGGTCATCTGCATCTACGTGGCCATCGGCCAGAAGGAGTCCACGGTCGCCCAGGTGACCGAGATCCTGAGCCGCGCCGGCGCCATGGACTACACCATCGTGGTCACGGCCTCGGCCTCCGAGCCCGCGCCGCTCCAGTACATCGCTCCGTACGCCGGGGTCACCATGGGCGAGTACTTCATGCTCAAGGGCCAGCACGTGCTGTGCGTCTACGATGACCTTTCCAAGCAGGCCGCCGCCTACCGTCAGCTTTCGCTG
>JANXVU010000063.1 GCA_025351485.1 Candidatus Eiseniibacteriota bacterium | reverse complement strand
CATCACCCGCGGGTTCGGCGACGCGCACATGCTCACCCTCGCGGGCGACCTGTTCTTCACGTTTGACGGCCGCCGCACCGTGAGCCAGTTCGGCAGCGGCAAGCTGGGCGGCGAATTTCACCTCGGGGCCGAGTACTGGTTCCAGCGCACGCTGGCGCTGCGCGCCGGCGTGAACCACGGCAACTTCACCGCGGGCGCGGGCGGGCGGCGCGGCCGCTTTGCGCTGGACTACGCATTCATTTCCAACTCCCAGGCTGCGCTCGAGAGCACCAACCGAGTGTCCGGGAGCGTGGACTTCTAACTCCCCGGAGACCCCGTGCGCGACATTGGCGTCATGATCCTGGCCGGAGGCAAAGGCGACGCCCTGGGCTTGCTCACCAAGCACCGGCCCGCGTCCGCCATTCCCTACGGCGGCAAGTACCGGGTCATTGACTTTGCGCTTTCCAACTGTGCCCACTCCGAGATCTCCACGGTCGGCCTGCTCACGCAGTACGCGCCCACTTCACTCAACCGCCACGTCGGCATCGGCAGGCCCTGGGGCCTCGATCGGCGCCGCGGAGGAGTGAAGCTGCTGCAGCCCTTCGGCACTCGCGGCAGCACCGCGTGGTACCGCGGCACCGCCGATGCCCTGCTCCAGAACGTCAACGAGATTTACGGCACGCGCCACACCCTGGTGCTCTCGGGCGACGCAGTGTACTTGATGGACTACGGCGACCTGCTGCGCGCTCACGAGGAGTCCGGGGCGGAACTCACCCTAGCGGTCAAAGAAGTGGCCCCGGCCATGTGCGAGCGCTACGGCATGGCCACGCTCGATGGCGAACGCGTGGTGGCGTTCGAGGAAAAGCCACGCCGCACCAGCACCCGTTGGGCCTCCATGGGGATCTACATCTTCGACACTCCGGCGCTCCTGAAGCGCCTGGCCGCGGCCGGCGGCCCGGACCTGGTCTACCACGTGCTCATGCCCATGATCGAGCAGGGAGCGCACGTGGCGCCGTTCATCTTTGACGGGTATCACGAGGACCTGGGCACCATCGAAGCCTACTACCGCGCCAACATGGATCTGCTGGCCGCGCGGCCCCCGCTCAACATGTACGATCCGCTCTGGCCGGTCTTCACGCACAACAAGGAGCGCGCGCCGGCGCTGTTCGCCGCCGACGCCAAGGTCTCCGGGAGTCTCATTTCCAACGGCTGCGTGATCGAAGGGGAAGTGGTGGAAAGCCTGCTCTTCGAGGGCGTCACGGTGCAGCGCGGCGCCCGGGTGGAGCGCTCGGTGGTGTTCGCGGACACGCTGATCGAGGCGGAGGCCTTCGTGCGCCGCTCCATCCTGGACAAGTATGTGAACGTGGGCGCCGGGGCGCGCATCGGCGGAGAGGCCGCGGTCACCGTGGCGGGCAAGAACGCCAAGCTCCCGGCCGGGCTCCAGGTGGGCGAAGGGGCGCGGCTGGACGTGGGCGTGGGCCTGGGCGACTTCCCGTCGCTGCACGTGGCGCCCTACGCGGAGGTGATGAGGCCGTGAGCCGCTACGCGTTCATCCTGGCGGGAGGGGAGGGGAGCCGGCTGTGCCTGCTCTCCGAGAAGCGCGCCAAGCCGGCGGTGCCGTTCGCTTCCAAGTACCGGATCATCGACTTCGCGCTCTCCAACGCGGTCAACTCCGGGATCTTCGACATCGGCGTGGTCACCCAGTACCGGCCGGCCTCGCTGAACGAACACATCGGCAGCGGCCGCGCCTGGGACCTGGACCGCTCGCAGGGCGGCGTGGAGCTCCTGCAGCCCTACCTGGGCTGGAAGGAGACCGACTGGTACCGTGGCACCGCGGACGCCATCTACCAGAACCTGCACATCCTGGAAAAGAAACGCCTGGAAGAGATCCTGATCCTCTCCGGCGACCATCTCTACAAGATGGACTACAACCCGATGTACGCCTTTCACCGATCGCACCCGGGCGGGGTCACCGTGGCGGTCAAGGACGTTCCGTGGGAGGCCACCGACCAGTTCGGCATCCTGGGCGTGGACTCCCGCGACCGCGTGACCTACTTCGAGGAAAAGCCCAAGCAGGCCAAGAGCAACCTGGCCTCCATGGGGATCTACATCTTCCGCCGCAGCCTGCTGGAAAAGGTGCTGCGCGACGATTCGCACGAATCCAGCAGCCACCACGACTTCGGCCGGTCCATCCTGCCTCGCCTGGTGGACGAGGGGGAGGTGTACGCCTATCCCTACCGTCACTACTGGGAAGACATCGGAACGGTGGATTCCTATTACCGGGCCAACATGGAGCTCACCCGCAGCGACTCGGCCCTGGAACTGCGCGATCCCGATTGGGTGATCCACACCGTGAGCCAGGACCTTCCGCCGCTCAGCTTCGGCACCGGCGGACGGGCCTCGCAGTCGCTGATCGGCTCGGGCTGCATCATCCGGGGCACGGTGGAGCGCTCGGTGCTCTCGCCGGGGGTGATCGTGGAGGCCGGCGCGGTGGTCCGGGATTCCATCCTGATGAACGGCTGCTGGGTAGGCGCAGGAACCGTCGTGGACCACTCGATCCTGGATAAGAACGTGTTCGTGGGCCGCGGCACCCGGCTCGGGGACGGGGACGACTACTCGCCCAACGTGGAGTGCCCCGAGCACCTGAGCTCGGGCGTGACCATCGTGGGCAAGAACACCCGCCTGCCCGAAGGACTCGTCGTGGGGCGCAATTGCCGGGTGGGCGCCGACCTGGTGGAGCGCCACTTCACCGCGCCGGAATTGAAGAGCGGTTCGGTCCTGAACCCGCCGCCCCCCAGGGCCATCCCCGAAATCGCTTGAACGAGTCCCTGCTGGAGCACCTGCGCGCCCTGGAATCCGTGGCGCGCGTGCTGGCGCCCGGCGCGGAGCAACGCGCCGCGCTCACCCGGGACGCCGTCGCCCACGCCCAGGCCCACCTCGAATGGCATGAGACCGCGCCCTCCATGGCGCCCGATCTCGGCTCCGCCGAGGCCGTGGCCCTGGCACCCATCGGCCGCGATCCCATCGGCTGGAAGCGGGCGCTGGAACTCCTGTCCACGCACGTGGACAAGGTCGGGCAGAATCCCACCGGCGCCGGGTTCTTCGCCTACATCCCCGTGGGCAACCTCTACCACGCCGCGCTCGGCGACTACCTGGCCGCGGTCACCAACCGGTTCAGCGGCAGTTCTTTTGCCGCCCCCGGCGCGGTGCGGATCGAAAACCAGGTCATCCAATGGCTGGCTTCCCTGGTGGGGTACCCGGCCACGTGCGCGGGCAATCTGACTTCCGGCGGCTCGCTCGCCAACTTCTCCGCCATCGTGACCGCCCGGGAGGCCGCCGGGCTTCACGCGCGGGACTACGGGCGCGCGGTGGTCTATCTCACCGACCAGACGCACCACTGCATCACGCGGGGGCTCAAGGTGGCGGGGCTGGGGGAGTGCGTGCCTCGCCGGGTGCCGATGGATGCGCGCTACCGGATGGAGCCCCGGGCGCTGGACCGGGCGATCGAGGCCGACCTCCAGGGCGGGCGCATCCCGTGGCTCATCGTGGCCAACGCGGGAACGACCGACACGGGTTCCGTGGATCCGCTGGATTCCATCGCCGACATCGCCCGGGACCGAAAGATCTGGATGCACGTGGACGGCTCCTATGGCGGGCTGTTCGCGATGTGCGCCGAGGGTCGCAAGGTCCTCAAGGGAATCGAGCGCTCGGATTCGGTGGCGATGGATCCGCACAAGGGGCTGGCGCTTCCCTTTGGCCTGGGCGTGGTGCTGGTGAAAGATGCCGAGGCCATGCGCTCGGCCTACGCCTTCGAGGCCACCTACATTTCGCGCGACGTGCACGCCTCGGAAGACCCCTCGCCAATGGACTATTCCACCGAGCTCTCGCGCCCGTTCCGCGCGCTGCGGCTGTGGCTGCCGCTGCAGGCGCTGGGGACCGAGCCCTTCGAGGCTGCACTGGAAGAAAAGCTGCTGCTCGCCCGCTACGCCCACGCGCGGCTCTCCGGGATGGAAGGCATCGAGGTCGGGCCGGAGCCGGAGCTTTCGGTGCTGTTCTTTCGGGCGCTGCCCGCAAACGGGGATCCCGACGAGTTCCAGTTTCGCCTGGAGCGCGCGATCCAGGACGACGGGCGCATCAACCTGTCTTCGTCCACGGTGGACGGAAAGCGGGTGATGCGGTTCGCGGTGCTCTCGCCGCACACCCACCTGGCGGACGTCGATGCGGCCATGGCGGTGCTGGAGGAATTGATCCGGGCATTGTGGAAGACCGAGGGGTAGCCGGGGGCCAACAGAAAAGGGCGCGACACGCCGCGCCCTGCGTTTCACCGGGCGTCCCTCGCGGGGCGCTTTTTTGTTTCCTGCTACTGGGTCTTCTATGCGCCCTTGCCCTTGGTGCTGCCTTCGTGGTGGGACTTGGACCCGCTGGCGGATGCGCTCTTGGCGTGGGACTTGGCGTGAACGGCGGACTTGGCGTGGGATTTGGAGTGGCCGGCAGACTTGGCGTGGGTCTTGGAGTGACCGGCGGCGGCGTGGGACTTGGCGTGGGCGGCCGCCTTGCCATGCCCCGCGGCGCCATGGGCGTGCTTTCCCTTGGCCTTGCTGTGCGCGGCGTGCCTGGAGTGGTGCCCGGCGCGGCCGTGGCTCGCGCGGGCGCTGGCCCGACGAGGCTCGCGTTCCGGGGCCGCCAGGGCGGCCGGATAGTCCTGGGTCTTCAGGCGGGCCAGGCACTGGGCGCCGCTGCCGCGGGGCACCCGGACCACCACGCCGCCGTTCTGGCGCGGGGCCTGCCGGCGCAGAATGGCCGGGTTCAACTTCTTCAGCTCATCAATGGATGCGCTGGTCAGGTACGAAATCACGCGAAGATTACTGCCTCCCGGCACCACGATTTCATCGAAGGCGAGCGGGGCGCTTACCTTGCCGTCAAAGCCGTAGGCCGCCGGATCCCGGGCGATGGTGAGCGCCGCCATGAATTCGGGAACGTAGTCCTCGGTCTGGCGCGGGAGCTTGAGCGACCAGTAATCGAAAGTGTTCTGGCTCTTGAGAGCGCGCAGCACCGTGCCCTCGCCGCTGTTGTAGGCGGCCAGGGCCAGCGGCCAGTCGTGGAACAGCGAATACAGGTGCTTGAGATACTGCGCGGCGGCCTCGGTGGAGCGCTTGGGGTCGCGCCGCTCGTCGAACTTGCCGTCCACGTTCAGTCTGAAGATCCGTGCGGTTCCGCTCACGAACTGCCACGGGCCGCTGGCCGCCGAGGTGGACAGGGCAGTCGGGTTGAAGCCGCTCTCCACGAACACCAGGTGAATGAGGTCGGGTGGCATGCCGTTGCGCTGCAGCACCGGGACCATCATGTCCATGTACTTTCCGGAGCGGTTCAGCCAGGCGGCAAAGGTCTTGCGGCCTCGGCCCGTGAAGAAATCGATCCACTTCTGAACCCGGTCGTTGTTCTCGGGCTGAATGTCCTGGGCGGTGGGCGAGGCCATGAGCGAATCGGAGGGCATCGCCGCCTCGGACAAGGGCAGGTCCGCAATGTCGGGGCTCTCAGCGCCATCGGCGCTGTCGGTCGAGTCGCCTTCGGCCGGGGCCGGATTGAAGGCGGGCCTCAGGGCCAGGTGCTGGCGGACGCACTTGAGGCGCATGCCGCCGGCCTGCTGGATCAGCGAGATGATCTGGCTGTTCTGGGCGTAGGACACCGGAAGCTGGGAACGGAGTTGGTGCATGGAACTCAGGAGGCGCTCCGCGGCGATCTGGGCCTCGACCACGCGGCCGGCCTTCCACAGGCGCTGCGAACGGTTGAGATCGGCGCTGGCTGCGCGGAGGCGTTCAGGCACATCGATGGATTGGGCCAGGCTGTCGGCGGCGGAAAGGACGGGGATTTCTGGACCGAAGAAGGGAGGGGATGAATCGGGCTGATCCTCGGCCGCTAGGGGCGGGGGTACCATGCACGCCAGCGCGAGCAGCGCCAAAGTGGCAACAAAGATGTTTCTTCCGTGGGTGCTTCTCGCCATTTGATTCTCCATGGCAGGCGGGGCCTGATCGGCTGTCACCATACCAGCAAGTTTGCGAGGGAGGCAAGGTGTGAACCGCCGAGTCAATCCCGTTTCCCGTTGAAAAGTGGCGGCTCCGCACTCAGGCTGCTGCCTGACGCTTCCTGATTCCCAGTTCCTTCTGCACCGCCTCGCGCAGCGCCGACAGATGGTTCTTGCCACGCACCCGCCGCAGCCTGG
>JANXVU010000044.1 GCA_025351485.1 Candidatus Eiseniibacteriota bacterium | reverse complement strand
AAGCGCCGCAGCGCCACTTTCGGATCGAGCCCGGGGACTTTGTGCGGGCCGAGCGCGAGGCCGGGGCGGCGGGACTCTCGGTGCTGGGCATCTACCACTCGCACCCCGACGTGGCCGCGCGGCCTTCGCGGTTCGACATCGAAGGCGCCTGGCCCTGGTACAGCTACGTCATCGTCGCGGTCGGATCGGGCAAGCTCGCGGAGGCCAGGAGCCACCGCCTGGCCGACGACCGCAGTGGTTTTCACGAAGAGCCGCTCCTGTGGCTCGATGAACGAGGTAATCATGTCCGTCCGAATCTTGATCCCGACGCCGCTGCGCGCCTACGCCGCCCAACAGGCGAGCCTCCAGGCGATCGGCCCTGACGTCCGGGCTGTCCTGGGCGAACTCACGGCCAAGTATCCCGCGCTCCAAAAGCACCTCTTCGACGACTCCGGCAAGCTGCGCAGCTACGTCAACATCTACAAGAACGAAGAAGACATCCGCTATTTGCAGGGCCAGGGCACCGCGCTGGCGGCCGGCGACACCGTGAGCATCGTGCCTTCCGTGGCAGGCGGTTCGGGCGTCGCCGAAGAGCTGCCCAAACTGAGCAAGGAAGAGATCCGCCGCTACAGCCGCCACCTGATCATGCCCGAGGTAACGCTGGAAGGTCAGCGCAAGCTCAAGGCCGCGCGGGTGCTGCTGGTGGGCACGGGCGGGCTGGGATCGCCGGCGGCGCTCTACCTGGCTGCGGCCGGAGTGGGCACCCTGGGCCTGGTGGACTTCGACGTGGTGGATGAGTCCAATCTGCAGCGCCAGATCCTGCACGGCACCGGAGACGTGGGCCGCCGCAAGGTGCTTTCCGCGAAGGACTCGGTGCTCTCGGTGAACCCCCACGTGAACGTGGTGCTGCACGAAGTGCGCCTCACGTCCGAGAACGCGCTGGAGATCCTCAAGGACTACGACATCGTGGCCGACGGCACCGACAACTTCCCCACCCGCTACCTGGTCAACGACGCCTGCGTGCTGCTGGGCAAGCCCAACGTGTACGGCAGCATCTTCCGGTTCGAGGGCCAGGCCAGCATCTTTGGCGCCCCGGGCGGACCGTGCTACCGCTGCCTGTACCCCGAGCCGCCGCCGCCGGGCCTGGTCCCGAGCTGCGCAGAAGGGGGCGTGCTGGGCGTGCTCCCCGGCATGATCGGCATCCTGCAAGCCACCGAGGTGGTCAAGCTGATCATGGGGATCGGCGAGCCGCTGGTGGGACGGCTGCTGCTGTACGACGCCCTGGGCATGACCTTTCGCACCCTGAAGCTGCGCCGCAATCCCGAATGCCCGGTGTGCGGCGACCACCCGAGCATCAAGGAGCTGGTGGACTACGAGGCGTTCTGCGGCATCGCCGACGAGCCGGAGGAGGACGAAACCGCCCTGACCGCCGTGGAGCTCAAGGCGCGCCTGGACAAGGGCGAAAAGCTGGTGCTGCTGGACGTGCGCGAGCCCCACGAGGCGGCCATCGCGCGTATCGAAGGCTCCCGGTTAATTCCGTTGAACGACCTGCCGGGCCGCGTCTCGGAACTGGACAGCACCGACTCCATCGTGGCTTACTGTCACCATGGTCTGCGCAGCGCTTCGGCCACGGCTTTCCTGCGTTCGGCCGGCTTTCGAAAGGTTCAGAATCTCTCCGGAGGGATCGATCATTGGGCGGTGCAGGTGGATCCAAATCTGGCGCGGTACTAGCCTCGTTGCTTGAGTACCTGACCGAGGTGGGGGCGGCGGGGCGGTTCGCGGCCACGGCCGCTCTGCTGTTCGCCCTGGCCATGGCCTCGGCGCACCCGGCGCGCGCCGCGGACAACTGGAGCGCGCTGGCCGGCGAGTGGCGCCTGGATCCTTCGCGAAGCGACCTCCCCGATACCGCCATCCGGAGCGGCGTGCGGGGCCTGTTCTTCGCGGTCAAAGGCATCGCCAAGAGCAAGCTCCACAAGCACCTCGATCCCTCCCCGACCATGCGGCTCCACGTATCCTCCGACAGCCTGATCTTCCGCTGGCACAAGGACCGCTACTACATGCTGCCCGGGCACCCGGAGTTCTATTACAACAACAAGGACGAGGGCCGGGTCACCAGCCTGGACTCTTGGAACGAAGGCGCGCTGGTGAACTACCGCAAGGGCAAGAACGGCAGCATCACCCGCAGATTTGCGCTCTCGGAAAACGGCGAGGAGCTGGGGCTGACGCTTACCATCATCAGCGAAAAGCTGCCCCGGCCGGTGAAGGTGCATTACGTGTACGTGCCGCTGCGGAAGACGTAGGTTGTCGCACGCGCAACTGCGGACCTCAAGGGCGCGGCTTTCCTGATTTGAGGAGCTTGATGAAGCACGATCCACTGGACGCCATGGCCTTGCTCGCCCGAACTCCCACCGCCCTCGACGCTCTCCTTCGCGACCTGCCGAAATCCTGGACACTGCAAGATGAAGGCGAAGGGACCTGGAATTCATTCAACATCGTCGCCCACCTGGTCAGCGGCGAACGCACCGACTGGATGCCGCGGGTGAAGATGATCCTGGAATCCGGCGAGAGCCGCGTGTTCGAGCCGTTCGATCGCCTGGCACACGCACGAGAGATCCAGGGCAAGTCGCTGGGGCAGATGCTGGATGAATTCGCCCGGCTGCGTTCGGAAAACTTGTCCGAACTGAGAGCGCTGAACCTGCGCCCGGAGGACTTCGAGCGGCGCGGCCGGCATCCGGCCTTCGGAGCCGTCACGCTCTCGCAGCTGCTGGCAACCTGGGCGGTCCACGACCTGACCCACCTGCACCAGATTTCCCGGGTCCTGGCCCACCAGTACCGGGACACCGTGGGACCGTGGAGCGTCTACCTCGGGGTGTTGCAATGCGCGGGGCATAGCACGAACCCCTGAGGCTTCCCCCCCATTGCCCCCGCGCTCCCCCCGCCCTACAATGATCCCCGTCCCACAAATTCCATCCCAACGGAGATCGCATGCCCTTCCAGGTCGAATCCATGGACAGTTCGTGGCGCCAGCGCGTGGACCGCGGACGCATCACGGCCGAGCTCCAGACCATCCTGGGCAAGGGCGCGCTGCTGCACCACGAGGTGGACCTCCTGGTGTACGAGGCGGACGCGCTGGTCACCGAAAAGTCCCGCCCCGACTGGGTGGCGCTGCCGGCGACCACGGCCGAAGTCGCCGAAGTGGTGAAGCTGTGCGACCGCGAGGGCATCCCGTTCGTGCCGCGTGGCGCGGGCACCGGGCTTTCGGGCGGCTGCATGGCGGAAGCCGGCGGGGTGCTTCTCTCCACCGCCCGCATGGACGCGCTGCTGGATGTGGACGCGGTGAACCGGGTGGCGGTGGTGCAGCCGGGCCTCGTCAACCTGTGGCTCTCCCGGGCCACCACCCCGCAGGGGCTCTACTACGCGCCCGATCCGGCCAGCCAGCAGGCGTGCACGCTGGGCGGGAACGTGGCCACCAACGCCGGCGGGCCGCACTGCCTCAAGTACGGCGTCACCACCAACCACGTGCTCGGGGTGGTGCTGGTCACGCCCGACGGGCAAGTCATGCAAATCGGCGGACGCACGCTGGACTCCCCGGGCTACGACCTGCTGGGCCTGGTGGTGGGATCCGAGGGCACGTTCGGCGTGATCACCGAGATCGTGGTGCGCCTGCTGCCCGCTCCTGAAACCGTGCGCACCATGCTGGCGGTGTTCGACCACCTGGACGATGCCAGCCGCACCGTGAGCGCCATCATCGCCGCCGGCATCCTGCCCGCCGCGCTGGAGATGCTGGACCGGCTTACCATCCAGGCGGTGGAACCGTACGCCAACGTGGGGCTGCCCCTGGATGCCGATGCGGCGCTCTTGATCGAACTGGACGGTCCGCTGGCCGGGATCGACTCCGCGGCTGCCCGGATCCGGGGGATCGCCGCTGCCCACGACGCCCGCGAAGTTCGGGATGCGAAGGACGAAGCCGAGCGCGCCCTGCTGTGGAAGGCCCGCAAATCCGCGTTTGGCGCTTACGGGCGCCTCGCGAGCGGCACCCACGTGATGGACGGCGTGGTTCCCCGGACGAAGATCCTGGAAGCTCTGCGCCGCATCGCCGCCATCGCCGACAAGCACGGCCTTCGGGTCGCCAACGTGTTCCACGCGGGCGACGGCAACCTTCACCCCAACATCCTTTTTGACGCCGAGAACCCCGACGAGCACCGCCGCGCCCTGGCCGCCTCCCACGAAATTCTCGAGATGTGCATCGAGGTGGGCGGGGCCATCAGCGGCGAACACGGCGTGGGGCTGGAAAAGCGCGACTTCATGCCGCGGCTCTTCGCCGAGGCGGACTTGGAACTGATGAACCGGGTGCGGATGGTGTTCAATCCCCGGGGCCTGTGCAATCCCGGCAAAGTGTTCCCCAACGGGCGCGGGTGCGGCGAGATCTCGCACCACTTCGCCGCCGAAGGAGCCTGGATCTAGTGGCCCCCGCCCCGCCGGAGTCCCTGGAGCGCGAACTGGCCCGCATGGTGGGTTCGGCCAACGTGCTGGGCGGAAGCCAGGCCGCCGTGTACGCGGTGGACGGCATGCGGCCGCCGCTGGCGGTGCGCCCGGGAACGCTGGAAGAACTCTCCGCGGTGGTGAAGCTGCTCGGTGAGAGCGGGTCCGCGGTGATCCCGCGCGGATCGGGCACCTGGTCCGAGGTGGGGCTGCCGCCCGCGCGCTACGACGTGGCGCTGCTCACGGAGCGCCTGTCCGAGATCGTGGAGTACGAGCCGGACGACTTGACCGCCGGGGTGCAGGCGGGGGTTCGTTTCTCGGCACTTCAAGAGGAGCTTCGCGCGCACCGGCAGTGGCTGGCGCTGGATCCCCCGGGCGCGCGCACGGCCACCGTGGGCGGGGTGTTCGCGGGCGCGCGCGTCGGGCCGCGGCGCGTTTCCACCGGCGCCCCGCGCGACCGGGTGCTGGGGATGACCGCGGTGCTGGCCGACGGAACCGTCGCCAAGACCGGCGGACGTGTCGTGAAAAACGTGTCGGGCTACGACCTGCACCGGCTCTACACCGGCTCGTGTGGTTCGCTGGCGGTGCTGGCCCGGATCCACGTGCGACTGCTGGCACTGCCCGAAAAGCGACGCACCCTGCTCGCCGTCGTGGCATCGGCATCGGAAGCCGGCGAGCTGCTGGCGGTGCTGAGGGCGGCCAACCTGGAACCGTGCGCGCTGGAGCTGCTGGACGGCTCGGCCATCCGCGCCACCGCCGCGCGCGACTCCAGCCTGCCGTGGCGCGCCTCGGTGAGCGTGGACTCGTGGACCGTGGCCGCTCTGTTCGAGGGCGACCTGGAACTGGTGGAGGAGCACTCCCGGCGCGCGCAGGAGCTGGTGGCGGGACGGCGCCCCATCGCGCTGGACGGACCTGCTTCCGACGAGTTCTGGGAGGCGGTCTCCGATCTTTCCGCTCCGCGCGGCTCGGCGCTGGCTCCCGACGGGCGCGGCCACCTCATGGCGCAGGTGTGCGTGCTGCCCGACCAGGTGGCCGGGCTCGCCGAACGCTGGAAGAGCGGCCTGTTCGAGGACCGGCTGGCCGTGCACCTGCACGCGCACGCCGCGAGCGGACACCTCTACGTGCGCGTGGCCGGCGCATCGCTGGAAGCGCTGGCCGCCTCGTGGACCCAGGCGCTGGAAGACCTGGAGGAGCGCCAGGTGGAAGCCACGGCGCAGCTGCTGGACGTTCCCACGGCGCTCAAGACAAGAATCCCGCTGTGGCACGGCTCCTCCGGCCCGCTCCCTCTGATGCGCTCGCTCAAGCAGAGCTTTGACCCGCGTGGCGTGCTTTCTCCCGGGCGAATGGAGTTTGAGCGGTGAGCGACCTGAACTGGTTCGACGGGCAGGACCCGCCCGACTGGAAGAAGCTTCGCTCGTGCGTGCACTGCGGCCTGTGCCTGCCCGCCTGCCCCACCTATCGCGAGCTCAAGGTGGAAACGGACTCCCCGCGCGGGCGGCTGTACCTGATGCGCGCGCTGCACGAAGGCCGCCTCACCCTGTCCGAAGAGATCCGCGGACACATGGACCTGTGCCTGGTGTGCCGCGCCTGCGAGACCGCCTGCCCCTCGGGAGTGCCGTTCGGGGAATTGATGGAAGCCACCCGCGCCCAGATCCAGCGCCGCGATCCGCGCAAGGGCTCGGGAGCATGGGCGGAAAGCTTCGCCTTCCAGCGCGTGCTTCCCAGCGTGGGCGCCATCGCCCTGCTGGCGGGCGCGCTGCGCCTGTACCAGCGCAGCGGCTTGCAGGCTCTGGTGCGCGGCTCGGGATTGCTGAGGCTCGCGAGGAACGGAATGGACCAGGCCGAGGCCATCCTGCCGGCGGTGCCATCGGGCCGGGCCCGCCGCACGCTTCCCCGCCGCACCCCGTGCGCGGACGGCGAGCCCAAGGCGCGGGTGGCCTTCATGGTGACGTGCGTGATGCGCCCTTTCTATCCCGACGTCAACCGGGCCGCGGCGCTGCTGCTGGCCAGGGCCGGCGCCGAAGTGCTGGTGCCCGGCGCCGGCGGCTGCTGCGGCGCGCTGCACGCCCACTCGGGCCGGTTGGACGAGGCCCGCGACCTGGCGCGCACCCAGATCGACGCCGTGGAAGCGCTGGAGCCGCTGGACTACATCGTGACCAACGCCTCCGGCTGCGGCGCGTCGCTGAGAGACTACGGGCACTGGCTGAAGGACGATCCCATCTTCGCGGAACGCGCCCGGCGCTACTCCGAACGGGTGCGCGACGTGACCGAAGTGCTGGTGGAACTGGGCCTGCCGAAACCCGAGGTTCCGGCCGGCCGGGTGGTGGCGATGCACGACCCGTGTCACCTGGCGCACGCCCAGAAGGTGCGCAGCGCGCCACGCCGGCTGCTGCGGGAGGCCGGCTACGAGGTCGAGGACCTTGAAAACAGCGACTTCTGCTGTGGCAGCGCGGGGATCTATAATCTGCTCCAGCCTTCGATGGCCGGCTCCATCCTTGAAGAGAAGATCGAGACCATCCGCCGCTCGGGCGCGGCGGAGATCGTGGTGGCCAATCCCGGTTGCGCGCTGCACATGGAGCGTGGGGCGCGGAAAGCCGGTCTCGACTCCAGAATGGTTCACCCGCTCGTATTGCTGGCGCGGGCGCATGGAATTTCCCTTGAGTAGCGAGGACCCGTCATGAGCGACTTCCAGGAAATCACTTCCGCCGAGCTCTGCAAGGACCTGGAGGCCGGCAAGCCGGTCCGGGTGCTGGATGTGCGGGGGGCCGGCGACCGCTCCGAATGGTGGATCCCCGGAAGCGCCCACGCCGAGGCTCACGATGCCCTGCGGGCGGGCGACAAGTCGCCGGTCGAGGCGGTGGTCCGCGACTGGCCGCGCGACGTGCCGGTGGTGGCGGTATGCGGGCAGGGTAATACCAGCAAGCTGGCAGCCCAGGCGCTGGCCTCCATGGGATTCGACGCCTACAGCCTGGTCGGCGGCATGAAGGGCTGGAGCGAGGCCTGGAACACCGCCAGCGTGAAGCTCCCCGCCGGGGCGCCGGAAATCCTGCAAGTGCGCCGCACCGGAAAGGGCTGCCTGTCCTACATGATCGTATCGAGCGGCGAGGCCGCCGTGGTGGACGCATGCCTGCCGGCACAGGTCTACGAGGAACTGGCGGCCGCACGTAAAGCCAGGATCATCGCGGTGTTCGACACGCATGTGCACGCCGACCACGTTTCCCGCGCCCGCGCGCTGGGAGCCCGCACCGGGGCGCGCTACTTCCTGCCCCCGCAGGACCGGGTGAAGTATCCCTTCACCGCTCTTGCCGACGGCCAGGAGATCCCGGTGGGCAAGACGATCATCCGGGCGATGCACACTCCGGGGCACACCTACGAGAGTTACAGCTACATGGTGGGCTCGGCGGCGGTGCTGACCGGCGACACGCTGTTCGTGAAGGGAGTGGGCCGGCCGGATCTCAAGGCCGCCAGCGGTGACGAGTCCCGGGAGCGCGCGAAGCTCTTGTACCGCTCGCTCACCGCGCGCCTGTTCCAACTCGATCCGTCCGTGGTGGTGTTGCCCGGCCACACCAGCGAACCGATTCCCTTTGACGGCGTGGCCCACGCGGCCACCATGGCCGAGGCGCGCTCCGCCTCCCGGGTGGAAGGCCAGGGCGAGGAAGCCTTCGCGACCGGCCTGCTCGCGCACATCCCGGCCGATCCTCCGAACCATATGCTGATCGTCCAGATCAACGAGGGGGTCCTGGAGGCCCCGCCGGACCTCTCGCCGCTCGAGGCGGGAGCCAATCGCTGCGCAGTGCAGTCGAGCTAGCGCCCCGGTCCCGGCCACCGCGCCGTTCCCTGACCTCAAGGAGATCCATGTCCTCCACGGAAATCGAACGCGTCCGGGACACGAGCCGGGCCCTCTCGGCGGCCGACCACCCGGGAACAATCCGCTCCTTCTATCCCTACTGGGACGTGCAATACCGGTTCTATTTGAACCTGGCCGTGAAGGCGCTTCCCAGGGAGCA
This sequence comes from Candidatus Eiseniibacteriota bacterium, assembly GCA_025351485.1. Classification (GTDB taxonomy): domain Bacteria; phylum Eisenbacteria; class RBG-16-71-46; order RBG-16-71-46; family JACRLI01; genus JANXVU01. The sequence goes on along the minus strand of JANXVU010000044.1, from coordinate 42,715 downwards.
CTTCGACTTCAAGCCGCGCGCGGAAATGGGGACCGCGCGCCAGGTGATCCTGCACATCGCCGAAGCCGAGCGCTGGTGGATCGGACACATCGTGGGGGGCCTTCCGTACGTGGACTGGGTGGTGGAACACCCGGATCCCGCCCAGGGATCGGTGACCACGATCGATGCCCCCGATCACGAGTTCCTCCTCAAGGAGCTCGAGGACTCGCATCGACCCACGCAGGAGTGGCTGGCAAGGCCCGTCTCCGAACTCAGCCGGGTGGTCGCCTTCCAGCCCCCCGAGGGCGCCGAGCGCCGCTACACGATGCACTGGATCCTTGACCACCTGCAGGAGCACGAGATCCATCACCGGGCGCAGTTGAATCTTTACCTGCGGCTGCTGGGGATCGCCCCGCCTTCGATCTGATCGGGGCAGTGGCGGGCGCCGGCGGAAGTGCGATGCCGGCGCGAATCCACAATGAAGAAGGGCGGGCTTCCCGAGGGAGGCCCGCCCTTTTCTTGTTTCCGATCTGCCCTGCGAAGGCTACTTGCGCTGCGCCTTGTTGACCGGCGCGGCCTTGCGATACGTCTTTCGCAGCCCGCCCCAGGTGCTGGGCTTGGCCGGGGTTGCCCCCTGCTTCACCACGATGGTCCCGGTCATCAGGGTCGGGTGAAAGTTGCACTTGTAGGGAAACGTGCCCGCCGTGTTGAACTGCAGCGTGTACGTTCCGGTCGGCCCCAGCGGGCCCGAGTCCCAGCTGCCGGGAACCGCCGCCCGGCTGGTGGAGTGCGTGCTCAGGTCGCTGTCGTTGCTCCAGGTGATCTGGTCGCCGACGGAAATGGTGTCGTTCCGCGGCAGGAAATAGAAATCATTGATCGACACGATCTTGGTCACTGCCAACGCCTCAGTGGCCGGCAGCAGGGCGCCCACGGCCAAGAGGAGGAGTATCGCTTTTTTCATGACTGCCTCGGGAGTAGGGATTCAGGGGGAAATGGTTGTTGGACATGCTGCGGCCGGCCCGGCGTGAGCCGGACCGGCGAGTCGCCTGCGGCGGATCAGCGCCGGGGTTTCGCGTTCGTGACGCGGTTTCCCTTCCGATACACCTGCTTGAGTTTTCCCCAGGAGGTGTTCGACGTGGAAGTCGCGCCGATCACGTAGATCGTTCCGGTCGCCGAGCTGAGGTTGTCGCGATAGGTGAACTGGCCCACGTTATTGAAGAACCTGGTAAACGTCCCCCCCGACCCAAGCGTTCCCGAGGCCCACACCTCGAAACCCGTGCCGTTGGACGTGTGGTTGTTGAATCCGTTGTTGGTCCATCTCACCGCATCGCCCACCAGGATCGTGTCGTTCCGGGGGGTGAAGAAATTGTCCCCGATGGACACGTTGGAGGTGAACGCAAAGGCGCCCGTGGCCCAGCCCAGAGCGAGGAGCGCGCCGGCAATCGTTGTCCGTAGCTTCATGGATGCCTCCGGTTCCGCTTGTGAGATTCCGCCCGAACCGCGCGGATAGTCATCTTCGCTGGCTTGCGACTCCGTTCGTGGACCGTGCGCCGAGCGCCCCGGACTTTCCCGCCTCACTCCGCCCCGCGGGCTTGGACCGATACTGCCTCTTCAGGCGGCTCCAGGTCTCGGGCGCCGCGGCAAAGGAGGTGATCACCACCACCTTGCCGGTCATGCTGCCGTGGAAGGCGCACACGTAGTTGAAGATCCCGAGCTTGTCAAACTTCCGGCTGAACACCCCGCCACTTCCCAGGGCTGCAGAGGTCCACGGATCCGTGAAGTTCCCGTTCACGCTGCCACTCTTGGGCTCGTGGGTCGCGGCGTCCTGATTGGTCCAGACCACCGAATCGTGCACGATCACGGTGTCGAACTGGGGTGAAAATGCGAACCCCGAAATGTTGATATTACGAATCGTTGTTGCGTTCGCGGGAGCCACGCCCATGAACAGGGTGGCGAGCGCGAGCGAGCAACCCAAAGCGAACCTCATGCGAATCCTTATCACACCATTCGGGGTCCACTCCGAATGAAAACCCTGGGGAAATTGCCGAGTTATCAGAATACCACTCCTTGGGGTCTCAAGGCAACCGGCTAGCGCACCCGCAGCACCTTCCGGACGGTCTCAAAACCGTCCAGGCGGGCCCGGACCATGTAGATCCCGGAGGCTGCCGGGCGGCCCGAATCGGTGGTTCCGTCCCACTCCAGGCGATGCGATCCCGCGCCCAGGTTGCCACCCCACAGGCGCCGTATCCGGGCTCCGGTGACGTCCAGCACCTCCACCTCGGCCGGCCCCCCGCGGGACAAGGAGAATACTATGGAAACCGTTGTAGAAAAAGGATTTGGAGAGACATAGATCGCCGTTCTGGCACCCGGCGGCCGGGCCCCGGCGTAGCTGTGGCCCATGTGCCGATGGAACACCATCGTGTCCAGGTCCCCCCCGGCCTGGTGGATCTGGTGGTCGAGCGACCGGGCCAGTTCCAGGTCCTCGGGGCCGACCACCCCGTCTCCCGAAAGATCCAGCGTCAGGGCTTCGAAAACCGCCCGGCGGGGCAGGACCATTCCACGGGCTTCGATCGGAAGTTCCCGCATCGCCAGCGGCCCCGAAAGGCGGCTGACGGCGATCCTGGTGCGGCCCTGGGCATCGGTCGGACCCAGGGCAGGCGCCCGGGCCCGGGCCCCTGCCGGCAGCCCCAGGCCGGAGAGATCCGCCCAGATTTCGCCCGCCGAAACTCCCGCGGCCGGCAAACCGTCCCGGTCGGTCAGGATGACCTCGATCAGGGCGCTGTCGGCGTCCCCGGCGGGGCACACCACCGCATCGGTGTTGAGGGCGCGGGCCTTTCCGAATCCGGGGTAGACGTGGCAGATCCCGGCGACGTCGCCGGGGCCCAGTTCGTGGTGCGCCCGCCCGAGCAGGGAAGATGCCTGCATGATCTCGTCGCTGTTGTTCACGTGGCGCAGCCTCAGCCAGTGCCCGGACTCGTGCAGCATGATGGTTTGAAGATCCGGCTGGCTGGAAAGACCCGAGCCGTCGCAGCGGAAGCTGAAGTCATCGGTGTTGAGGCCGGTGTCGCACTCGCCGAGGAGGGCCGAGTCCGGATCGTAACGGGCCCACGGAAGCGTGGCCGCGATCCACGCGTGGCTGAAAGGCCACGGGCTCAGGGAGCCCACCGCGTTGATCCCGTCGCGCTTTCCCGGGATGGCTTCGGTCTCCCCCCCGTTCCGGAAAAACATGCTGGAGCCCGGAACCTCGTTCCAGGTTTCGAAGGCGCGTCCGATCGCCTGCTCCCCGCAACCATCGGGCAGGTTCCGCGAGTTGCATCGCCAGGTCACCTCGCCCGCGCCCTTCCATCGGAAGCGGGGGTAGTTGTAGACGATGTCGAGGTAGCTTGGAGGCCGGCAGCTGTAGTTGGGGCATCCGTCGCGATCCAGGCTGGATCTGCCGTGCGAGTCCTGCACCTCCAGCGGACCGGAGGTGACTTCGATCTGCAGGGTGGTGTCGGGCCGGGGCGCGATGGCGTGGATCAGGGTGTCGCTCCAGTCCTGCACGTATCCGTCCAGGCGGCGGAACCAGTCGGGAAACCGCACCCGTCCGGGCGATGATCCAAAATGGTCGCCGCGGATGGTGACCGGCAGGCGGGCGTCCGCGGCGCTGCCGGCCGACTTCGGGCTGATGCCGGTGACGCGGGGACCGTCTTCCGCTTCCACGGTGGCGCGAAGTTGCAGGGGCTGCGGGGATCCGGCCAGCCGGCTCCTCACCCGGAGAGCCAATTCGCCCATCCCGAGCCGGGTGGTTTGCAGGCGTCCCCCGTCCACGCCCAGGGACCCCTGTTCGCCACCCAGCACCCAGGTGCGTCCCGAGGAGGAGTTCCGTTCCAGGAACACCACGACCTCCTCCCCCAGCCGGAACGCGGCTTCGCCATCGGCCGGCAGCAGCAGCCCGCCCTGGAGGGAACCGATCACGCTGAACGTGACCTCCGGCCGGGGCTGGCCCTTCCAGATGTCGGTCACGCGCAGGGTGACGTCGGTCACATCGATCCCGTCGAGCGGGTGGGGCATGAGCCGGATGACCACCCCCACCGCAATCTGGTCCGCCGAAAGGGCGAGTTGGTCGGGGCTGAGGCTTCGAAGAGTGCTGGCATGGGCAGGCAGCGCCTGCGCGAGGGCTCCGCAGACCAACAGCAGGAACACATGGAACACCGAACGGCGTTCCCGACCGGAGTGGAATCCCATTGGACGGGCGCTCCCGGGGGTTCGACTGGATGGGCTGAGGGGAAAGCGGGTTGATGGCCGACCATACCCCTGCGGCGGCCGGAAGCCAAAGTCTGCGCCGAGGCAGGACCGGAGTCAAGGCCGCGTTGCCGCGGCCCCCCGATCGGAATATAGTGGGGATCGTAGCACTGGGACACGGCACGGCCGCCCGAGCCGAATCACCCAGCCCAAGGACGAGCCCCGCCCGAAGACCGGGAGGGTGGCTCGTCTCCATGGACAGGCAAGCTCGGGGAGGGCTCATGATTCGAGCAGGATGGCGATTCGCGCTGGCGCTGGCAGCCCTGACCGCAATTTCGTGCGCGGGGCCGGAAAAACTCTCCATCAAGAGCCGGGAGGCCTTGGAAGCCGGCCGGGCCCAGGATGCCTATGACGAGGCCGCCCGGGCGCTCAAGAAAGATCCCACCTACGCGCCCGGCCGGGAAGCTCTGGGGGCAGCGGCCAAGGCGCTGATCCGCCAGCGGCAGAGCGGCATCGCCACCGCGGGCGAGGGCCGCGACACGGCGGTCGTGGGCCAGCGGATCCTGGCGCTGGACCGCTTCCGCCGGGAAGTCCGTGAATACGGCGTACAGCTCGCCGCCGACACCACCTTCGAAGTGCGGGAAGACCAGCTTCGAAATTCCGCCGCCGCGTTTCACTATCGGCGTGGCCGCGGAAAGCTCGAAGCCGGCACCCCGCGCCTCGCCTACCCCGAGTTCCTCACCGCCCGCGACCTGGTGCCCGGGTATCGCGACGTGGAGACCCTGGTGCGGGAGTCCTACGCCCAGTCGCTGTCGCACGTGGCCATCATGCCGTTCGCGAACCAGACCGACCTGGCCGGGTTCACCCGGGAGATCTACGAGAGCAGCTTTGCCGCGCTGGCCGACCACATCACGCCCTCGCAATTCAAGTTCACCGTGCTGCTCGACAAATCGGACGTGCTGAACCGGCTCACCGTGGCCGAGCTGGACCGCATGGAGCACGCGGACGCGCTGCGCGTGGGCCGGGCGGTAGGCGCGGACCTGGTGGTCACCGGGCGCATCTACGGCCTGCACACGGACGGCCAGGTGGACCGCCTTCGGAATTCCATCTTCCGCAAGGTGACCGAGACCGACCCGAAGACTCATGAGACCACGGTGAGCTTTGAGGAGCAGCGGATGGACTACGTGGTGCGCGAGCGCAGCGTGGCGATGACCTGGGAGTTCACGGTGCTCGATGCCCGGACCGGCGAGGTCATCGCCACGCACAGCTCGCCGGTCTCCTACAAGGCCCGCACCTACTACACCGATTTCCTGGCCGAGGGCGACCCGGAGGAGTACTCGCTCTACACCCCCGAAATGGAGAAGACCAAGTCGCCCGAAGTGCAGAAGATCAACACCGACTACAAGTCGCGGATGGGCAAGCTCAAGCTGAAGGACGTACTGCAGACGGCGCAGAAGGAGCGCCACCGGCAGTCCTACAAGCCCGACTACCGCGGCGAATTCAACCGGAACACGTGGGAGTACCCGGTCTACCTGGGAGAACTTCCGCCGGACCGCGAACTGGCCTTCATCGCCCTGGGCGACGTGTGGCGGCCGATCCTCTCGGAACTGAAGGATCTGGATAAGCACTAGGCGCCAAACGGAGAGGGGCGGACCGCACGGTCCGCCCCTCCCGCATTGCCCGCAGATTCCGACCCTACCTCACCCGCACGCTCATCCCCAGTCCATCGTGCATCGGCAGGAAGCTCGAAACGAAGTTCTTGTCCGCCCAGATGCGGCGCATGTACTCGCGGATCCCCTCGGTGTCCTTGTCGGTCACGGACGGGTCGGCGATCTTGCCGCTCCACAGGGTGTTGTGGATCAGGATCGCCCCGCCAACGCGCACCCGCCCCTTCGCCAGCTCGTAGGCTCCGGGGTACTGGTGCTTGTCGATGTCGATAAAGATCACGTCGAACTCGCCGGGCGTGCGCTCGATCACTTCGCGGGCATCGCCGGTCTTGAAGGCCACCTTGCTGTCCTGCCCGGCCCGCTTCAGGAATTCCATGGCCCTGGCGGTGTTCGCGGGGTCGCCGTCGGTGTGGAACACGCGCCCGTCCGCCGGCATGGCCCTGGCGAACCACAGCGTGGAGTAGCCGTAACCGGAGCCCATCTCGAAGACGCGTTTCGCCCCGGTCATGACCGCCACCTGGTGCAGCACCCGCCCGCATTCCGGGCCCACGATGGGAAAATTCTTCTCGGTGGCGAGCGCTTCCATTTCGTTCAGGATCGGATCGTCGTGCTTGGCCAGCTCCAGCAGATAGTGGGTGACCGGCTCGGGCAGTACTCGAGGCACCTGGCCTCCTCGCCTTCAGGCTCTAGGGATCGGTGCAGTCGCGGGTGAATCCGCAGGCGTGACAGACCAGCTTGCAGTGGTGTTCCTGCATGGGAGAACCGCAGATGTCGCAGGCGACGGACTGCGCCTGCCTGCGGCGTGCTTCGACGCCGGAACTCTGGCGGTCTTCGACGGGCATCTTCGGGAAGAGCTTGTCCAACATTCCCTCCATGGAATGAGTGGCTACTCCTTGACGCAGGACACGAACGTCCAGGCATACACGGCCAGGCCCGGATCCCGCGTGACCAGGGTGACATCATGCCGGCCGAACCGGGCGTTGGAGAGGATCCGGTACATGCGGGGTCGGCTCACGCGAAGCCAGGTGCGGCCGAGGTCCTCCACCAGGTCTTCTCCCCGGTCTTCCGGGGGCACCGGACGCCCATCCTTGAGCGCCTCCACCACGCATGGGCCGCTCGCGCGCGACTCCAGCACGGCGTTGATCCCGGCCCCGGCGCACGAGAGCGAAACGCGCCCCTCGCCGGGACCTTCGAATACGACGAACTCCGCTTCCGGACGCCACCGCCCCGCGAGCGCGGGAACGTCGTCCTGGAGCGAACCGGGCGAATTGTAGTCCAGCCCCTGGCCGTGATGGTAGCCCTCGGGGTTCCCCGGCTTGCCCCGCAGGTGACCCATGTAGATCTCGGGGCTCGGCTTTTCGCAGACCGCCCCGATCTCGTCGCTCGCTCGGATGGGATCCATCACCGGCGGCAGCGCCTCGGCCAGCCCGGCCTCGCCGAGCAGCAGCTGGATGGCTTCCTCGGTGTCGGCGTAGTTGCCCTCGCCGAAGTGCCAGTAGCGGATGTACCCGCCGGCATCCACCAGGTACTTGGCCGGCCAGTAGCGGTTGGTGAAGGCGTGCCAGGTGGCATAGTCGTTGTCCATCACCACCGGGTATTCAATCCCCAGTTCGGCCACGGCGCTCTCCACGTTGGACTCGCTGCGGGCGAACTCGAACTCCGGAGCGTGCACCCCGATCACGACCAGGCCCAGGTAGGCGTACCGCTCATGCCATTCCTTGACGTAGGGAATCGTGCGCAGGCAGTTCACGCAACTGTAGTCCCAGAAATCGATCAGGGCCACGCGGCCGCGGAGGTCGCGCAAGGAGAGCGGCCCGGAGTTCAGCCACGGGCCGCCTTCGATTTCGGGCGCGTGAACGACTTCGCTGCCCAGGGATCAGTCCTTGGAGGGGGGAATCGGGGAGCCGCCTTGGACGAAGAAATCGGAGTTCTTGTGGATATAGTCCTTCCACTTCTCCGGCACATCGACGTCCAGGTAGATCGCGTTCACCGGGCAGGCGGGCTCGCACGCGGCGCACTCGATGCACTCGTCCGGGTTGATGAAAAGCTGGTTCTCCCCGGGGTGGATGCAATCCACCGGGCAGACTTCGACGCACGACTTATCTTCAGTTCCGATACACGGTTCGGTAATGATATACGGCATTCAAACTCCTTCCGGGACATACCCTTCAGGGATTATGTGGGGCCGGAAGGAGCGTGTCAACCGGGGGAGGTGGCCGGAGATTGTCGTGGACGGGGCGGCCTAAACTGCGTCCATTTCGGATCCGGCCGCGACGACCGGGCAGGACCGATATGCCCCGGGGGCCATGCCGGTCCACCGCCGCACCGCGTGGCTGAAGGAGGCCACCGAGCGGTAGCCCACCTCCGAAGCGATCTGTTTCAGTCCCAGGTGCGTGTCGCGAAGAAGCGCGCAGGTCTTCTCCATGCGGCAGCGCAAGAGGTAGCGCAACGGCGTGTCCCCCACCTTCTCATGGAATCTCGCCGAGAACGCCGAGCGCGACATTCCCACCGCGCGCGCCAGCGAGGAAACGGTCCAATCCTCTTCCGGCCGCGCGTGCATCAGTCCCAGGGCAGGTCCGATGCCCGGGTCGCCCGCGGCCACGTTCCAATCGCCCGCCCGGGGTGGCCGCTCGCGATGATCGACCCGGACCGCCTGCACCAGCATCAGCCGCGCCAGCAGCAACCAGGCCGCACCGGCGCCCGGCTCGACGGAATCCAACTCCCTTTCCATCCACGACGCGATCTCGCGAACCCAGGGCTGCGCCCGGTCGCTGGAGCCTCGCACCACGACCAGTCCGGGCAGCGCCTGCCGCGACGGCGCAAAGGAGGCCTGCATGCATTCCAGTGTCCCGCCCAGCAACACGCACGTCCCGGCCGGACGCCATCCTTCTCCACCCGCCATGGCGGCGCGCTCCGGCACGGACTCGTCCCAGTCCCGCAGGGACGCCCCCGGAGAGTGCAGCAGCCGGTGGCCGGCAAGATCCATCACCACCGCCAGATCGCCCGCCCCCAACTCCACGCGCTCGCCCGATTCCCGAACCAGGTGAAGGTCGCCTTCCTTGACCAGGTACAATCCCACGAAGCCCGGCGCCACCCAGTAGCCCCACGGCCCGGTGAGGTGGAAAGCGCCGAAATGGGCCCTGCGGAGCCGGATAGCCTCCAGCACTTCAGCCACGGGGTCGGCGGGGGCTACCGACCGGCCGACTGGAATAGGTCCCGGAATGGCCGGGAAGTGGGTAAGATGGGAATTCATCGGGGACTCCTTGGCGTTACGGGTGGGAGGCCTTGCCTCCGGCGGGCCTGCTCCGCATGGACGCCCCCGGTCCGACAAAAGTTTCGAGCGCCCGGACATGAACTTTCCCCCGGGAGAGGTCGTCCAAGACTTCAGTTGGGGCGGCCCCGCTCATGGCCTCCCACCGCGGCGGTTCGGCCGGATGCGCGCCTGGATCGCATTGCAGGGGAGCAACATCGGGGACGGTGTGGATCGACAACAAATGGAGTCGCTGCAAAGCGGCAGCGCGGAAGCATTCCGGGATCTCTATGAAAAGCTTGCGCCCTCCGTGTACCGTACGGCGTTCGCCATCGTGCGCGACGCGGACATGGCCGAGGATGTGGTGCAGGACACCTTCGTGGCCGTGCACCAGCACCTCGATGGATTTCGCGGGGACTCCGAGCTGAAGACGTGGATTTCCCGGATCGCGCTCAACCGCGCGCGGGATTGCCTGAGGCGCCGCAAGCGCGCACCGAGGCGACTGGAAATGCTGGAACAGGAGGACGGGCGGACGTTGGAGAGCAGGGCCGACCTGTCGGTCGAGCCCGAACGGACACGCGACCACGGATTGATGGCCCGGATCCAGGCGGAGATCGAACGCCTGCCCGCGAGCCTGCGCGAATGTTTTCTTTTGCGTGAAATCGGTGAATTGAGTTACGAGGAGATCGCGGAAGCCATGAATCTTCCGCTGGGCACGGTCCGCACCCATTTGTTTCGTGCCCGGGAGCGGCTGCGTAAGGAGTTGGGGCAGGTTCGCGAGGAGGTCGGTTAGCGTGGCCAAGAACTACTGTGACCGGGAACATTTGCAAGACTGGTTCGACGGCCGGTTGAGCGACACGGAGAGCGTCGATGTGCTCGCCCACGTCCGTGGATGCTCCTCGTGCGGAGCGGCCATCGAGGATTGGCGCGAATTGCGCGAAAGCACCCGCTCAGCCTTCCCCATGCCGGCGCTTCCGGGGGCGCTGCCGGCGTTCGCCCCTCCTCCACGCCGCGGCCTGGTCGAAGTGCTGCTGGACTCCACCTGGTGGCTGGCCGGATCGGCGGCCGCGGCCGCCGCGCTGGTGGTGGTCCTGCTGCAATTGGTGCAGAGCTCCGTCGGCAACACCTCGCCCACCATGCAGGTCCTCAATCTTGGATCTCCCGATGCCCGGAAGGAATGGGTGGAGCAGGTTCTCCCGCTGCCCTCCACTTACCCCGTGGACGGCCAATCGCCCCGGGAGGGCGCGTGACCTACGGAATCCGGACGCGAAATGTGGCGGCGCTGGCGGTGCTGGCGCTGGTGCTGGGCATGGTCGGGGGAGTGATTCTTGACCGCGCCGTGATGAGCTTCCCGTTCCGGCACCATCGACACGACGGCATGCGGGCCCGCATGCTGGACCGCATGCAGAAGGATCTCAGCCTTTCCCCGGCCCAGCAGACGCGCGTGGACACGATCATGGGCGCGAACGAAGGGCGGATCATGGCCATGCGCTCGCGCATGGAAGCCGCGTTTGATTCCACCCGCACGTCCTTCGAGGACTCGCTGGAGACCGTGCTGACTCCCGCGCAGATGGCCAAGTTCCGCCAGGGCATGCATCGGCCACGCCGGTGGCTGTTCTTCCCGTTCGGCGACGATCATCACCACGGACACGGATACGGACGCGGACACGATCACGACGGCCCGGACGGTGACCACGACGGGGGCGACCCTCCCCCTCCGCCGGGCCATCCCTAGGTTCCAGCAACACGGCGAAAAGGGCATGGCCGCCGCGCAGAGTGCAGCCATGCCCGTTCCATCTCCCTGCTTCTACTCCAGCTGGGAATGGTGCCTCTGCGGGATCCTCTGGCCCCGCGCGAACGGGAGCCACATCTGTTCCCGGTTGCGGCGGTTGCGCGCGCTTCCCGGGAGGTCCCCGTTCACCAGCGCATCGCGGCCAGTCTCTGAAAGGGCCAGCATCCAGCGCTCCCCCACCCGGATCCTCAGCATGCACCCGCTGGCGACCAGCGCCTCCTGGTCCTCGAGGAAGCCCAGCATCTCCCCGGCCTCGGACTCGTCCGCGATCAGCCGCACCAGCTCATGCGAGTCCAGGAACACCGGCACGCTGGGAGCCGTCCCTTCCGAGAGAAACAGGTAGGCCAGGATCCTGACCTCCAGCACGTGAAACCCGCACCGGTCCGCGAGGCCGAAAGGGCCGCGCTCGTGGGGCGATTCCGAGAGCAGGCTGAGCTGCTCGCGCCGCCGGTGGATTTCCAGGATGTTCGCGGCTTCCGCCACGGCCGGGCAGCTTTCCGGCTGCGCGCACCGCCCGCGCACCGTGCGGCGGGAGGTGGCCGCCTGCGAGAGGCTTACCAGGTATTCGAGGGCGGAATGAAACGGCCGGTGGCTTTCCAGCGACATGAATCTCTCCCGTGGTTCCGGTGGCGGGCTCTCATGGACCCGTTTCGTCGCACGGGAGTACCTTAAGGCCGCCCGGGGCCGCATCCGGCCAATGAGCGCGTAAGAGCCTGCCAAGACTTGCGCTAGAAAGCGGTCCAGGGGCTTGCGAGAGGCGGGGGGCTCAGACCGGGGGGATGCGGCGGGGATCACCGGAAGTCTGCCAGGGAGAAGTCAGGCCTTCGCGAGCGAGGCCGACCAGCGCAGGAAGTCCCTCGGGGGCGGCTCCGGCAGGGCCTCCACCGCGGCGCGAAAACTCTCCACCGAGGCCTCCGGAGCCAGCACCTCGGCGTTCCAGGCCCACAGAGTGAGGGCCAGGTGGATGTAGTAGGCGTCGCCCGCGGCGCGGAACACGTGGGTGACGCTGCCATCGGAATTCTGGCGGGCCCCGCGGAAGCGGGCCTTGTCGCGCTTCACCTCCTGGGCCGCCCGGCCACGGAAACGCATGCGTAGATTGAACGCCAGCTCCTGGCGCGCGAACAGGTCGGGGCGGATGTAGTCCTCCCATTCGATGTGCGGCTCGCGTGGGAACTTCTCCATGGTGACCTCGAACTCCTGCAGCCGGTCCACCCGGTAGGTGGCCAGTTCGCGCCTCTCCGGGTCGCGCGCAAACAGATAGTCGGCCAGCGGCGCGCACAGGATGCGGTGCGGGCGCAGGATCCGGCGGCGGGTGGTGCGGGTGTAGGCGGAGAAATAGACCGCGCTCATGCACAGCCGGTCGTCGATGGCCGACTGGATCCGGCGGAGCCCCTCGGGCACGCTCGGCGGCCGCATCCCGAAGCACGCCCACATCACCTGGTCCTGCACCGCGCGGCGAAGGCGCATGGGCACGCGCTCGAGCATCTCGAAGTAGCCCGCGCGCCGCCGTTCCGCGATCTCCTGGGTGCCCAGCATGCCGGCGTCCGCCTGCTCCCCCAGCCACCGGTCCCGATGCTTCAGGAAGTCGTCCACGGTGGGCACGGACGGCACGCGGCGCGCGGAAGCGGACTTCTTCTTCGCGGCCGGACTCACTTGCGCTTCCCGAGCGTCGCTGTGACGGTCACCACCAGTCCCTTTCGGATGAGCCCGATCGGCACGATGTCCCCGGGTTTGTGGGCCCGCAGCGCGTACGTGTAGTCATAGAGGTTTCCGATGGCCGCGCCGCCGAACTTGACCAGGATGTCCCCGCCCTGGATGCCGGCCTTTTCGGCCGGGCTACCCTCGCGGACGCCCGAGAGCAGCACGCCCTTGATGTCGGGGTTGTCGCCGAAGTCCGGCACCGTGCCCAGGTACGGGCCGTAGCCCCCGCCCCCGTAGCCTTCGCCGCCGGAAGAGTGGGCCGTGTCCGCCGCCACCCGGCTGAACGCCACGGCGGAATCGCGGGAAGAAAGGTCCGCCGCCACGTCGCGCACCATTTCCAGCAGGCGCGCCTCGCCGCCGGCGTTGATCTTTTCCCAGGTGTCCCCCGGCTTGTGGTAATCGGGGTGGGCGCCGGTGAAGAAGAACAGCACCGGGCGGTTGCGGGTATAGAACGAGGTGTGGTCGCTCGGGCCATAGCCGCTGGCCTCGGTGCTGAGCTTGATCCCGTGGGAGGCGGCCGCGGAGGCGAGCAGCGCGGGGAAGGCGGGAGAAGTGCCGGTGCCGCTAACCACCACTTTGTCCGCGCGCATGCGCCCGATCATGTCCATGTTGATCATGGTGGAGACTTTGCCGATGGTGATGGGGCTGTGGGAGGCGAAGTAACTGGACCCGAAGAGCCCCTCCTCTTCGCCGGTGAAGCAAAGGAACACGATGGACTGCTTCAGCGCTCCCGGATCGCTGCCGAACACGCGCGCCAGTTCCAGCACGCCGGCCGTGCCGGAGGCGTTGTCGTCCGCGCCCGGATGAATCGCGTGCTTGTCCGGCTCCAGCGATCCGGCGCCGCCCATTCCCAGGTGATCGTAGTGGGCCCCGATCACCACCACCTCGGAGTCGCCCACGCCGCGGGCGCCCGGAAGCATGCCCGCCACGTTCGCCACCCGGCGGCGGTTGCGCAGCAGGTCCACCTTGAGCGAGACCGTCACACCCGGAAGCGTGGAGCCCACGCCCCGGCCCAGCGAATCCATGCGTGCCTGCAGCGCTTCCACCGCGTCCATGGCGACTTCGGGCTTCAGCAGCGCCCGCACGCCATCCATGCCCGGCCCGATCAATGCGGCGGCCACTTCGCGCCGCACGCTGATCACGGGGATGTGCGCGCCCCCCACGCCCTGGTCGACCAGCAGCGGCAACGGCACGTCCGCGTCGTTGCGGCGCCCCCGCGGGCCCTCGGCGATGAGCGCGGCCACCGCCCCGTGGTTCAGGGCGTTGCTGGCCTTGAAGCGCAGGTCGGCGTAGGGCGATCGGTCCACCCGGCCGAAGATCGCGCTGGAGTCTCCCAGCCCCGGCAGGCGGCGCAGAAAAATCACCGCCTTGCCCTTCACGTCCACGCCCGCGTAGTCGTCGTAGTGCTTGTCCTCGGCGGTGATCCCGTAGCCCACGAACACCAGCGGGACGTTGGAGATCTCCCCGTTTTCGGAAAAGCTCAACGGTATGAAATCGGAATCGGGCTTCCAGGTGCGGTCCTGCCCGGTCACGTTTGCGGAAAGGCGATTGTCGCCGGCTTCCTTGACCCCCACGGTGACCGCGAGGTGCTGCAGATAGGTCCCGTCGTCGCCCAGCGGAACCAGGTGCAGTTCGCGGAATCGCTCCGCGAGGTACGCGGCCGCGGTGTCGCAGCCCGGTTCGCCGGTGCGGCGTCCCGCCAGCGCCGGGGATGCGAGATAACGGATATCCGCGAGAACCCGGGTGGAGTCCACCGCGGTCCTGGCGGCGCGGGTGGATGGGGCGGCGGCCATGAGCGCGGCGGCCACGAAAAGCATTGAAAGAAGAGCGAGGGGTGCGCGCGGGCGCATGCCGGTACTCCTTGGTTGGGGATGGGCGGCGTCAGTCGGCGTGGCGCAGCGGCGCAAAGGTCTCCGCCGGGCCGGGCGAGCGCAGAACCCGGGACGCGCCGTCCAGTCTAGCACGCACGGTGTAGTCCCCGCGCATTTGCAGAAAGGCCCGGGTGGCCCTTCGCAGGGCGGCCGGCCGGAAGTCCCGGTCCGCGGGCAGAGGCGTGGCCTCCGCGCTCACCACGCTGATCGAAACATCCAGCGAGTCGCGCTCGCTGGCGAGGGCGCGGAATGCGACGCGGCGTGGAACCGGCGAGACGCCGAACGGCGTCCTTGCAAAGCGGGCACCGCCGAAATCCACCTGCACGCTGTCGGGGCGAAAGATGCCCAGGAGCCCCTGCGGGGAAAAGAGCGCCGCGAACCCCGGCTGGCGATGATCGGCGGCGCTGACCTGCCCGTACAGGAGCGACATGGAATCCCCGGAGACCTTGCCCCAGTTCCAGGTGACGTCCTTCCACCCGCCCCAGTTGTGGTCGTGGTATCCGACGGCCTGGTCGAACATCCACTCGCCGCCGGGACTCCGAATGCTCCCCACCGCCTTGCCGCGCAGGAACGGCACGGCGTAGCCGGAGACAAAACCAGAGTCGCCGCGGATCTCGCCGGCGGCGAAACTCTGCTTCAAGTCGGGCGTGAACCGGATGTCACCGGACATCCCGGCGGCGCCCGAGAACTTCACATGGTATTCCCCGCCCTCCAGCGTGACATAGGCGGGCCCAAGACGAAGGTCGGGCCGCTCCAGCGACGGATGCACTTCGCGCCCTTGGACCAGGCGGATGGAACGCTCGACCGGGCGGCCCGGACGGCCGAGCTGCACCAGGATCCCTCCGAACGATTGGCCGGATCGCCAATCCCCGAAAACCTGGAAGCTGAGGTAGGCGAACCGCCGGGTGGCCGGATCGAACACCTCGAAGTAGTGCCACTCGGCCCACTTCAGGCGCGCGGCCTCCGGGGGCGGGGCGTGGAAATGGTCGGCCTGGCAGAGCTGCTCCTCGGGAGTGGGATCCAGCAGCCCGCGTTCTTCGGGAAGGTCGGAGAAGGAGTCGGGCCAGGAGCAGCCGGGCAGCACCTGGCGTTCGCGGGAAGGCACGGTGCCCAGCGCCACCACCGGCGTGACCCGGCCGTGCGCGCGCAGGTACAACTGCTCGCCCGCGAACCGCGGCGAGGAGGCCGCAAGGAGCGGCTCCACGCGGGGGCTCTTCAACACCGAGCGCTCCAGGAAGCGCAGCCCCGGGATCTTGTAGAAGAGCGCGGTGGCCCCGCCCACCTTGAGCGACTCCACGTCGATCCCCAGCGGCAACAGGATCACGTCCCCGCCGCCCAGCAGGTCCTTGTCCCGCGCCTCGTTCAGCACCGCTTCCCCCACGGAGAGAAGCGAGGTCACCACCGCCACTCCCAACGCGTAGCCCAGCAGGAACAGCGCGGTCCGCCGCGGACGTTCGAAGAGGCTGCGCAGCAGCAGCCGGATCACTCCGCCTCCCGCCCGTCGCGCAGGCGCAGCACCCGCCCTGCCATGGAAGCCAGTTCGGGATTGTGCGTCACCACCACCACGGCCGTGCCGTCGGCCGCCAGCCGCGCCAGAAGCCGCGCGACGTGCTCGTTGTTGGTCGCGTCCAGTTCTCCGGTGGGCTCGTCGCCCAGCACCACCCCCGGCCGGTTGCTCAGGGCGCGCGCGATCGCGACCCGCTGCATCTCCCCACCCGAGAGTTGCGAGGGCTGGTGGCCCATGCGGTTCGAAAGCCCCACGTAGTCCAGCAGCTCCCTGGCCCGCTCGCGTCGCTCCGCCGCCGGCACGCCCGCCTCCATCATCGGCAGGCTGACGTTCTCTTCCGCGGTGAGCATGGGGAGCAGGTAGAAGCGCTGGAAGATGAACCCGATGCTCCGCAGTCGGAGCGATGCCCGGCGCGATTCCCCGAGATTTCCGGCGGGCTCGCCGCGCAGCAGCACCTCGCCCGACGTGGGCTCGTCCACCAGGCCCAGCAGGTGGAGCAGCGTGGACTTTCCGCAACCGGAAGGCCCGGTCACGGCCACGAAGTCGCCCGCCCGGACCTGCAAACTGACGCCGCCCAAGGCGTGCACCGTTCCGGCCGGGACCACGTACTCGCGCGTGACGTTGCGCGCCTCGAGCACCACCGGGGGATTCACATCACTCATGTCACTGCCTCGTGCAGGGTGGAGGAGATCGGAAGCCGCGCCACCCGGATCATGGGATAGAGGGCGCCCAGGGCGCCCGCCAGGAACAACAGCGCCACGGTCCGGAGCGTCGCTGCCCCCGTGGCCACGAAGAAATGCAGGTCCGCTGGAAGCCCCGGGCCGCGCAGGAGCAGCGCGTCCAGCCGGCCCGCCGTCACCAGGCCCAGGAGGAGCCCCGATGGGACGCTCACCAGCACGAACACCAGGCTCTCCACGAGCATCACCTGGACCAGGCGCCCTGGCCGGATCCCGATGGCGCGCAGCACCGCGAACTCGCCCACCCGGTCGTTCAGCGACAGCACCAGCAGGGTCGAGATCAGCAGCCACGCCACGATGAAGCTCATGCTTCCCAGGATGGCGGAAAACTGCGTGAAGTAGGTGAGTTGCCCGCGCACCCGGGCCAGCAGGTCCCGGGTCTCGTAGACCTCGCACTGGGGAAAACGCCGGCGAAGATCCGCGGCCACGGACGGCGACTCCGAGGGCCGCACCAGCCGGAGCGCGATGAGCGAGAGCGGGTCCTGGTCCCCGGACCCGCGCAGGCGCCTGGCCACCTCGAGCGGCGCAAGAAAGCTGTTCTGCGTGGCGGAGTCGAAACGGAATTCTCCGATGGCCCCGACGGGCAGTCTTACCCGCGTCTCGCCCCGCATCACCGCGTCGGACGGCGGGCCGGTGATCTCCAGGGTATCGCCAACCCGGGCCCCGGACTCGGCGGCCAGGTGCCGGTTGAGCCAGATCGAGGGCGGCGATGTGGGCGTGCGCGCCGAGCCGGAAGAGAGCCGGAACATCTCGGGCGCCGGACCATCCACGCCGATCACGAACGCCGGGCGCGGAACATCGCCGGGCTTCACCCGCCAGTACAGGGTGGTCCCGTAGTAGCCCTGCGCCTTGGCCACCCGCGGGTCGCGGCGGATCTCCTCCACCAGGGGCGTGCCCTGCCGAATTTCAGCATCGGCGGTGAACGGCAGCGCGCCGCGCGGGGTGAGCCGAATGTCCAGGTTCATCTGCTTGAGCATGGTCCCGAAGCTGGCCTCGAGCCCGCCCGAGAGCATCACCATGTCGTACAGCAGCGCTCCGCTCACCGAGATACCGACCCACAGCAGCAGGGTCCGGGTGCGGCTCCGGACCAGGTTTCGCCACGCCAGGAAGAAGACCATCTCAGCGCCCCAGCAGTTCGAGCGGCGGCGTGCGCAGCACGCGTGCGGAAACCAGCAGCCCCGCGCCGAGCCCGAATCCGATGCCCAGCGCCAGGGACGAAGCCGCCACCGAGGGCGTGACGGACGCGAACACCAGCGTGGTGTGGTAGAAGCGCTGATAGTAGGAATTGACCACGGTCGCGGCCAGCCGTCCCAGCAGGATCCCCAGCACGCTGCCGCCCAGCGCGATCCCCAGCGCCTCCATGGACAGGAACGCCAGCAGGCTGCGGCGGCGTATCCCGATCAGCCGCAGCGCCCCCAGCTCATGCCGCCGCTCCTGCACCTTGAATAACAGGATTGCCAGCAGGAACACGGCCCCGGCCACCAGCGTGATCAGGCTGATGGCCTGGTGAAACAGGGAGATCACCTCGAAGGTCTGCGAAGTTTTCTGCGCCAGCTCGTCGCTGGAGTAGGCGCGAAAGCTCGTGCCCATGGAGTTGAGCCGGTCGCGAAGAAGGTTGGCATCGGCGGGCGACCGGGCCTTGAGGATCACTTCATCGGCGTCGTCATCGCGCCCGGTGAGTCCGGCCAGGTCGGTGAAGTGCAGCTTCACCCACAGCGTGCCGCGCCCGATGTCCACCGGGTCGGCCTTGATCGGAAGAATCCCCGCCACCCGCATGCGGCGCGCCTCGCCCAGCGCGGGATCGGCGGACACCTCCACCACGTCGCCCACGCGCAGGCCCGCGGTCTGCGCTGCCCGGGCGCTCACAAGAAAGCCCGGAAGGGAATCCCCTTCCGGGCCACGGTATGACGCGGCCGTTCCCGGCGCGGCCAGCAGGGTCAGTGCAAGAAGGGCAGCGGCGCCCGGAGCAAGGATCGTTCTAGCGATAAGCAGAGATCCCCGTCACGGCCTCGCCGATAATCAGGGTGTGAATGTTGTGCGTGCCTTCGTAGGTCTTGACCGACTCGAGATTGCACATGTGGCGCATCACCGGGTACTCGCTGGTGATGCCGTTGGCGCCCAGGATGTCGCGGGAGCGGCGCGCCACCTCCAGGGCCATGGCCACGTTGTTGCGCTTGGCCATGCTCACCCGCGGGAACGTCGCCTGGTCCCGCTCCTTCAACCGGCCCAGTTGCAGGCACAGGAGTTGGGCCTTGGTGATCTCAGTCACCATGTCGGCCAGTTCCGCCTGCAGGAGCTGGAATCCCCCGATCGGACGGTCGAACTGGATGCGGGTCTTGGAGTACTCGAGGGCCGTGCAATAGCAGGCCATGGCCGAGCCGATGGCGCCCCAGGCGATCCCGTAGCGCGCCTGCGACAGGCAGCCCAGGGCCGCCTTCAGGCCCTTGGCCTCGGGCAGGATGTTTTCCTTCGGGATCAGGCAGTCCTCGAAGATGAGCTCGGAGGTGACCGAGGCGCGCAGCGAGAACTTGCGCTTTTGCTCCCGGGCGCTGTAACCCTTGGTGCCCTTTTCCACCACGAAGCCCTGGATGCGGTCGCCCTCGGTCTTGGCCCACACGATCGCCACGTCGGCCAGGTTGCCGTTGGTGATCCACATCTTGGCGCCGTTGATCAGGTAGCCGTCCTTGGTCTCCACCGCTCGCGTGATCATTCCGCCGGGGTTGGAGCCGAAGTCGGGCTCGGTCAGGCCGAAGCATCCGATGAACTCCCCCTTGGCCATCCGCGGCAGGTACTTGCGGCGCTGCTCCTCGCTGCCATAGGCAAAGATCGGGTACATCACCAGGGCGCCCTGGACCGAGGCGAAGCTGCGAATTCCGCTATCGCCGCGTTCCAACTCCTGCATCGCCAGGCCGTAGGCCACGGAGCCGAGGCCGGCACACCCGTATTCCGTTGGAAGCGTGGCGCCGTAGATCCCCAGGTCGGCCATGGCCGGGATGAGTTCCATGGGGAAGGTGGCGTCTTCGTAGTGCTGCTCGATTACAGGGAGCAGCCGGTCGTCCACGAACTGGCGCACCGAGTCGCGGACCATGATCTCCTCTTCGGTGAGGAGCGAGTCGAGGTCGTAAAAGTCTGTTCCCGCAAACGAGCCCATGAATCCTCCGGGAGTCCCCTGGAAAGAGTGACAATCGCCCTCTGTTGGATGCGCCGAGTATACGGGAAGTCGCCTTCGAAGGCACGATCCCGCCAAATGGGAAAAAAAAGGGCCCCGCGGCGTTGGCCGCGGGCCCCTTCGGATTCGCTCAGCAGTCAAGCCGACTTCTAGCGGTAGACCTTCTTCAACGTGCCCCAGCTGGTTTCGTTGGAGGCCGTCGTGACCTGGAAGATGCGTCCGGTCATGCCGATCTGGTAACCCGGCGGGATACAGGCGCCGGTGGAATTCTGCGTGGTAGTGCCGCCGAACTTGGCAGCCCCGCGCCTGGCCGGCGTGAAATCGGTCAGGTGGGAACCCGAATCCCAGTTCACCTGGGCGTTGAACGTGCCGGTCGTGGTTCCGACGTCGAAGGTCGCGCTGAACGCCGTGTAGTGTCCCTGGAGGTAGATCGGGCCATTCTGGTAACGACCGTCCGCTCCGATAATGTCGCTCGGGCAAAGGTAAAAGGTCGGCCGGGCATCCTGCGTGGCGTCCTCATAAATGGTGAACAGGGCGCCCGCGAGGTTGAACGTCTGGTAGGTGGTCGTGCCGACCACGCTGGATCCGGCCACGGACAAACCGGAGGTCGTCCAAGTGTACTCGTTGGCAACAAAGTTCGAAACCAGGGGCGGGTACAGGGCAGTCACCAGGCCGCGGCCATCGAGCGTAGTTCCCGGGCCGCCCACGGGGTTGGTCACCCAGTAGCCCTCGAAGTGCACCTCTTCCTGGGCAAACGCCGTGCCGGCCGTGGCCAGGGCGGTGAAGATTCCAATCGCGATTACCAACTTGCGCACTGTAGCGCCTCCTTTGGAGGGATCCCTGAACGATGTCGAGCCAGGCGCTCGAGAAATTTCCATGCTGGCGAAGCCATGCTGCCGGTGAATCCATGCCAGAAGGACTGAAAAACAGGTGCGGGATGGTCCCGGTTTTAACTCCGGAACCATCCCCCCTGATTGACCTTTTGCTCTCAACTGGACTCCCTGGAGGCTTCGAACTGCGGCGCGCTAGCGCCGTGAAACCTTGCCGCTACTTGGAGTACAGGTTGCGCAGCTGGCCCCACGTGGTGTGCTTGGCACCGGTGGTCAGCTGGAAGATCCGCCCCGTCATCGCCTGGTCGTAGCCGGCCGCGAACGGAATGCAGGCGAAGAACTGAGAGGTCGTGCCACCGAACGTGTAGGCGCCGCGACGGCCGGGCGCGATCTTGCCGAAACCGTTCGCCGAGCCACCGTCCCAGTTCATCTGGCCGGTGAACGTGCCCTGCTGGGTCGCGACGTCGTACTGCGAACTGAAGGAGACGAAGTGACCCTTCAGGTAGATGGGCCCGTCGCTGTAGCGCGGGTCAAGCGGGTGGATGTCGGACGGGCAGAAGTAGAAGGTCGGGCGCGCGTTGTTCGCCGGGTCTTCGTACATCGTCATGGTCGCGGGCCACGTGCTGACGTCGTAGCTCGTGTAGGTCGTCGTGCCCACCACCGTGTTTCCGGTCGGCAGCAGACCATCAATCACCCAGGTGTACTCGTTGGCGACGAAGTTCGAGATCATCGGGGCGTAAATCGCCGTCACGAGGCCACGGCCACCCATACCCGGGAGAGGATTCGGGTTCACCGGGGGATTCGCGCTGTTGTAGAAGTAACCCTCGTAGTGCGCCTCTTCCTGCGCCATCGCCACGCTCGCAACCGTAACGGCCAGCGCGGCGATCAACATCCCGGTAATGAAACGCTTCATGATGCCTCCTGTGAGTAAATTAAGCTGCAGATGTCGGGGCCGGACAATGTTATGACGTATGTCCGCACACTGGGCCACCCCCCACAAGGTAGCCTTTCAACGAAACATCAAGAACTCTAGACCAAGCGGGGAATCGGAGATTTTGAATGGGCTCTCGACCCTGGATGCCGGGCACGCTCTGACCAGAGGGGTTGGTTGGCCGATGAGCGTGGAAGCACCACTGGACTAATAACATACTAAAATATAAGGCCACTTGCCAAATCCGTCAAGGGCGAAAGCGTGGAGCAACATACAATTCCACCGCTCCTTGCCGATCTGGCCCTCCGGCTTCCCGGAGTCGCTGCTGCGGCACGCAGCAACCGCAATTCTTGCTACGGGGGTATTTTATTCGAATGGCGGTCCCGAAGTCAATGGAGAAATTGCTCAGCACGCGGTATATTTCCATTATAGAAGCCGCATCGGCGGCTGGAACACTCGGTTCCAGAGGCTGCCAGGTGTGTCTAAGTTATATTTTAACAATATGTTGACGCCTCTCCCGCATCGCCGCCGGGACCGCCCTCAGCCCCGCAATTCCGCGATTTTCATCATGTCGCTCCCGGCCCGGAGGTGCACGCTTCCGGAAACCACCACCACCCTGTCCCCTTTGCCAAGGAGCCCGGCGCGGAGCACTGCCCGCTCACCGTGGAGGAGCATTCCATCGGTGCTGGTTCCGAACGAGCACATCAGCGGGGTGACGCCCCACAGGAGCGCCATCCTTCTCCAGGTGTCCTCCCGCGGCGTAAGCACCAGGATGGGCACGGCCGGGCGCCGCTTGGAAAGAAACGTCGCGGTCGATCCGCTGAGCGTGTACACCAGAATCGCCCTGGCGCCGGCCCCAACGGCCGCGGCGCACGCCGCCAGTGCAACCGAGTGGGTGGCGCTCCGGGAACGGGCGCCCGTGGCCGGCAGTGGAACCCGGGACAGCGGCCCTGATTCGGCCGCCACCGCGATGTCGTTCATCATGCGCACCGCCTGCACCGGGAACATGCCGGTGGAGGTCTCTCCGGACAACATCACCGCATCGGTCCCATCGAGGATGGCGTTGGCCACGTCCGAGACCTCGGCGCGGGTGGGCCGCGCGCTGCGGACCATGGATTCCAGCATTTGCGTGGCGGTGATCACCAGGGTATCGCGGGAGGAGGCCTCCTCGATGATGCGCTTCTGCAGCAACGGCACGTCCTGCGCGGGCAACTCCACGCCCAGGTCTCCGCGCGCCACCATCGCCCCGTCAGCCTCGTCCAGGATCTCGTGCAGGTGCTCGATCGCCTGCGGCTTTTCCAGCTTGGCGATCACCGGCATGATCTGGTGGCGGGGGCCGAGCGCGCGCCGCAGGGAGCGGATGTCGGCGGCGCGGCGCACGAACGACAGCGCCACGTAATCCACGCCCATGGACAGGCCGTAGGCCAGATCGCGCCGGTCCTTCGCCGTGAGCGAGGGGCGTGACACGGGAACGCCCGGCAGGTTCACGCCCTTGTGCTCGGACAGGATCCCACCGATCACCACCTGGCAGGCCACTTCCTTCCCCCGCACCCGCTCGACCCGGAGCTCGAGCTGCCCGTCGTCCAGCAGGATCCGCTCGCCGCGGCGCACGTCGCGCGGCAGCCCCTTCCAGTCCACCGAGACCCGAAGCGCCGTTCCGGTTTCCCGATGCGTGGTCAGCGTGAACGCCGCCCCCGCCTCCAGCGTCACCGCCCCGCCGTGGAGCAGCCCGGTGCGGATCTTGGGGCCCTGCAGGTCCAGCAGGATCGAGCACGGGCGCCCACGGCGCGCGGCCTCGCGGCGCAGCAGGCGCACCCGCCGAGCGTGCTCCAGGTGGGTGCCGTGGGAGAAGTTGAGCCGGGCCACGTCCATGCCCGAATCCAGCATTTCGCCAAGGACCCTGGCCGTGTCGCACGCGGGCCCCAGGGTGGCGACGATGCGCGCGCGGCGGCCGAACGCGTTGCCGAAGATCGCTTTCTTCAAACTTGGGTCTCCCGTGCGGGTCGCTGCAAGTGGGCCTGCGGCAGAAACAGGGCCAGGGTCTCGGCATCGGTTTCCAGGTGTGCTCGCTCCAACTCCTCGGGATTGGCCTGGGGGTGCGGGCCGAAGGGAGGCCGGGCATCCAGCACCGGGCACGCATGCCCGAGGAGCCCTTCCAGGAGACGCGGACCGGCCGCGTCGCGCGAACGCACCATCGCCTGGCTGGTGGGCCCGCCGAGCGGCCCGAGCCGCCATTCGGCGCGCGCCCAGGCCCCCAGGAGCGCGGGCACCAGCGCCTCGTGCGCTTCATCTCCTGCGCTCCCCTCCCCGCCGGGCTCCACCAGCCGGATGCCGCGCGGGTGCCACAGCCTCTCGCGCACCCGGAGCAGCAGCCGGCGCTCCCGCTCCAGATCCAGCAGGCGGAACGGCAGCTCCAGCGCCTTGAGGGCCGTGGCGTTCACCTGGGGGCGGGCATCGGGCGCGCCGGGCTCCACGAACGATTCGCGCCACGGATCGTACAGCGCCTCGCGTATCGCGTGCCTGACCGAACGGGACTTGCTCTCGAAATCGGCGCGCAGCTCGGACTTGCCGATGCGGGCCGCGCTCTCGGCCATCACCCGCAGGGCCGAGTGCCACAGCGCGTTCAACTCCAGGTGCGCCGGCAGGTCGGCCCGGCCCTGCACTTCCGGGGCGAGCAGCAGCGGCCCGCGGCGGAAGCGCAGCGCGGCCAGGGCGCCGCTCTCGATGGTTTCGATCAGCTCCATCCAGACCGGCCACTGTTCGGCGCGCAGGTAATCGAAATCATCCGCGATCTGCGCGTGACGGTAGCCGGCCAGGATCCAGTGGAGCAGCGCGGGGCCCAGCGCCTCGTCGGTCGCCACGGCGGATCCTTCCGGAAGAAGCACCGCGTGCACCTGGTGCGCCGCCCCGGCCAGGATCTCGCGGGATTCATGGAACCGCTCGAACCCCAGCAACGCGTGGGGCAGGGCGCGCATGGAGTCGCGCAGCCCGGGAGCCTCCCGCCCGGGAAGCCATGGGAACAGCCGACATTCTCCGCCCGCGTCGCGCCCCACGAAGCGGTCCAGCGAACGGGTGAGCAGCTCTCCTCCGGAGGCCTCCGCGGCGGACGGGCCGCGCAGTTCCCCCAGGCGGCGGACCCCGGCTTCCACCACCTCGCCCGCCTCCAGGAACTTCACGCCCGAGACGGAAACCCGAAAGTCGCGGACCGATTCGCCGAAAGGCAGCGCCAGCGCCAGCGTGGCGGGACGGAACCAGTGTCCCGAGACGCGGGGGGCATGGTCCCAGCCCGGCCCGCGGACCGTTTCGGCCTCGGGGTGCAACACCTCCAGGTGGGCGTCTTCACCATGGCCGTGCACGGAGCGGCTGTGCGGGGTTTCGCCGGCAAACAGCGCCAGCGGCTGCAGGGCAACCTCCCCGGGTGCGGGCGGCGCCACCGAAAAAGCGGGACGAAAGAGCAGCCTCATCCCGGGGCGCGCGCCAAACACGTGCACCCGCAGCACCACCGCGGGCTCGCCGTGGCGGCAAGCCAGCATGGCCTCCAGGCGGCTCTCCCCCACGCGGTACCGCCAGCGGGGGAAGGGATCTTCGTCGAAGGATTCCAGGAGCACGTCCGGCGGGAGCGCCGAGAATTCCGCGGGGTCTTCGGGCAGCCATATCTTGCGGCCCGCCCATTCGAGCCCCAGGCCCGGGGATGCCCACCGGAGAGTGGTGCCGAACCCGGCGCCGGGCAGATAGGCCGCGTGCCATTCGCGCGCCGGGTATCCCCCCAAAGTGAGCTGGGCGGCCCCGCCGCGACCATCGGACAGGAGAAAGGTGGAAGCAGGCGGAGGCCCGCCCGCTTCCAGGAATTCGCGGTGGATGTCGGAGGGATTTCGACTCAAAGGGCCTACACCAGCTCGCTGATGCTCTTGGCCTGCAGGAACAGGAGCAGGTAGTCCCGTCCACCGGCCTTGCTGTCGGTGCCCGACATGTTGAAGCCACCGAAGGGATGCACGCCCACAAGGGCGCCGGTGCATTTGCGATTGAGGTACAGGTTGCCCACGTGGCAGCGGCGCCGGGCGTCTTCGAGCACCCTGGGATTCCGGGAATAGACCGAACCGGTGAGACCGTAGTCGGTGCCGTTGGCGATTTCCACCCCGTGGTCGTAGTCGCGCGCCTTGATCACGGCGAGCACCGGACCGAAGATTTCTTCCTGGGCGATCACGGCATCGGGGGCCACGTCGGCGATGACCGTGGGCTGGATGTAGAAACCGTCCCCGGGGCCCTTCTCCCCGCCCGCCAGCAACCGGCCTTCCTTCTTGCCCTGCTCGATGTAGCCCAGGATGGTCGTCCGGGCTTTTTCATTGATCACCGGGCCGACCTGGGTGGCGGGCTCTTCCGCGGGCCCCATCCGGAGCGCCTTGACCTTGGGAAGCAGCTTCTCGATGAACTCGTCGTACACGTCCTGGTGCACGATCGCCCGCGAGCAGGCCGAGCACTTCTGGCCCTGGAAACCGTAGGCCGCCTGCACCACGCCGGTGGCGGCCGCCTCCACGTCCGCTTCCTTGTCCACCAGGATGAAGTCCTTGCCGCCCATCTCCGCCACCACGCGCTTGATCCACAGCTGGCCCTTGGGGGCGCGGGCCGCGAGCTCGTTGATGGAAAGACCCACCGCGCGCGAACCGGTGAACGAGATCGAGCGGGTGCGGATGTCCTGGACCAGCGCGTTGCCCACGGTGGCGCCGCCGCCGGTCATGAAATTGAAAACACCCGGCGGGCAGCCGGCCTCCTCGAACAGCTCGTACACGCGCCAGGCGATGGCCGGAGCGTCGCTGGAAGGCTACACCACCACGGTGTTGCCGGTCACGATGGCCGCGCCCGCCATGCCGGCGAGGATGGCGCACGGGAAGTTCCAGGGCGGGATCACCGCGATCACCCCGAGCGGGATGTAGACCAGCTGGTTCTTCTCGCCGGGACACTTCGTGGTGGGCTGCTCGGCGGCATACCGAAGCGCCTCGCGGGCATAGAATTCGCAAAAATCGATGGCCTCGGCGGTGTCGCCGTCGGCCTCGGCCCAGCTCTTCCCGGCTTCCAGGATCATCCACGCGTTGAGCTCGAAGCGCTGGCGGCGCATGAGCGCGGCCACCGTGAACAGGAGCCCGGCGCGCTCTTCGACCGGTGCGTACTGCCAGGACTGGAAGGCCTTGGCCGCCGCGCCCACGGCTTCGCCGGCCTGGAGGGCGGTGCCCTGGGTGAAGTGGCCGATCACCTGGTCCTGGTGCGAGGGATTGATGGAGGCGAACATCGGCCCCTCGATCCGGTTTCCCCCGATCACGACCGGGTGCTTTCGCCCGAGCCTCCCCCCGACGTCCTGGAGAGCGGCCTGCTGCGCGGAAGCATTTTCGGGCCGCGTGAAATCGGTGAACGCTTCGTTCCGGAACTCGGACACGGCGGAATCGGTCAGCATGGGACGACGCTCCTTAGGGGAAAGGACGGTGGCGGAATAGGCCAGTATCAGATGGCGCGAATTTATCACGCCCCGGAGGACGTGGCAAACGCGGGGTGGCCGGGCGGGCCGCGCGGAGGCTCATCGTAGACAACCCGCTCTCCCCGCCCCATAATCGGCCGCGGGAGGAACACCCTGCATGTCACGACTCGCCGCTCGAACATCCATCGTCGCGGTCGCGCTGATCCTGGCCGCCGCCTCGATCGCGGACGCCGCACCCCCGCCCGCCGGGATCGGGGAACTCCAGCTGCGCCTGGGCCGCGATAGCCTGGTGGTCGCCGCCTCGCAGATGGGCTACTCGCTGGCCGCAGACCACGGCTCGTCGCTGTCTTTTGCCTCGCCGGAATCCACGGCGGCGACCATCGAGGCGGAGTTGAACGTCGGCAAAGTGTTCCAGCTTTCGTTCCGGTTTCCCGGCGTTCCCACGCCCGACGAATTCGCCGCCAAGGAACAGGAGTTCACCGGCCGGTTCGGCGCGCCCGCAACCGCCTCCGACGAAGACAGCGCGCGGGTGGTGTCCTGGCAACAGGACTGGGCGCAGCTGGTGCTGCGCGCCGGATTCTCGGTGCGCGCGCCGCGGCCCTACGTGGCCCGGTTCTCCGATCTCGCCGCGATACAGAACAACGAAACGCCCGCCGGGCCCAGCGGCAACCGCGCCGGCAAGTCCCATCACAAGCCCAAGCCGAAAGCAGGCCAGTCCAAATGAGCGCCATCCGCGACACACGGCACGGAGTCACGATCCACCTGAACGGGCGCGTCGCGCTGGTGACCGGCGGTTCACGGGGAATCGGGCGCGCCACGGCGGCCCTGCTGGCCACGGCCGGTGCCCGGGTCGGCATCGGTTACCGCAAGGACGCCCGTGCCGCCCGCGAGATCGTGGACGAGATCCGCGGGACCGGCGGCGAAGCCCTGGCGCTGCGCGGCGACCTTGCCGAGCGCACGGCGTGCGAGGCCCTGGTCAAGGCGACGCTCAACAAATGGGGCCGGCTGGACATCCTGGTGCTCAACTCCGGCATCTGGACCGAAGGGGCGATCGACAAAATGAGCGAAGCCACGTGGCGGGAGACCATGCGCGCCAACCTGGACTCGTGCTTCCACCTGTGCAAGGCGGCCGTGCCGGCCATGCGCCGCAAGCGCACCGGGCAGATCCTGTTCATTTCCTCCACCGCCGGCCAGCGCGGCGAGGCGTTCCACTCGCACTATGCGGCCACCAAGGGAGCGGTGATCAGCATGACCAAGTCCCTGGCGGTGGAACTCGCGCCGCACAACATCCACGTGAACTGCGTCGCGCCCGGATGGGTGGACACCGACATGGTGGGCAAGGCGCTCAAGGGCCCGCTGCGGCGCCAGGTGGTATCGGGCATCCCGCTGGGCCGGATCGGGCGACCCGAGGACGTCGCCGGGGCTGTCCTTTTCGCGGTGTCGGGGATGTGCGGTTTCATGACCGGGGAAGTGATCAACGTAAACGGCGGCGCGGTGCTGTCCGGATAGCAAGTCGCGGGAAGATGCGGGCGAAGCGGACCGGGATCTCTCGCGGCGGCGGGGACATGGAGACGACGCGCTCCACGCCCGGGGACTAGCGCCCGGAGTCCCCGGGGCGCCCCTGGCCCTCGATCGGGGCCAGGGATCCGACCCACCGGACCACCCGGCCGCCGGGGCCGCGCATGGCGCGGGCCCGCACCAGGAAGGCGCGCTGCTCGCCGTCGGCGCGCCGGATCCGGCATTCCTTATCGAAGGGCTCGCCGGTCAGGCACGAACGGTCCCAGAGCTCCAAGCAGGCAGCCCGGTCCTCCGGATGCAGGGCCTCGGGCCATCCCCCCGACTTCAGCTTCTCTTCCGTGATGCCGGTGTACTCCGCGAAGCGTTCCCCACCGGCGTATTCGAAGGTCCCATCGGGGCCGGCAAGCCATAACATTTCGGAGACCAGGGCGGCGATGAACCGGAACCGGTCTTCACCCTGGCGCGCGGCCAGCAGCGCCTGGTCGCGGCCGGCCGCGGCCTCCAGGGCCCCGGCACGCTCGCGCTCCGCGAAGGCGTGAAGCACGGCGTTATCCAGGGCCAGGGCCGTGCGGCCGGCGAGTTCGGCGGCCAGGTCGAGATCGGCGTGCGTGTGGCGGCGCCCGGAATGATCCGCAAATACAAATGTGAGCGCCCCCAGCGTCCGGCCCCGCGCGATCACCGGCGCCGCCACGATGGAGCGCGGTCCGGTCCGCCGGACGAATTCGTCGTGCCGCGAACCGGTGGACCACCGCCCCAGGACTTCATCGGTGAGGTCGGGCTCGAACTCGGGTTTGCCCGAAGCCGCGAGCCGGGAGAAAGGCTGGTCCTCGAAGGAGTCGGGCGTCGTGGAGGCGAAGGCGGCATCGAAGAACTCGCGCAGGCCCGGGTCCGCATGCTCCCAGGCCACCCGCCGCATCCTGCCCGCCCCGTCCGCCACGTCGAACAGGCAGTAGTCCCCCAGGATTGGAACCGCGAGGCGGGCGACGGTCTTCAGGGTGGTGGCGGAATCCAGGCTCGCGGCCATCACCTCGGTCGCGTTGGAGAGGAACTCCATGCGGTCCCGGCTGCCGCGCGAGTCCGCGGAGTCGCGGAACTGGACCGCGGCCATGCCGCCCGTCACCGGCCAGGCGTGGATCTCGCACCATCCGCCCAGTTGCTGGCTGAAGCTTTCGTAGTGGAACGTGGCGCCGCCGCCGAGCACCCGCCGCAGATGGAAATCCAGCGCCTGCCGGACCCGCGGGGGATGTTCTTCCAGAAAGCTCGCGCCCTGCAGCGTGGCGGGGCTCTTCCCCAGGATCCGGGCGGCCACCGGGTTGACGAAGAGAAATCGAAGCGAAGGGTCCAGGACGGCAAAGCCGTCCCCCCAGTCGCCCTCCCGGACGACGGCGCGCGGGGATTCGGCCGCGGCGGCCACGCCCAGGCCGATCGCGGCGGCGGAGCCGCGCAGCTCCTCCAGCAGTTCTTCGAATTGTCGGGCGTTAGGCTGCGTCTGTGGCGGCACGGCACTCGCCTTCCCTGGAGACCGGAGTCCCGCGCGGTCCCTTCGCGGGCAGTTCAGCCATCGATCATCGGACTCGCCGCCCGGAGCATGGCGCGGCTCCCGGCGGCGGGCAAGACTTATGTCAGGACTTGCCGGGCCCGAGGTATCGGCCGAGCCAGCCCAGCACTTCCCCGAACCACATGCGCGAGTTGCGGGGCTTGAGCACCCAGTGGTTCTCGTCCGGGAACACCACCAGCCTGGCTGGCAGTCCCATGCCCTTGTACACGCTGTAGATCTGCAGGCCCTGGGTGTAGGGCACGCGGTAGTCGCGCTCCCCGTGCAGCACCAGCATCGGGCTCTTGAAGTTCGAAGCGTGGCGGATGGGGTTCCACTCGTCCATCCGGTCCAGGTTTTCCCACGGCGATCCGCCCATGGACACTTCCCGGCCCTCCGCCACGTCGCTGGCCCACTGCCCCAGCAGGTCGGACACCCCCGCGTGGTTCACCAGGCAGGTGAAGCGGTCGGTGTGCCCGGCGATCCAGGAAACCATGTAGCCGCCGTAGGATCCCCCGGTGGCGGCCATGCGCGTGGGATCGATCCAGGGTTCCTTTTCCAGCAGATCGGTCGCGGCCATGATGTCGCGGTACGGCCGGTCGCCCCATCCGCCCAGGATGCACCGGGCGAACTCCTGGCCCCACGAGGTGGAGCCGTGGAAGTTGACCAGCGCCACCACGTAGCCGGGGGCCGCGAACGCGTGCGCGTTCCAGCGGAAGTGAAACTGGTCCCCGAACATTCCGTGGGGGCCGCCATGGATCATGTGCACCAGCGGGTATTTGTTCTTCTCGTCGAAGCCCGGCGGGAAGACCAGGAACATCTGCACCTCGGCCCCGTCCGCGCCGGCGAAGGTGCGCTCGCGAACTTCCCCGCGCTGAATTTCCTGCAAGAGCCCGGCGTTGAAGCCCGAGATCCAGCGAAAGTTCGATCCGTCCTCCGCGCAGCAGGCCGCCTCGGGCGGCGAACTGACCGAGTCCTGGGCGAAATAGATCGTTGCATCGGAGGCCACCGAGATCCCGGCGATGTTCCCGCCGCGGTGCACCTCGGTGGGGACTCCGGCCTCGAGCCCCATGGTGTAGATGGCCACGCGCCCACGGTCTTCCGCGTGAAACACGATCCGGCCGCTCTTCGGCGAGAATTCCCAGCCGGCGGCCGAGCGGTCCCAGCTTTCGGTCAGGACGATGTGGCGGTCGGTGGCGCGCTCGAACAGCACCAGGCGCACCTTGTCCGCGTAAAAGCCGTACTGCACCTGCATGCCGTACAGGATGTGCTTGCCGTCGGGGCTGTAGCGCGGGCGGGAATCGTCCAGCGGATTGCCGGCGGTCAGGTTCTTGATCGCACCGCTGGCCACGTCGAGAGTGAAGATGTCCCAGTTGGTGCGCTCGTGCGGCGGCTCGCTGGAGTTGGCGGAAAAGGCGATCTCCTTTCCGTCCGGCGAGATGTCGTACTGGCCGCCCGGGTCCATGAGCTCGAACCAGCGGCGGGTTTCGGGGGTCAGGTCGCGCAGCTCGCGCGATTCAAGATCCAGCACGAACAGGTGCGGCACATCGCCGTCGGTGAGCCAGCGGTCCCAGAAGCGGAACAGCCGGTCCTCGGTGGCGATCGCCTTGACCGGCTCCTTCTGTCGCGTCTCCATGAGTTCCCTGGTCCCGGCCGGCGTGGGCGCATCCTTGTACAGGTTTGCGAGCACCGCGATTCGCTTTCCGTCCGGAAACCACCGGGGGTCGTAGCAGCCCATCGGCAGGTCGGTCAACTTTTCGGGCTCGCCGCCGTCCAGCGGCATCACGTGCAGCTGCGGCTTCTCGCCGGGGGCCGAGCGCACGAACGCCAGCCGCGTACCGTCGGGGCTGAGCGCGGGCTCGCGGCTCGACAGGTCGGCGGTGGTCACCGGGCGAGGCTCGCCGCCGTTCGGAGAAATTCGCCACAGCCTGGATCGCCCCTCGTTCTTTTCCATGTCGTAGCTGGTGACCGCGGTGATCACCACCTGTCCGTCGCCGCTGATCGCGGGCGCTCCGACGCGCAGCAGCCGCCAGATGTCTTCGCTGGTCATGGGGTGCGACTTGGGGTTCTGGTGGCCCTGCGCGGGAGCGTGGACTTCCGGAGTGCTCTGGATCATGGCGGGACCTTTCTGATTCGGATTTCGCGGCGGGGGGGCCGTCTCTTCGCGTGAGCGGGGTCAGTCTATCAGGAGCGCCCCTTCGGTGCAGCCCTGCAGATGGCTTGACCGGAGGGGCACGGGGCCTTAGTCTCCATGGGCTAGGTCAATCCCAACAACAACCCGGAGGCACATTGCCCAAGAGCAAGCAGACGGTCCGCAAGAACCAGATCAAGGCACGCTGGAAGCGTCGCCGTGCTCTGAAGAAGGCAGCCCTGGAGCGCCGGAACGCGCGCTAGGGTTCCCGCAGCGACCAAATTCAGGCCCGGATCGGAGCGCCAAGGCGTTCCCCGATCCGGGCCGTTGTGTTTTTAACCTGTTGCAGCGTAATGCCTTAACCCTTTCGCCACTCTCCGCTAAAGAATTCCTGGAATCTCCCGATACCATTGTGATATCATAATGATGTCAACCAAAAGGAGGGAGACATGTACCAGGAGAAAGAGCTTCGAACGATTCCCGGTGTCCCCATGATGCTGTTCCTGATCCTGTGCATCATCGGCTCGGTCGTGATGCTGATCGCCTCGACCAGGATGGGCATCGTCCTGATGATCCCGGTCTCGATCCTGGCGCTGGTCTTTTCATCGATCGGCCTTGGCGGGCTCACCGTGGTGAACCCCAACGAAGGCGTGGTGGTGCAGCTCTTCGGGAGCTACGTCGGCACGCTCAAGCAGCACGGTTTTCACCACGTGAACCCGTTCAGCACCCGCAAGCGGGTGTCGCAGCGGGTGCGCAACTTCGAGAGCGCCAAGCTCAAAGTGAACGATTTCGACGGCAACCCGATCGAGATCGCCGCGGTGGTGGTCTGGCAGGTGGTGGACACGGCCGAGGCGTCGTTCCAGGTGGACGACTACCAGAACTTCGTCGTGGTGCAGACCGAATCGGCGCTGCGCAACCTGGCCACCACCCACCCCTACGACGCGCACATGGAGGGGCAGCTGGCGCTGCGCGGCCACACCGCCGAGATCGCCGAGCAGCTGAAGATCGAAATCCAGGACCGCCTGTCCAAGGCCGGGGTCAGCGTGATCGAGTCGCGCATCAGTCACCTGGCCTATGCGCCCGAGATCGCCGGCGCCATGCTGCAGCGCCAGCAGGCCAGCGCCATCGTGGCCGCGCGCTTCAAGATCGTGGAGGGCGCGGTGGGCATGGTGGAGGAGGCGCTCCAGAAGCTGGGCGAGAACAAGATGCTGGTCCTGGACGAGGAACGTAAAGCGGCCATGGTCAGCAACCTTCTGGTGGTGTTGTGCAGCGACCGGCACGTGCAGCCGGTGGTCAACGCGGGAACGCTCTACCCTTAGACCCAGGCGGGCGCCGTGGCCGAAAGAAGACCCTTCCTGCTCCGGATGGATCCGGCGGTGCTGGAGGCCCTGCAGCGATGGGCCTCCGACGACCTGCGGAGCCTGAACGGGCAGATCGAATACGTGCTTCGCAGCGCGCTCGCCGAGCGCGGGCGCCTGAAACGCGGAGCGCCGCCCCCTGCGGAGGAATACAAAGAAGAACCGCCCGGACCGTGAGGCCCGGGCGGTTCGTTTTTGTGGCGGCTCCACCGCGGCTCGAACCCCGCGTATCCACCGGCAACTACCAGGAAAACTGGGCCCCAAAATCCGCTCATCCCATCCACTTTCCCCCTGATGGTGGGTCATGCGGAACGGGGCCCATTCCAGTTCCGGGGCGAACACAGGCGTGTGGGCGCCGTCCCCCGGCAAAGGAACTGGGAATTATCTAATACAAGTTCCGTGCCACGTCTCACCCACCGGACGGGCAAATTATGTGTTGCAACATCTACCTTTGCGGGGCGCCGCTCCGGGCCCGCAAATCCCGGCGGGTGGATCGCTTACCAAATTGGGAAACCCGAAGCAAATTTGGAAATCCTGGCGGACGCCCGGGGTCAGGACATCTTGTACTTGGAGAGATAGTAGCTGAGGTTCCGGGGCGTGATTCCGAGCCGTTCCGCGGCTTCCTTCTTGCGGCCCCCGGTTTCGCGAAGCGACGCCTGGATGAGCCCGGCCTCGAACGTCTCCACCTGCGAGCGAAAATCGGATTGGCCCTCGGGCAGCGGAACCGGGGACGCCTCCACGATTTCACGCGGCAGGTGGGACAGCTGCAGGCGCGGGCCGGGGTTCAGCACCACCACTCGCTCCAGGACGTTTTCCAGTTCGCGCACGTTCCCCGGCCAGGCGTATTCGTGGAACGCCTCGAGCACCTCGGGGTCGGGTTCCGGCGCCCGCACCGCCAGCTTGCGTTCCAGCTTGGAGAGGATCGCCCGCACCAGCTCCGGCAGATCTTCCAGCCGCTCCCGGAGCGGCGGCAGGTGGACCGGGATCACGTTGATCCGGTAGAAGAGGTCCTCCCGGAAGCTTCCAGCGCGCACCGCCCCTTCCAGGTCCACGCTGGTCGCCGCGATCACCCGGCAATCCACCTGGACCAGCTCACTGGATCCGAGCGGCTCGAACTCCCGCTCCTGGAGCACGCGCAGCAGCTTGGCCTGCAGCGCCATGGGCAGGTATCCGATTTCGTCCAGGAAGATGCTGCCCTGATCGGCCAGGGCAAACTTGCCCACGCGGTTGCCGGTGGCGCCGGTGTAGGAGCCCTTCACGTGGCCGAAGAGCTCGCTTTCGATGAGCTGCTCGGGAATGGCGGCGCAGTTCACCTTGATGAGTGGCCGGTCGCGGTCCACGCTGAGGCGGTGCAGCGCGCGGGCGGCCAGCTCCTTGCCGGTGCCGCTCTCGCCCCGGATCAGCACCGTGGAGCGCGTCCGGGCCGCCAGCACGATGTGCTCGCGGGGCCCCCGGATGGCCTCGCTCGAGCCCACCATCTCTCCGAAGCCGGACTCCTCGTCCACCGCCCCGAGCAGATAGTCGCGGTCCCGGGCCACGCGCCGCCCCTGCAGCGCGCGCTCCATCAGGAGTTCCATGGTTTCCATCTCGAAGGGCTTTTCAAGGTAGTCGAAGGCGCCGGCGCGCATGGCCCCCACGGCGTCGGGAATGGATCCAAAGGCGGTCATCACCACCACCGCGATGTCCGGGTCGAGCGCGCGTGCCTCTTTCAGCAGGGAGAGGCCGTCCCCGCCGGGCATGCGCACGTCGGTGATGAACAGCTCGTAGGTGTTCTCGCGGAGCTTCGCGAGGGCGGACGGATAGTCGCCGGCGGTGTCGGCCCGGTGGCCCAGGCGGCGCACCAGGCGCTCGAGCAGCGCGCGCATGCGCTCTTCATCGTCCACGATGAGGATCTTGCTGGCCGACATCAGGCTCCCTCTCCCGCGGGCAGCACCAGGCGCACGCGCGTTCCCCGGCCCGGCAACCTCTCCAGGCGCAGCTGCCCACCCACGGCCTCCACCAGCTTGCGGGCAATCGGCAGGCCCAGTCCGCTTCCGGTGGCCTTTCCGGTGTGGAAGGGCAGGAACACCTTTTCGAGGTCCTCTTCCGGAATGCCATGGCCGGTGTCGTCCATGGTCAGGACCAGGCTCCCGCCCTCGTCCGCGGTGGCGACCCGGATCTCGCCGCCGCCTTCGAGCGACTCTTCGGCGTTCTTGATCAGGTTGATGAGCACCTGCCTTAGCTGGTCGGGGTCCAGTTGCAGCACGTGTCGGCGCGCGCCGAGCTCGAGCTGCACCCGGGTCTCCGGCGAGGCCACCACCCGGGCCGCCTCGCGCACGGCCTCGTGCACATCGGTGGGCGAGCGATGCGCGGGGCGCGGGCGTGCGAAGTCCAGCAGGCTCCCCACCAGCGTGTTGAGCCGGTTCACCTCGGCCACGATGAACCCGAGCAACTGGTCGTCCTCGGGCTTCTGAGGGCTCTCGCGCCGGAGCGTTTCCGCCGAACCGCGGATGATGGAGAGCGGGTTCTTGATCTCGTGGGCCACCACCGCCGAAAGCTCTCCCAGGGACGACAGGATTTCCTTGCGGCGAAGCTCCTCGGTGAGCGCGAGCTCTTCCCGGCGCAGCCTGTCGATGGTGCTCGAGGCGTTGCGCACGATCCCGAAGAGGGCGAAGTACAGCGCCAGCATCCCGGCCGCAAGAACGCCCCACACCTTCAGGCGCGCCCGGGCCAGGCCCCGGTCGATGTCCGAGAGGTCCTCGTACACCTCGAACACCGCGTCCACCCTGGTACTGCCCGGCGACTGCACCGGCACGTAGAGCTCCATCAGGCGCTTGAATCCTCCCCGGTCCCCCGCGTTTTCGGCCTTGTCGAGCCCGCTGATCTCGGCCTCCACCTTGCCCTCGAGCGCCTCGTTGAGCTCCTCGTTGTCGGTGAAGGTCTTGCCGGTCTGGGCGGGATTGTCGGAATAGATCACCTGCCGGGCGGGGTTCCAGATCTTGACGCGGGCGATGTGGGAGCCGATCGAAATCTCGTGGACGTGATCGGCGAGCCGACGGGAAGCGGCGCTGTCGGCCGGCGGACGGGAAAGGTCGATGCCCTTCAGGTAGACCGGCACGTGTTGGCGGATGAACTGCGCCGTGTCTTCGCGGGCGCGCTCGAGCACCAGGTCCTCGAGAGCGCGCGACATGAGTGCCCCCAGGCTGAGGGCGAGCACGGCGAGCGTGACGGCAGAAAGGGCGGAAAACCGGCCCAGGAGGCTTGAGCGGCCTGGCATTTGTGGCTGATCTTAACCCATCGGCCCCGTGTGCCCGGCCCAAAAAAGAAAATCGCCGGGTGTGCCCGCCCGGCGATCTCTTCACGGATGTGTGTGCTTGCGCATTTCATCCGCGGGGATATTTCGACTCGCATCACGTTCGCAACGCCACGGAGGTGGAAACGCTACGCTCGCTTTTCGGAGGCCGGGGTGTGGAGCTCCGGCCTTCACAGCTTAAGACGAGGCGCGCGCCGAAAAGGTTGCAAGAACACCCGAAAATGGGGCGAAATCCCTAAACCTAGTATCTACATGTGGTTACCTTGAGCATCCTGGCCCTCAGCGCTTCCCGGGAAACGCCCGCGATGTCATCCACCGGCTCAGCGTGTCCAGGAATCCCGGAGCGAATTCATGCTTGAGGCCGGGATACTCGTTGGGGTCCCCGGAGTCGGACTCCTGGAACAGGTGGTTCGCCCGCGGAATCACCACGCAGGTGGCGTCCTTGTTTCCCGACCGGGAGAAGGCGGCCAGCATGGCCGCGCGGTTGGGGCCCGCGGGGACCTGGGTATCCTTCTCGCCAAAGATGGCCAGCATCGGGCACCGGGCCCCCTCCAGCGCCGGGACCGGGTCGTAGTCCACGAAGAACCGAAACCAGGGCGAGCGCACCTGGGAGATCTGGGCATCGGCCATTGCCGTTGCGCTCGCATCCACCCTTGCGGAGGCGGCGGCGGAAGTGTCGGGACCCCTGCCGAGGTCGGCGAGCTCCGCGCCCCGGATGGCTTCTCGCAAGTCCGCCCACCCGGAATCGGACCGCATGGCGGCGAACGTCCGCAGCTGGAGCGCGCGCGAGGCGGCGATGTCCTCTTCGCTTGCGTGGTGGGTCCGCGCGATCGCCTCGTCCTGGAGCAACAGCAGGCTGTCCCCGCGAACCCCGGGGCCGGCGACCATCACGACAAAGGCGATGTCGTGCGAGCGCGAGGCCACCATCGGGGCGATCATTCCCCCTTCGCTGTGGCCGCACAGGCCGATACGGCTGGTGTCCACCTCCGGGCAGGTCTTCAGGAAGTCGACACCCGCCCGCACGTCCGCGGCCAGATCTTTGCTGGTGGCCCCGGCCATGCTGCCGGTGGACTCCCCCACGCCGCGGTCATCCACGCGCAGCACCACCATGCCGTCACGGGCCAGGCGGTCGGCGATCAGCTTGAACGGCCTGAAGTCGAAGATCTGCTCGTTGCGGTCCTGTGCCCCGCTGCCGGTGATCAGCAGCACCGCGGGAAGAGGCCGCGGGCCGCGCGGCACGCTGAGCGTGCCCACGAGCTTCACCTCGCCACTGCGGAATTCCAGCTCTTCCTCGGTGTAGGGCAGGCGCTCGTGCCTGGAGGGGAGCTCCGGCGGCGAGAACATCATCTTGAAGCTTCCCGCCAGCCCGGCCTGGGTGAACACGCCCCGCAGGGTGTCGCCAGCCTGGACTCCCTCGAATCGCGCGAAGCCGAGGTTCGAAGGCAGTATGAACCGGACCGAGTCGTCCCGGACCACCACCGACTGAAGCGCGAGCGCCTTGGCGCCCTGGATGTCGATGGTCGCCGAATAGGCGTCCATCTCGCGGATGAACTCGACCCGCATGGGGATCTGCTGGCCGGCGATGGTGATGGCGCCGCGCCAGCGGCCTTCGGGGCCGGCGGCCGCGGGGGATACGGCCCCGGCGCATGCGAATGAGGCAAGGAGAACGGCAAGCAGGGCGCGATGAATCATCTGGATCCTCCCGAAGCGCTTCCCGGCGCGCGAAGCCTGGTCGTGATGGCGCCGCCCGAAGCGCTAGTAGAATAGACCGGGCCGGGCCTCCGCGAAACCGGTTCGTGATGGCTCACAAAAAAAGCGGGAGGCCCGAAGGCCCCCCGCCTGGATTTTCCTGAGATGGAAGTCTAGTGGCTGCCGCAACCGCCGCTGCCACAACCGCACCCGCCGGCGCCGGCTTCCGGCTCTTCGGTGCCCTTGGCCTGGAAGCTCTGGCCGCAGCCGCAGCTTTTCACCGCGTTGGGGTTCTCGATCTTGAACCCGCCGCCCAGCAGCGAACCTTCCCAGTCCACCGTGGCGCCCTGCAGGTGCGGGGCGCTCATCGGGTCCACCACCACCTTGATTCCGTGGACCTCAAATACCTGGTCGCCCTCTTCGATCTGCGAAGAGAGCTGCATCCCGTATTGGAATCCCGAGCAGCCGCCGCCGGCCACGTAGATGCGCAGGGAGGCGTCCGCCTTGCCTTGCTTCTCCATGACCGTCTTGATCTCCTGTGCGGCCCTCTCGGTAACTGTAACTATCGACGTAACTTCCGGCATGACTGCTCCTTTCAGGGCCCGCGCGAGGCGCGCCAAACAATACCTTCAACTCTTGGATTCTATCGGGCCGGGAAGGGTTCCGTCAAGACGCACCTCCCGAGGGTTTATCGGCCGCCGGCCCGCTCTCCCCCACCCGGGAACGATCCCGGACGGCCAAAGCTCAGGGGACTTTGGCGGAACCTTGCGCCGGGTTTTCGGTATAGGCCTTTCCGCGCTCATACAGGGCCGCCCGCGAGCGAATGGAAGCGGCGAGAGATACCGCCCCCGAGCGCTGGGCCATGGACGCCGCTTCGCCCGCCGTGCGGGCGGCTTCGGCAAACCGGCCCAGGGCGGCCAGGGCCGAGGCCTGGGTGTCCAGGATGTCGGGACGCCGCCTGTTTGTGAGTTCCACTGCTTGGGAAGCAAGCCGCAGGGCCTCCCCGGCGTTTCGGATGGAATCGTCGGAGCTGGTCGCCTGGGCCCAGGCCAGCGCATTCAACGCCTCCGGCCAATCGGGCCGGAGCCTCAAAGCCTGGCGGATCTGCTGGACGGACTCGCGCGCGTGGCTGCCCAACAGCGACAGCGCCGCGGCCAATCCGAACCGGAGTCCCGGATCATCGGGAGCCAGCGCCACGCCCTTGCGAAATTCCGCGATCGCCGCCTCGAACTTTCCGCGGGCGGCCAGCAACCCGGCCAGCTGTTGCATCGCCTGCACATGGTCCGGCCGAAGCTGGAGCGCGCGTCGGAACTGCGCCTCCGCCTCGTCCAGCCGGCCCTGCAGACGCACCGCAGCACCCAGGTTGTAGGCGGCGTCCGCATCCGCGGGCAACAGGCGCGCCGCTTCCCGAAAATGCAGGACGGACTCGGCCAGCATTCCGTGTTCTCCCTGGGCCACACCCAGGTTGTACTGGGCCTCGCCATAGGCGGGCTCCAGCTCGACCGCTCGCTGGAGGTGAGTGATTGATTCCTCCGGGGAGGAATCCTCCAGCAACACTCCGAGTTCGTTCTGGATGACCGAAGATTCGGGCGCCAGCCTCGCCGCCTGTCGGAAGAGGGTGAGCGAATCCGTCCAGCTGCGAAGGGCCGCGCGCGCGCCGGCGGCTTCGAAGGCGAGCAGCGCGCACAGGACGAGCGCCAGGGCCGCCCGAGGAACCGGCGCTTTCAGCCGCGGCGATCCCCACGCCGCCGCAAGCGTGGATGCCAGCAGCACCGCCAGCCCGATGGCCGGGAAATGCACGTACTTGTTGGACGCGATCACCCAGCTGTACTTCACCGCGCCCAGCGTGGGAGCCAGGGCGAGCACGAAGAAGAGCCAGCAGGCCAGCGGACCGCGGGCGCGCCGCGGGCGCATCCACAGCAGAGCCGTGAGGGCGCACACCCCAAGCACTCCGCCGAGCACCACCGGATTCGAGAGCGTGAACGGGTCGGGCGGCGGGTAGGCGATGCACAGGTCCGAGGGCCAGGCGATCTTTCCGAGATAGAAGGACAACAGATACCCCACTCGGACCGGCACCTGGAGAAAGTCGGAGGAGGACGCCTCCCCGATTCCGGCGGTGCGCTGGTGCGACACCAGCGTGATCGCTCCGGACGCCGCCGCGAGCAGGAAGTGCGGCCACTTCTCCGGGATTGCCCGGGCGTCGAACCTTCGGAGCGGCCAGTAGTCCAGCAGGAGCAGCAGTAGCGGAAGCATCACCACCGTGGGCTTGGACAGGAGCGCGAGCAGGAACAGCGCGGCCGAGACGGCCATCCAACGCCACTCCTTCCGCCAGCAGTATTGGAGATAGCCCAGCATCGACCCGAGGGCGAACAGCGTGGCCAGCAAGGTCTTTCGCTCCGCGATCCACGCCACCGGTTCGACCATCAGCGGATGCAGCCCGAACACAAGTCCCGCCGCCACGGCGGGGACCAGGCCGCCGAAAAACTGGTACAGGAGGAGCGCCAGCAGCATGGAGCAGAGCGCATGGAGCAGGAGGCTGGTGCGGTGAAAGGCCCGCGGGTCCTCCGGACGCCCGCCCATGGCGTAGTCCAGCATCAGGGACGTCATGGTGAGCGGGGTGTAGTAGCCCTTGACCGTGGAGGGTTCCAGCACTTCGCCAAAGAACCGGCCGGCCGAGTTCCACGAAGGATGCGTGACCAGCGGGTTGTGGGTGACGAAAGCTGCATCGTCGAGCGCCAGGGCCCGGCAGTCCAGGACCGGCCAGTGCACTGCCGCCACGATCACGCCCACGAGGAGGAGCGCCAGCGCCAGAAGTCGCGGATCGGGACGACCCTGGGCGCGCGCCAACGGACCCTTCGGAGAGTCGGGGCCGCCGGGGGGC
This sequence comes from Candidatus Eiseniibacteriota bacterium, assembly GCA_025351485.1. GTDB lineage: Bacteria > Eisenbacteria > RBG-16-71-46 > RBG-16-71-46 > JACRLI01 > JANXVU01. The sequence continues at coordinate 1,187 of JANXVU010000044.1, read as the reverse complement.
GGGTTTTGCTTGGAACCGGTCAGATGAGCGCTCCGGATTCGAGGGTGACGACCCCGTGGCCGCGAAAAGAAAGACGGCCACCCCCGCATGGGGATGGCCGTCCATCATAGCCTGCCGATTTTGACTAACGGTAGATGTTCTTCAGCTTGCCCCAGGTGGTGCCGCGAGCCGGCGTTCCCTGGCTGCCGCAACCCAGGTCACCGAAGGTGGTCGCGACGCTGATGTTGTCGACGTTGTAAATAAAGGGGCTGCCGCCGGTGCCGCCGGTGCTCTCGCGAAGCGCGAACGAGGAGATGATGCTGCGGCCCGGTCCGCTTACGTAGGTAGTGGTGATGCTGGTGCTGGACTCGTTCACCGGATCCACCCACAACTTGGAGGTCTTGCTGGGCCCGTCATACTTGATCACGACCGTGTACCACTGGCCGTAGTTGAGCGGGGTCGCCCACTGGTCGGACTGGGTGCCCGAGAAGTGGGACAGGCCGAACGTGAACGAGCTGGTGCTCGCCACCGGAGCGACAAACACGCGGGTGACGAAGTTGGACGTGCCGCCGTCCTTGAGGTGCGCGAAGTAGTTGTTGCGCGGCGCCGCCGCCATCGTGGGGATCATGCACTGGAAGCATGCGTAGACCACGCTCTGGCTGTCCTGGGCGGTGAACGAGCGGTTGTCGTCCGGAGCGTTGTTCATGTTGCCCACGGCCACCGCGCCGGTCACCTGGATGTCGGTGCCCACGCCGCTGTGGTTCGCCCAGTTGCCGCCGGAAACCGAAACCGGAAGCGCCAGGTTTCCATTCGCATAGGTAAAGGTCTCGGTCATCAGGCTCACCGCGAAGGCGGGAGCAGCCGCGGTGGCCGCGAGGCCAAACGCGAGAAGCATGATAGCGGTCTTACGCATGTTGCTTTCTCCTGGTAGATGTACGGGGCAGTTGTCCATACGCAGGCGTCTCGGCACCGCGAAAACGTGAACGTGTTTCAGTTGAAGCTGCGTGCGGCATGGAATCAATTAGCGTCTCCTACAATACAATAACCGCGATCAGATTGTCAAGTATGCGCATCGCGCCGCCTAATATGTAACCCGAGGGTGGATCGTCGAGTCATCTAACTTGTTACCCTCCCCCGGGAGGGTGAAATGGAGATGACCAGCATGGGCCGGCACGAGTACCTCAAGGCAATCCACGAGCGCTATCGTC